>NZ_JBEXQK010000017.1:0-119796 GCF_040612535.1 Streptomyces sp. NPDC006368
GGGCACCCCCACGGAGCCGGCGGTCGCAAGAACGTTGCATTGAGTGCCCAGCCCTCGCCGCCGGCTCGCTGCGGGGACGACCCCGCACGGCCCCACCCCTGCGCCGTCTGCCGGGTGCGGGTGAGCGGTGGTGGGGGGCCGCCGGTGCCGGGAAGGGCCTGACGGCGAGTGAGCCGAAGGGGCGCGGCTGTGTCGAAAGGGATGGGGGTCCCCCCGCCGAAGGCAGGGGGGGAGCGCGGAGGGTCCCGAGGAACGAGGGACCCGAGCACTCTTTGGCGCCCCGGAGGCGAACCGAGCCCCTCAGGAGCCGGCCAGCGTCCGGGCGAGCACGTCGTCGAGGACGCGGGCGGTGGTTTCGACGTCGTACGTGGAGTTGTCGATGATCGGGAGTCCGGAGCCGTACCAGCCGGCCATGCGGCCGTGGATGCCGGCGACCTCGTCGTCGGAGAGGCGGCGGTTGCCGGTGCGTTCGGCGTTGCGTTCCAGGACGATCTCGAGTCCGGGGAGGAGCACGACGGGGAGCAGTCCGGGGCCGACGTGTCGTTTCCAGCCGCCGAGGCCGACGACGGGGCGGTCGGGGAAGACGGCGTCGTCGAGGATGCAGGAGATGCCGTTGGCGAGGAAGTTGCGGGCGGCGAAGCCACAGGTGCGGCGGGCGAGGCGGTACTGGGCCTCGGATTGGTCGTTCCAGCCGTCCTGGGGGTCGGCGAAGCCGGCGCAGACCCATTCGCGTACGTCGTCGAGGCTGATGTGCGCGGTGGGTACGCGGCGGTTCCGCGCCCAGTACCGGGCGACGGTGGTCTTGCCCGCGCCGGCCGGGCCGATGAGCAGGACGGCGAGGGTGGCATTGCCGGTGCCGGTGGGTGGTGCGGCGGGGACGGGCACGGGGCCGCCGGGGGGCAGCGGGATGTGGCCGGTGGTGTCCCGGGGAGGGGTGCTCCATCCCGGGGCGGGCGGGATGGGCGGTGGCGGCCCGTGGGGGGTGGGTGGCTGGGGAAGCGGTGGATGGGCCTGGTGGGTCCAGGTGGCCGCGTGCCCCGGCTGGTGGGGCGGCAGCGGAGCCCCCACTGCGTGCTGCATCCGGTGCCACTCCGTCTCGTCCGATTGGCGCTGGTCGGGCGGGCGTTCGGGTCGCCCGTTACCGAACCGTACCCTTACCGGCCGCCTCTGTGGGAAACGGCCGGGTGGGGTCCGGTCAGCCGTTGAGCTCGTCGGCGAGGGCGCGCAGGGCGAGGCGGTAGGAGCCGATGCCGAAGCCGGCGATGGTGCCGCTGGCGACGGCGGCGACGACGGAGGTGTGCCGGAACGCCTCACGGGTGTACGGGTTGGAGATGTGGACCTCGATGAGGGGGGCGGTGCGCTGGGCGGCCGCGTCCCTCATTCCGTACGAGTAGTGGGTGAAGGCCCCCGGGTTGAGGATGACCGGAATCGAACCGTCGGCCGCCTCGTGGAGCCAGCGGATCATTTCGCCCTCGTCGTTCGTCTCCCGTACGTCGACGTCGAAGCCGAGTTCCTTGCCGAGGGTCCGGCAGGCGGAGATGAGTCCGGTGTACGAGGTGGAGCCGTACACGTCCGGTTCGCGCGAGCCGAGGCGGCCGAGGTTGGGTCCGTTGAGGACGTACACCGTGCGGCTCACGCGGCGACCTCCCCGTAGGCGGCGACGAGGACGGCCGGGTCGGGGCCCTCGAGAACGGTCGGCTTGGCGAGGCCGTCGAGGACGATGAAGCGCAGCAGGTCGCCGCGGGACTTCTTGTCGACCTTCATGGTCTCCAGCAGCTTGGGCCACTGGTCGCCGCGGTAGGTGAGCGGGAGGCCGACGGACTCCAGGACGGTGCGGTGGCGGTCGGCGGTGGCGTCGTCGAGCCGTCCGGCGAGGCGGCCGAGTTCGGCGGCGAAGACCATGCCGACGGAGACGGCGGCGCCGTGGCGCCACTTGTAGCGCTCGTTCTTCTCGATGGCGTGGGCGAGGGTGTGGCCGTAGTTGAGGATCTCGCGCAGGCCGGATTCCCTGAGGTCGGACGAGACGACGTCGGCCTTGACGCGGATGGAGCGTTCGATGAGCTCGGCGGTGTGCGGGCCGGTGGGAGTGCGGGCGGCGGCCGGGTCGGACTCGATCAGGTCGAGGATCACCGGGTCGGCGATGAAGCCGGCCTTGATGATCTCGGCCAGTCCGCTGACGTAGTCGTGGACGGGCAGCGAGTCGAGCGCGGCGAGGTCGCACAGGACGCCGGCCGGGGGGTGGAAGGCGCCGACGAGGTTCTTGCCCTCGGCGGTGTTGATGCCGGTCTTGCCGCCGACGGCCGCGTCGACCATCGCCAGGACGGTGGTGGGGACCGCGATCCAGCGCACGCCGCGCAGCCAGGTCGCCGCGACGAACCCGGCGAGGTCGGTGGTGGCGCCGCCACCGACACCGATGATGACGTCGGTGCGGGTGAACCCGGTCTGGCCGAGCGCCTTCCAGCAGTACGCGGCGACCTCGGCGGTCTTGGCCTCCTCGGCGTTCGGCACCTGGATGGCGACCGCCTCGTACCCCTGGTCGGCGAGGTCGGCGCGCAGGGCCTCGCCGGTCTCGGCGAGCGCCTCGGGGTGGATGACGGCGACGCGCTGGGCCCTGGGGCCGACGAGGGCGGGGAGTTCGCCGAGCAGCTGCCGGCCGACCAGTACCTCGTACGGGTCGGTGCCGGCCGTGCCGCCGACCTGGATACGGGTCACTGCCTGGTCAGTCATACGTCCTTCAATTCGAGTGCGTCGAGGATCGCCTGGGCGACCTCTTCAGGGGTCCGGTCGTCGGTGGCCACGACGACCCGGGCGACTTCGGTGTACAGGTGCCTGCGGGCCTCCATCAGCTCGCGCCACTGGCGGCGCGGGTTGACGGCGAGCAGCGGGCGGGCGGTGTTGAGGCCGACGCGCCGGACCGCTTCCTCGACGTCCATCGACAGGTAGACGACCGGCAGCCCGGCGAGCAGCGCGCGGGTGGAGGGGGCGAGGATGGCGCCGCCGCCGAGGGCGAGGATGCCCGTGTGCTCGGCGACGGCGGCCCGTACGGCTTCCCGCTCCAGCGCGCGGAAGTGCTCCTCGCCGTCCTCCACGAAGATGTCGGAGATCTCGCGTCCCTGGGCGGCCACGATGTCGGCGTCCGTGTCCCGGTAGGGCGCGCCGAGCCGCTCGGCCAGCAGCGCGCCCACGGTGGACTTGCCGGAGCCCATGGGCCCGACCAGGACGATCAGCGGGCCGGTGCTCACCGGATCTGGAGGTTGTCGAGGTAGGAGCGGACGTTGCGGCGGGTCTCGGGGACGGAGTCACCGCCGAACTTCTCCGCGACGGCGTCCGCGAGGACGAGGGCGACCATCGCCTCGGCGACGATGCCGGCGGCCGGGACGGCGCACACGTCGGAGCGCTGGTGGTGGGCGGCGGCGGGCTCGCCGGTGGCGACGTCGATGGTCTTGAGCGCGCGGGGCACGGTCGCGATGGGCTTCATCGCGGCCCGTACGCGCAGCAGCTCGCCGGTGGTCAGGCCGCCTTCGGTACCGCCGGAGCGGCCGGAGGCGCGCTTGATGCCCTCGTCGGTGGCGAGGATCTCGTCGTGCGCCTTGGAGCCGGGCACGCGGGCCAGGTCGAAGCCGTCACCGACCTCGACGCCCTTGATGGCCTGGATGCCCATGAGCGCGGCGGCCAGCCGGGCGTCCAGACGGCGGTCCCAGTGGACGTGCGAGCCCAGGCCGACGGGCACGCCGTACGCGAGGACCTCGACGACGCCGCCGAGGGTGTCGCCGTCCTTGTGGGCCTGGTCGATCTCGGCGACCATCGCCTTCGACGCGTCGGCGTCCAGGCAGCGCACCGGGTCGGCGTCCAGCTTCTCGACGTCGGCGGGCGTCGGGTACACGCCGTACGGGGCCTTGGCGGCGGCCAGCTCGACGACGTGCGACACGATCTCGATGCCGGCCGTCTCCTTCAGGTACGAACGGGCCACCGCGCCCAGCGCGACGCGGGCCGCCGTCTCACGGGCGCTGGCGCGCTCCAGGATCGGGCGTGCCTCGTCGAAGCCGTACTTCTGCATGCCCGCGAGGTCGGCGTGGCCGGGGCGCGGGCGGGTCAGCGGGGCGTTACGGGCCAGTTCGGCGAGCTCGGCCGGGTCGACCGGGTCGGCCGCCATGACCTTCTCCCACTTGGGCCACTCGGTGTTGCCCACCATCACGGCGACCGGTGAGCCCATGGTCAGCCCGTGGCGCACGCCGCCGAGGAAGGTGACCTCGTCGCGCTCGAACTTCATCCGCGCGCCGCGTCCATAGCCGAGGCGGCGCCGGGCCAGGTGGTCGGCCACCATCTCCGTGGTGATCGGGACACCGGCGGGGAGGCCCTCCAGCGTCGCCACCAGTGCGGGGCCGTGCGACTCCCCCGCGGTCAGCCAGCGCAACCTGCTCAACGGTGCTCCTCATGCTTCGCGCCTCGACTGCAACGGCGCGACCGGGTGCGCGGCCTGGCCCGCCTCACCCCTGATCCTCCCACGTCCCGGCCCCGTACCTGGTGCCGGTCCAGCAGTCGGACGCCGACTTCGCCGGGAAGGGACGGTCCCGAGGCCCCCTAACGCGGGAAAGGCCCCATGGCCCGGCGCTCACCCGCCGTGCAGGGCCCGCTCTCCGGCCGTCCTCATGGCCGCGATCGGCGCGGGCGCCCATCCGGTCATCTGCTCCACCTGGAGCACGGCCTGGTGGACGAGCAGGTCGAGGCCTCCGACGACGGCCCCGCCGCGCGCCGACCAGGCGGCCGCGAGCGCCGTCGGCCACGGGTCGTACAGCACGTCGAAGAGGGTGCCGGGCCGCTCGGGGACGGCGGCGGTGAGCGCGTCGGTGGTCCCGGCGGGCGTCGTGGCGATGACGAGCGGCGCCCGCAGCGCCTCGGCGGCCCGGTCCCAGCCGGCCGTACGGACCGCCACGCCCAGCCGCTCCCCCCAGCCGCGCATCTCGGCGGCCCGGGTCTCACTGCGTACGTACGCGGTCACCGGCCCCGTACAGACTCTGGACAGCGCGGCGAGCGCGGACGACGCGGTGGCGCCCGCGCCGAGGACGGCGGCGGTCTCCACCTTCTCCACCCCCCGCTCGTACAGTGCGGCGATCATGCCGGGGATGTCGGTGTTGCCGCCGATGCTGCGGCCGTCGTCGGTGAGGACGACCGTGTTGACGGCCTCGACGGAGCGGGCCGTCGGGGTGATCTCGTCGAGCAGCGGGATGACGGCCCGCTTCAGCGGCATGGTCAGCGACAGTCCCGCCCAGGACGCGTCCAGCCTCTCGAAGAACCCGGGCAGCGCGGCCTCGTCCACCTCGTACCGGTCGTACGTCCAGTGGGTGAGGCCCAGCTCCGCGTAGGCCGTCCGGTGCAGGACCGGGGAGAGGGAGTGGGCGATGGGCGATCCGAGGACGGCGGCCCTCCGGGCGTCAGTCGCTGCCCTGGTTGTCATTGAACTTGTCCTTCAGTTTCAGGAATTCGGCGTGCGTCTTCGCGAACTCCGTCTTGTGCATGCCGTCGGTCGCGACGAAGTACATCCAGCCGTCCTTCGTCGGGTTCATGGCGGCGTTCAGCGCCTCCTCACCCGGGTTGCTGATGGGGCCGGGGGTGAGGCCCTTCTGGGTGTAGGTGTTGTACGGGTCCTGGTTGCTGTTGATCTCGGATTCGCTGATCTCGATGTTGCTCTCGCCCTTCAGATAGTTGAAGGCCGAGTCGAACTGGAGCAGCTGGTTGGTCTCCGTGTTGGTGGGCTTGAGCCGGTTGTAGACGACCTCGCCCATCTTGCGGAAGTCGTCCTTCGTCTTGCCCTCTACCTGGACGAGGCTGGCGACCGTGAGGAGCTCCCACGGGCCCTTCAGGCCCAGGGCCTTGGACTTCGCCTGGAGGTCGTGCTTCTCGTACTCCGCGTTCGCGCGGGCGACCATCTTCTTGAGGACGTCTTCCGGCTTGTTGCCCTTGGCGACCGGGTAACTGGCCGGGAAGAGGAACCCTTCCAGCGGGTCCTTGACGTCGGGATGGCCGGTGGCCCACTCCGGCAGGCCGAGGTTCTCGACCTTCGCCCTGGCCACCGACTTGGTGGTGCCGGGTTCGAGCTGAAGACGCTTGTCGATCTCCTCGTACACCCACGCGTTGCGCCGGCCCTCGGCGATGATGAGGGAGTTGTGGCTGGACGGCTTGAGCATCAGTTCGACGGCGCTCGCCGCGGACATGCCCTTCTTGAGGGTGTAGACGCCGGCCTGGATCTTCTTGCCGTCGGGGTTCCGGTCCTGGGCGGAGACGAAGGCGCCCTGGCTCTTCACGACGCCGTTCTTGACCAGGATGCTCGCGATCTCGTAGCCGCCGGCGCCCTGCGGGATCTCGACCTCGACGGTCTCGTCGGTGCCCGTGCCCTCGAAGTCGGGGGCCGCGCCGAACTGGCTCTGCCAGAACTGGTAACCGAAGTACGCCACGCCGCCCGCGCCGCCCACCAGGACGAGCGCCACGACCAGGCAGGCCACGCCGTTGCGGCTCTTCTTCTTGGGCTTCTTCGGCTTGCCGCGGCGCTCCCGCCGGGTCCCCGCCGGCTCGGCGTCGTCACCCTCGCGGTCGTCACCGCCGCCCCCGAAGAAGGGGTGATCGTCCTCCTCCGGCTCCTGGGACCGCTGCGGCTCTTCGTACGCCGGTTGCGGCTCGGCCGGCCGCCGCTGGCCCGGGGGCTGCGGCGGCGGGTAGGCATCGGGCGTCCCGTAGTGGTCGGGGCCCTGGTCGGCGTAGGGGCCGGCGGGGGCGGGCGGCGTTCCGTACGGCATCGCGGCCTGCTGGCCGGTGTCCCAGCCGCCCTCGTACTCCTGCCCGCCGTAGTGCTGCTGGGCCTGGTAGCCCGGCGAGGCGTATTCCTGCTGATGCTGCTGGTGCTGCTGGTCGCCGCCGTAGGGCTGGTCGGCGTGCTGCTGGTCGGCGTGCTGCTGCTCGCCGTACTGTCCGCCGCCGTACTGCTGCGGCGACTGCCGCTGTGACTGCTGCTGCTCGTAGTACTGCCGGCCGTCGGCTGCCTGCTGACCTCCCCATCCCGGGTCCCCGTACAGCGGGTCCTCGGGATGCCACGGTTCGGAGCCGGGGCCCCGTCCATATCCAGTCATCGATCCCCAAACGGCCGCGAGGCTTCCGGACGATCCGCCTCTACGCTGTGCGGCGGCTGTTCGAACGCCGCCGCATCGCGCGGAACGTTACCGTATCGCGATCAGATGACCACTTCGACGCTCTCTCCGGGCGGATTACCGGATACCCGTTCAGACTCAAGAGCGTTCTGAAGGATGATCACAGCGGCTGCCTGATCGATGACAGACCGTCCCTTTTTGGACTTCACACCCGAGGCGCGCAGGCCCTGACTGGCCGTCACTGTGGTCATCCTCTCGTCGACCAGCCGCACCGGCACCGGTGCGACGGAGCGGGCGAGCTCCTGGACGAAGGCCCGGACCTTGGCCGCGGCCGGGCCCTCGCCCCCGCTGAGGGAGCGAGGCAGCCCGACCACGATCTCGATCGGTTCGTACTCCTCGGCGATCTGTTTCAGCCGCCGGTGGGCGGCCGGGACGTCCCGTCCCGGCACGGTCTCCACCGGCGTCGCGAGGACCCCGTCGGGGTCGCACGAGGCGACCCCGATCCGGGCGTCCCCGACGTCGATCGCGAGGCGACGGCCCCGTCTCATCAGGCGGTTTCCTCGATGAGGCGCTCGACGGCGTCGATGGCCTCGCCGATGGCCGCGGGGTTCTGACCGCCGCCCTGGGCGACGTCCGGCTTGCCGCCACCGCCGCCCCCGAGGGTCTTGGCGGCCGTACGGACCAGCTCGCCGGCCTTCAGACCGCGCTCGCGGGCCGCCTCGTTGGTGGCGATGACCGTGAGCGGGCGGCCGTTCGCCGTGGTGAACAGGGCGACGACGGCCGGGCGGTCGCCCGGGATGCGGCCGCGCACGTCGAGGACCAGCTTGCGCAGGTCGTCGGCGGAGGTGCCGTCCGGCACCTGGCCGGTGACGACGGCCACGCCACGGATGTCCTTGGCGCCCTGGACCAGGCCGGCGGCGGCCTGGAGCACCTTCTCGGCGCGGAACTTCTCGATCTCCTTCTCGGCGTCCTTCAGCTTGCCGAGCATGGCGGAGATCTTTTCGGGCAGCTCCTCGGGGCGGCCCTTGACCAGCTCCTGGAGCTGGGCGACGACCGTGTGCTCCCGGGCGAGGAAGTTGTACGCGTCGACGCCGACGAGGGCCTCGATGCGGCGCACGCCGGAGCCGATCGACGACTCGCCGAGCAGCTTCACCAGGCCCAGCTGGGCGGTGTTGTGGACGTGCGTACCGCCGCACAGCTCCTTGGAGAAGTCGCCGATGGTGACGACGCGGACCTTCTCGCCGTACTTCTCGCCGAACTCGGCGATGGCGCCCTGCCGCTTGGCCTCGTCGATCGGCATGACCTCGGCGTGGACGTCGAGCTCCCGGGCGAGGACCTCGTTGATCTTCTGCTCGACGTCGGTGAGGACCGTGCCGGGCACGGCGGACGGCGAACCGAAGTCGAAGCGGAAGCGGCCCGGGGCGTTCTCGGAGCCGGCCTGGGCGGCCGTGGGGCCGAGGGCGTCGCGCAGCGCCTGGTGGGTGAGGTGGGTGGCGCTGTGGGCGCGGGCGATGGCGCGGCGGCGCGTGACGTCGATGGTGGCGTACGCCGTGGCGCCGACCGTCACCTCGCCGACCTGGACCGAGCCCTTGTGCACGGAGACGCCGGGGACCGGCTGCTGGACGTCGCGGACCTGGATGACCGCGCCGCTGTGCAGCTTGATCCGGCCGGTGTCGGCCTGCTGGCCACCGCCCTCGGCGTAGAACGGGGTGCGGTCGAGGACGACCTCGACCTCGTCGCCCTCGGTGGCGGCGGGCGAGGGGACACCGTTGACGAGCAGGCCGACGACGGTGGTCTCGCCCTCGGTGTTGGTGTAGCCGGTGAACTCGGTGGCGCCGTTGCCGTCGGCGATCTCGCGGTACGCGGAGACGTCGGCGTGGCCGGTCTTCTTGGCCCGGGCGTCGGCCTTGGCGCGCTCCCGCTGCTCCTTCATCAGGCGGCGGAAACCGTCCTCGTCCACGGACAGCCCCTGCTCGGCGGCCATCTCCAGGGTGAGGTCGATCGGGAAGCCCCAGGTGTCGTGGAGCAGGAACGCCTTGTCGCCGGGCAGGACCTTGCCACCGGAGGCCTTGGTCTCCGTGACGGCGGTGTCGAGGATGTTGGTGCCGGCCTTCAGGGTCTTGAGGAAGGCGGCCTCCTCGGCGAGCGCGACGGTCTCGACGCGCTTGCGGTCGGTCTCCAGCTCGGGGTACTGCTCGCCCATCGTGCGGATGACGGTGTCGACGAGCTCGCCGACGACCGGGCCGGAGGCGCCGAGCATGCGCATGTTGCGGATGGCGCGGCGCATGATGCGGCGCAGCACATAGCCGCGGCCCTCGTTGCCCGGGATCACGCCGTCGCCGATGAGCATCACGGACGTCCGCATGTGGTCGGCCACCACGCGCAGGGAGACGTCGCTCTCATGGGCCTGGCCGTAGCGCACACCGGTCAGTTCGGTGGCCTTGTCGATGACGACCTTCAGGGTGTCGGTCTCGTACATGTTCTGTACGCCCTGGAGGATCATCGCGAGACGCTCGAGCCCGAGGCCCGTGTCGATGTTCTTGCTCGGCAGGTCGCCGAGAATCTCGAAGTCGTCCTTGCCGGTGCCCTGGCCGCGCTCGTACTGCATGAAGACCAGGTTCCAGATCTCCACGTAGCGCTCGTCGTTGACGGCCGGGCCGCCCTCGGCGCCGAACTCGGGGCCGCGGTCGTAGTTGATCTCGGAGCAGGGGCCGCAGGGGCCGGGGACGCCCATGGACCAGAAGTTGTCCTTCTTGCCCAGGCGCTGGATGCGCTCGGCGGGGACGCCGACGACGTCGCGCCAGATCTGCTCGGCCTCGTCGTCGTCCTGGTAGACGGTGATCCAGAGCTTCTCCGGCTCCAGGCCGTAGCCACCGTGCTCGACGGAGCCGGTCAGCAGCTCCCAGGCGAGCTTGATGGCGCCTTCCTTGAAGTAGTCGCCGAAGGAGAAGTTGCCGCACATCTGGAAGAACGTGCCGTGGCGGGTGGTCTTGCCGACCTCCTCGATGTCCGGCGTGCGCACGCACTTCTGGACGCTGGCGGCGCGCGGGTACGGAGGCTTGACCTCACCCAGGAAGTACGGCTTGAACGGGACCATGCCCGCGGGGACGAGGAGCAGAGTCGGGTCGTCCGCGATGAGCGACGCCGAAGGGACGACGGTGTGCCCGCGCTCCTCGAAGAAGCTCAGCCAGCGGCGGCGGATTTCAGCCGACTCCATCAGTGGTCCTCATTCCGGTTGTACGAGTGGTTGTGGGGGTTCGGGTCCTGGGCGCGCCCCAGCGCGGCGGCGCGGCGCGGCGCGGGGAGCGCGGGGTCGTCCGCCGGCGCCCGCAGGCCCAGCGCCTCGCCCAGTTCGGCTTCGCGCTGGAGCATGCCCGCGCGGACGTCGAGCGCGAACTCCTTGAGCCGGTGGCCCGTCTCGATCGCCTTGTCGGCGGCCTGCGCGGCCAGGCTCTCGGGGGTCAGCTGCTTGAGCTTGCGATTGACCTTGGTGGTGGCCCACACGCCGGCAGCGGCGCCCGCGGTGAACCAGAAAGCACGGCGGAACATCCCTGCGTCAGCCCTTCCGCTTCTTCCTGCCGGTCCGGGCGGACGGCACCGTACGGCCGACGATGACCGTACGCCCGGGCTGCTCGGCAGGCTTGTCGTTCCCGTTCCGGCTCATCGCCCGGCGTACGCCGTAGCCGAACGCCGCGACCTTGACCAGCGGGCCGCCGAACGTCGAGGCGACCGTGGTGGAGAGCGCGGAGGCGTTGGAGGTGACCTCCTGGACGTCCGTCGTGATGGCGTCGACCCGGTCGAGCTGGGTCTGCGCGGAGCGCACGGTCGCGGACGCGTCGGTCAGCAGCGGAATCGCCTGCTCCGTCACCTCCGCCACGAGCCGGGTGGTCGCCTTGAGCGTCTGTGCCAGCCTCACCAGCACCACGGCCAGGAAGGAGACCAGAATCGCCCAGAAGACGGCCACCAGGATCCCGGCAACCTCTCCACCGGTCACTGCGCACCGCTCTCTGCTCGTCGGACGTCTTGAAAAGTCGTCCTCCGAGCCTATCGCGACGGCGCTCGCTCCCCGTACCGCATTAAGGCCGGGCGGAGCCGGAGTTGTGCGGTCCGATTGTACGGAGTGCTCCCCTGTGAGTACGCTCCGTGTTCCATGCGACGGAGCAATCTCCCGGCGGAGCTGAACCGGTTCGTCGGACGCGACGGCGAACGCGAGGAGCTGACGCGGCTGCTGGCGGAGTTCCGGCTCGTCACGGTGGTGGGTGTCGGAGGGGTGGGGAAGTCCCGTCTGGCGGTGCGTACGGCCGCAGCGGTGGAGAAACGCTACTGCGATGGGGTTTGCTTGGCGGAGCTCGCCCCGCTGCGCGATCCGCGACTGCTGGAGCACACCCTGCTGGACGCGCTCGGGCTGACGGACCATACGCTCCGCCCGCCGCGGGAGGTGCTGGTCGAGCACCTCGCCGGCCGGCGGCTGCTGCTCGTCCTGGACGGGTTCGAGCATCTCGTGGAGGAGTGCGCGGGGCTCGTACGGGAGTTGCTGCGCGGCTCCCCCGGCCTGACCGTGCTCGGCGTGGCCCGCCGCCCGCTGCGGCTCGACGGCGAGGCCGTGATGGCGCTGGCGCCGATGTCCGAAGAGGACGCCGTGCGGCTGTTCACCGACCGCGCGACCGCGGCGCTGCCCGGCTTCCACGCCGAGGACGCGGGCGCCGTACGGGAGCTGTGCCGCCGCCTGGACGGGATTCCGCTGGCGCTGGAGCTGGCCGCGGGCCGGCTGCCGGTCCTCACCGTGGAACAGGTGCTGCACCGGCTCGACGACCGGTTCCGGCTGCTGACCGCCGGTGCGCGCGGGGCGCTGCCCCGGCACCGGACGCTGCGGACGGCCATCGGCTGGAGCCATGAGCTGTGCACGCCCGAGGAGCGGTTGCTGTGGGCACGGCTGTCGGTCTTCGCGGGCCCGTTCGACCTGGAGGCGGTGGAGTACGTGTGCGGCGGCCCGGAGTTGCCGGCCGACGAGGTGCTGGACGTCCTCGGCGAATTGCTGGCGCAGTCCGTGGTGGCGCGGGAGGAGACCCCCGCGGGCACGCGCTACCGGATGCTGGACACGGTCCGGGCGTACGGGGCGGAGTGGCTGGCCGCGCTGGGCGACGAGGAGCGGATGCGGCGGCGCCACCGCGACTGGTACATGGGGCTGGCCACCTGGTGCGAGCTGGAGTGGTTCAGCCCGCGCCAGGCCGAGGTGGCCGCCTGCGCCGACGGCGCGCTGCCCAATCTGCGGGCGGCGCTGGAGTTGTGCCTGGAGGCGCCGGACGACGCGCACCTGGCGCAGCACCTGGCCGGGACGCTCTGGTTCTCCTGGGTGGGGTGCGGCCGGCTCGCGGAGGGGCGGCACTGGCTGGACCGGGCGGTGGCGCTGGAGTCGGGGCATGACGAGGCGCGGCTGCGGGCGCTGTGGGTGCTGGGGTACGTGGCGATCCTGCAGGGCGACTACACGGCGGCGGTGGCGGCGCTGCACGAGTGCGGCGAGGGCGCGGCCCGTACCGGCAACGCGCTCGCCGCCGCGTACACGACCCACCGCATGGGCTGTCTCGCGCTGCTGTCGGACGACATGTCGCGCGCGGAGGAACTGCTGGGGCGGGCGCTGACCGCGTACCGCGAGCTGGGCGAGCTCAACAGCCAGGTGCTGATGGGGCAGGTCGAACTGGCGATGGCGAAGGTCTTCCTGGGCGAAGTGGGGACGGCCGTGGCGCTGTGCCGGGAGGTGCGGGAGATCTGCGAGGACCGGGGCGAGCGGTGGACACGGGCGTACGCGCTGTACGTCCTGGCGTATGCGGCGTGGACCCGCGGCGAGCACGGGGAGGCCCGCGAGCTGCTGGGCGAGTGCATCACCATCGACCACACGTTCAACGACCTGGTGGGGCTGGTCCTGGCCATCGAGCTGCTGGCCCTGGTGACGGCCGGCGAGGGCGACCCGGCGGAGGCGGCGGTCCTCCAGGGGGCGGCCGGGCCGATGTGGGAGGCGGTCGGCCTGCCACTGTTCGGCTCCGGCTACTTCGGCGCGCCCCGCGCCCTGTGCGAACAACGGGCGGGCGAGGAGCTGGGGCCCGAGCGTTTCCGGTCGTACGTCGCGGAGGGCGGCGCCCTGTCCAAGGACGCGGCGGTGGCCCGGGCCCTGGCGGGGCGCCCCGCGAAGCGGGTGGTCCCGCAGTCGTGCGTGGACTCCGCGCCTGCGCGCCGCGGGGGCCGCGACTCGCGGTGAGCGGGGGCGGTGCGCGGACAAGGCCGGGTTGGTTGCCGTTTCCCGGGGCGCGGTCACCGTCCGGTGGTCGGCGGCCCCTCGGGCACGCCGGATGGGGAGCCCTTCCAGCGCCGCCGACCGCCTGCGGGGACCCCGCACGGCCGCGCCACGGGCCGGAGTGCCGACCGCGGGTCATCCGAGGAACGGGCCGGCGCGACCGGCCGACAGACGAACCGGGCCGGGCAGAAGCCCCGGAACGCGGAAGCCCGCCGCTTCGGCGCCCGGAGAGGGCGCGAAGCGGCGGGCTGGAAACCGCGGGAGTGCTACGCCGGGGTCAGCGGGCGTAGTACTCGACGACCAGCTGCTCGTCGCAGATGACCGGGATTTCCTTGCGGTTCGGGTCGCGGTCGAGGCGGAAGGCCAGGGCCTTCAGGTTGACCTGCAGGTAGCGCGGGGTCTCACCGTCGGCGGCGAAGCCACCCTCGCGGGCGACCTGGAACAGGGTCTTGTCACGGCTGCGCTCGCGGACCATCACGACGTCGTCGGGACGGACGCGGAACGACGGCTTGTCGACCTTCTGGCCGTTGACCTCGATGTGGCCGTGGACGACCATCTGGCGGGCCTGGTAGATGGTGCGGGCGATGCCCGAACGCAGGACCAGGGCGTCGAGACGGCGCTCGAGCTCGACGACCAGCGCCTCACCCGTCTTGCCCTCGGCCTTCTTGGCGCGGTCGTAGGCGCGGGCCATCTGGCGCTCGCTGATGTCGTACTGGGCGCGCAGACGCTGCTTCTCGAGCAGACGGACCTTGTAGTCCGAGTTCTGCTTGCGGCCACGGCCGTGCTCACCCGGCGGGTAGGGACGAGCCTCGAAGTACTTGACAGCCTTCGGCGTCAGCGCGATACCGAGCGCACGCGACTTCTTGACCTTGGGACGCGACTGGTTAGGCACGTTCTCCAGACCTCCGATATAGGTTAGGTTAGGCTTACCTTAATCAAAGAGATCGCATGTCGAGCCCTGGGAACACCACGCGCATCACAGACGACAACACAAAGAGCGACGCTCACGCAGCGCGGAGCATCGATGTGACGGAGGTCCGATCAGCTCATGGTCAGCCGCGTCCCAGCGGGCTTGAAACCGCCCGGATGCCGTCAGCAGCCGAGCGCACACGAACTCTCGTACAGAGTACATGCTCCGCGACGCTCGTCGTGCCGGGGACGGAGGGGGCCCGCCCCGACCAGCTGGCCCCGGACGCCCGGACCGTCTCCGCGGACGGCGAGGTCTTCCTGCTCTTCCCCGCCGGCTCCCCGCCCGTGCGGGCCGCCACCCATGCCCGGGCGGACGAGCTGCCCGCCGTACTGGAGCTCACCGACGTCGCACCGGTCGCCGTCCCCCACCGCATCCGCGGCCGGGCCCGGATCTCCGGCCGGCTGACCTGCGCGCCCGGCATCGCCGCGCCCGGCCACATGATGCTGCGCCTGGAGGTCGGCGAGGTGTACGTCGACGACCTGTGGGGGGACGAAGTCGTCGACCCCGACGACTTCGCGCACGCCCGGCCCGACCCGCTCGCCGCGTACGAGACCGAACTGCTCCAGCACCTGGCCGCCGCGCACGACGAACAGGTCCGGTCGCTGAGCACCCTCCTCGGCCACCGCGCGGGCGACGGTCCGCACGCCGTGCGACGCGTGGTGCCACTGGCGCTGGACCGGTTCGGGCTGCGGGTGCGGTGCCGGGACGCGGCGGGCGCCTCCTTCGACGCGCGCTTCGACTTCCCCGAGCCCGTACGCGACATCCAGGGGCTGCGCCGCTCCATGCACACGCTCTTCGAGGCGGCGGCACACGACTGACTACGCGGTGGACTCACCGCGCAGCCGCTCGCGGACCTTCTCCACCACGTCCGCGTACCGCGCCTCCGTGCCGTACCGCGTCGGTTCGTAGTACCGCTTGCCGTGGATGGCGTCCGGCGCGTACTGCTGGGCGGCGATACCGCCCGGGACGTCGTGCGGGTACACATAGCCCTGGGCGTGGCCCAGCTTCGCCGCGCCCTTGTAGTGGCCGTCGCGCAGATGCGAGGGGACCGGGCCCGCCAGCCCGTTCCGTACGTCCGCCCGGGCGGCGAAGATCGCCGTGGTCGCGGCGTTCGACTTGGGGGCGAGCGCCAGCGCGATCGTCACATGGCTGAGGGTGAGCGCCGCCTCGGGGAAGCCGATCATGGCGACGGCCTGGGCCCCGGCGACCGCGAGGGGCAGCGCCGTGGGATCCGCGAGGCCGATGTCCTCGCTCGCCGAGATCATCAGGCGCCGGGCGATGAACCGGGGGTCCTCCCCCGCCTCGATCATCCGCGCCAGATAGTGCAGCGCCGCGTCCACGTCCGAGCCGCGGATCGACTTGATCAGCGCGCTGGCCACGTCGTAGTGCTGGTCTCCGTCGCGGTCGTACTTCACCGCCGCCCGGTCGACCGTCTCCTCCACGGTGGCGAGGGTGATCTCCGGCTCGCCCTTGGCGAGGGCGGCACCGGCCGCCGCCTCCAGCGCGGTGAGCGCCCGGCGGGCGTCGCCGCCCGCGATGCGCAGCAGGTGCGCCTCGGCGTCCTCGGGTAGCGCGACCGCGTCGCCCAGGCCCCGTTCCTCGGTCAGCGCCCGCTTCAGCAGCGCCCGTACGTCGTCGTCCGTGAGCGGTTCCAGCGTGAGCAGGAGGGAGCGGGAGAGCAGCGGCGAGATCACCGAGAAGTACGGGTTCTCGGTGGTGGCCGCGATCAGGGTCACCCACCTGTTCTCGACGGCGGGCAGCAGGGAGTCCTGCTGCGCCTTGCTGAAGCGGTGGATCTCGTCGAGGAAGAGGACGGTTTCCTTGCCGAAGCCGCCGGAGGCGCGACGGGCGCCTTCGATGACCGCGCGGACCTCCTTGACGCCCGCGGTGATCGCGGAAAGCTCCACGAAGCGCTTGTTGGTCGCCTTGGAGACGACGTACGCGAGGGTCGTCTTGCCCGTGCCGGGCGGGCCCCAGAGGATCACGGAGGAGGCGCCGGCGGGGCCGCCCGCGCCTTCACCGACCAGCCGGCGCAGCGGTGACCCCGGCTTGAGCAGGTGCTGTTGGCCGACGACTTCGTCCAGGGTGCGCGGGCGCATCCGGACCGCCAGGGGGCTGCTGGACGGGTCCTTCTCCTGGCGCTCTTCGGCGGCGGCGGTAAAGAGGTCGGGCTCCACGTCGAGAAGCCTATGTCAGCCCACTGACAGTGCCGACGGAGTCGGTCAGCTCGTCCAGAAGTCCCACCAGCGGGTCAGGATCAGCATGCCGATGATCCCGATGTGGAGGACGGGCAGGACCCAGGTGAACTCGTCCAGGAAGGCGCGCAGCGCGCGCGGCGCGGGCAGCAGTCCCTTGCGGACGTTGTGCGAGGTCACGTACCAGAACATGACGATGGTCGCGACCCAGGCCAGGCAGCACCACAGGCACAGCGAGTTGATCTCGTACAGCGACTGGTACATGAGCCACATGCAGAACCCGACGCCGAAGAGCGTGCCGGCGTTCAGGCCGAGCCAGTACCAGCGGCGGTAGCGCGCGCCCGCGAGCAGGGCCACACCGATCGCGGTCACCATGCCGTACGTGACCAGGCCGAGCATCGGGTTCGGGAAGCCGAAGACGGCGGCCTGCTCACTCTTCATGATGTTGCCGCAGGACACGATCGGGTTCAGGCTGCAGCCCGGGGTGAAGTTCGGGTCCTCCAGCAGCTTGAACTTGTCCAGCGTGATCACCCACGCGGCCAGCAGCCCCGCCGCGCCCGTCACCACCAGCATCCACGCGAACGCCCGGCCCGCCCCCGTGCCCGTGCCGTGTTCCGGGGAGACGTCGTGAGCCGTCGTAGTCGTCATAGGTGTCGTTCCATCGTTCCGTCGCGGGCGGGGGCAGGGGCCATTTTGCCGCACGCGCCCCTCTGTCCGCCGTTCGGTGGACATAAGGACCACGGGAAAGGGCGGGAACCGGCCGTCCCGGACCCCGCCCTGTCGCCTTCCGACCGGTCAGGCGTACCTGGCCCGCAGGACGGTGACGATCTCGTCCAGCGCGACCGCCTCCTGCTCGCCGGACACCATGTCCTTGAGCTGGACCACGCCGTCGGCGAGGTCGCGCTCACCCGCGACGATCGCGTACCGCGCGCCCGACCTGTTGGCGTTCTTCATGGCGCCCTTCAGGCCCTTCCCGCCGTACGCGAAGTCCGTGGCGACGCCCGCGCGGCGCAGCTCGGTGACGACGCCGAACAGCACCCGGCGCGCCTCCTCGCCCAGCGGTACGGCGTACACGGTGGTGGTGGCGGGCAGGTCGAGGGCGATGCCCTCCGCTTCCAGGGCCAGGACCGTGCGGTCCACTCCCAGCGCCCAGCCGACGGACGGCAGCGCCGGGCCGCCGATCATCTCGGACAGGCCGTCGTAACGGCCGCCGCCGCCCACCGCGGACTGCGAGCCGAGACCGTCGTGGACGAACTCGAAGGTCGTGCGGGTGTAGTAGTCCAGGCCGCGCACCAGCTTCTCGTCGTCCTCGAAGACCACGCCCGCCGCCGTCAGCAGCGCGCGCACCTCCTCGTGGTACGCCTTGCAGGCGTCGCACAGGTAGTCGCGCAGCATCGGAGCGCCCACCAGCTGCTTCTGCACCTCGGCGCGCTTGTCGTCGAGGACGCGCAGCGGGTTGATCTCGATGCGGCGGCGGGTGTCGTCGTCCAGGTCCAGGTCGCGCAGGAACCCCTGGAGCGCCTCGCGGTAGACCGGGCGGCACTCGCGGTCGCCGAGCGAGTTCAGCAGGATGCGGAAGTCGCTGAGGCCGAGCGAGCGGTACGCCTGGTCGGCGAGGATGATCAGTTCGGCGTCGAGCGCCGGGTCCTCCGCGCCGATCGCCTCGGCGCCGACCTGCGAGAAGTGCCGGTAGCGGCCCTTCTGGGGGCGCTCGTAGCGGTAGTACGAGCCGGAGTACCAGAGCTTGACGGGGAGGTTGCCCTGCTTGTGCAGGTTCGCCTCCAGCGCCGCGCGCAGCACGGACGCGGTGCCCTCGGGGCGCAGGGCCAGCTTGGAGCCGCCCTTGGTGGTGAGGGTGTACATCTCCTTGGTGACGATGTCGGTGGACTCACCGACACCGCGCGCGAACAGCTCGACGTCCTCGAATCCGGGGGTTTCGACATAGCCGTACCCGGAGTTCCTCAGCGGCGCGGCGATGGCCTCGCGTACCGCCAGGAACTTCGCGGAGTCCGGCGGGAGCAGGTCGTAGGTGCCCTTGGGGGCCTGGAAGGTCGTCACGGAAGTCTCTCGTCACATTCCTCGTCGGGGAGCGTCGGGGCTCCCGAGGCCGGCGGCCACGTCCCGGAGGTACGGGTTGGTGGCGCGCTCGCGGCCGATGGTCGTCTGGGGGCCGTGGCCGGACAGCACCACGGTCGAGTCGTCGAGCGGCAGGCACACGCGGGCCAGCGACGCGAGCATCTCGTCCATGTCACCGCCGGGCATGTCGGTGCGTCCGATGGAGCCGGCGAAAAGCAGATCGCCCGAGAAGAAGACGGGCGGGATGTCCGCCGCCTCGGGCATCGCGAAGGTCACCGACCCCTTGGTATGGCCGGGCGCGTGCGACACGGTCAGCTCCAGGCCCGCCAGCTTCAGCGCGGCCCCGTCGTGGAGCTCGTGGACGTCGTCCGGCTCCCCCACGGTCAGCTCGCCCATGAGCGGCATCCCGATGGAGCGGCCGAGGGCCTTCTCCGGGTCGCTCATCATGTACCGGTCGGCGGGGTGGATCCACGCGGGTACGTCATGGGCACCGCAGACCGGGACGACGGAGGCGACGTGGTCGATGTGGCCGTGGGTGAGCACGACGGCCACGGGCTTCAGCCGATGCTTCCTGAGCGTCTCCTCGACCCCCTGGGCGGCCTGGTGGCCCGGGTCGATGATGACGCACTCCTCGCCCGCGGCGGGGGCGACCAGATAACAATTGGTCCCCCAGGCCCCGGCCGGGAACCCGGCAATAAGCACGATCGTCCTCGAATAAGTCGTCCGGCGGAAGAATGCAGCAGATCAGAGCCTACCGGCGCTGCTCATTCCACAGCCAACCCGTATACGGTACGGGCACACTCCGCCAGGACAGGTAGGACGAGCGACAAGGAGAAGACCCGGTGGTCAGCAGCGATCAGCGGCGGCGGCAGCTCGCCAGGGAGAAGTACGAGCGGCAGATGAGGCGCCGTGAGGAGGCCCGTAAGAAGGCCAAGCGCCGCAACGCGATCATCGCCTCCGTCCTCGCCGTGGTGCTGGCCGCGGGCGCCGCCGCGTACGCCTCGGTGGGGCTCTCGGACGGGGACACCGGGAGCGACGCCGCGCCGGCCTCCGACAGCCCGACGCCAACCTCCGCCGAGAGCTCCTCGCCGGAGCCGAAGATGGCCGTGGACGCCAAGGCGAAGTACACGATGGCGCTCAGGACGAACCACGGTGACGTCGCGGTCGCGATGGACGCGGCGAAGACGCCCCGCACGGTGAACTCGTTCAAGCACCTCGCCGACAAGAAGTACTTCGACAACACGAAGTGCCACCGCCTCACCACCGCCGGCATCTTCGTGCTCCAGTGCGGCGACCCGACGGGCAAGGGCACGGGCGGGCCCGGCTACAACATCCCGGACGAGAACCTGGGCTCGCTGGGCAAGGCGGGCGCCGACGGCAGCGTGACCTTCAAGGCCGGCACGGTGGCCATGGCCAACACCGGGCAGCCCGGTACCGGCGGCAGCCAGTTCTTCCTCGTGTACAAGGACACCAAGCTGCCCCCTCAGTACACCCCCTTCGGCACGATGGACGCGGCCGGCCTGAAGGTCGTGCAGGACATCGCCAAGGCGGGGGTCGAGGGCGGCGCCCGGGACGGTGCGCCCAAGAAGGCGGTCACCATCGTCGAAGCCACCGTCGACAAGGCGTGAACCGGGGCACGAACCGCTGAATTTCGGTCGTGCTGAGTGCGGACAGCCGGGCTGCCGGTCGCCTAGATTGGCGTTGTGCAGCGCGGCTCTCTTCGCGTTGTGGAGGGCGGGCGAGGCCCGCCGGGAAACTGTGGACGATGCCCAGGGGGAACCCCCTCACTCGGCATCATGTGGAGGAGGCGCTGTGAGCAGCGACCCGTGGGGCCGCGTCGACGAGACGGGCACCGTGTACGTGCGTACAGCCGACGGCGAGAAGGTCGTCGGATCGTGGCAGGCCGGATCTCCCGAGGAGGCGCTGGCCTACTTCGAGCGCAAGTACGAGGGCTTGGTGGTCGAAATCGGCCTCCTCGAGAAGCGGGTGAAGACCACCGACCTGTCGGCCAAGGACGCGATGGCCGCGATCGACCACATCCGCCATCAGCTCGACGAGCACCACGCCGTCGGTGACCTCGACGCGCTGCGCAAGCGGCTCGACAAGCTGGTCGAGACGGTGGAGGCGCGGCGCGAGGAGCGCAAGGCCCAGAAGGCCAAGCAGACCGACGAGGCCCGGCACGCCAAGGAGGCGCTGGTCGCGGAGGCCGAGGAGCTGGCGCAGAGCGAGCAGTGGCGCTCCGCGGGCGAGCGGCTTCGGGCGCTGGTGGACACCTGGAAGGGCCTGCCCCGGCTCGACCGGAAGTCCGACGACGAGCTGTGGCACCGCTTCTCGCACGCCCGGTCGGCGTTCTCCAAGCGGCGCAAGGCGCACTTCGCGTCGCTGGACGCGCAGCGTGAGGAGGCCCGCCGGGTCAAGGAGCGGCTGGTCGCCGAGGCGGAGGCGCTGTCCGGCTCCACCGACTGGGGTACGACGGCGGCGCGCTACCGCGAGCTGATGGCGGAGTGGAAGGCGGCCGGGCGGGCCCAGCGCGAGCACGAGGACGACCTGTGGAACCGCTTCCGCGGCGCCCAGGACGTGTTCTTCGCGGCCCGCAGCTCGGTGTTCGCCGAGCGGGACGCCGAGCAGAACGAGAACCTCAAGCTGAAGGAGGAGCTCGCCGCCGAGGCCGAGAAGCTGGTGCCGGTGGCGGACCTGAAGGCGGCCCGGGCGGCCTTCCGCTCCATCAACGAGCGCTGGGAGGCCATCGGTCACGTGCCGCGCGACGCCCGCCCGAAGGTCGAGGGCCGGATGCAGGCGGTGGAGCGGGCGATCCAGGAGGCCGAGGAGGCCGAGTGGCGCCGGACGAACCCGGAGGCACGCGCGCGTGCGGCCGGTCTGACGGGTCAGCTGCAGGACGCGGTCGACAAGCTGCAGAAGCAGATCGACGCGGCCCGTGCGGCGGGCAACGACGCGAAGGCCGACAAGCTGGCGCGTGAGCTGGAGGGCCGCCAGGCTCTGCTGGACCAGGCGCTGAAGGGCCTGCAGGAGTTCGGCGGCTGAAGGCCGTAACCCGCGAAAGCCGTAACCCGAAAGCCGTCACGCGCCAAAGTCGTGCCACCGGAAATGCCGTGGCACCGGAAATGCCGTGGCACGGGAAAAGGGCCTCCCGCTCGGGAGGCCCTTTTCGTATGGCGCCGTCAGGGGCGGCGCGCCGAGGTCACGCGGTAGACGTCGTACACGCCCTCCACGCCCCGTACCGCCTTCAGGACGTGTCCCAGGTGCTTGGGGTCGCCCATCTCGAAGGTGAAGCGGGAGGTGGCCACCCGGTCGCGGGAGGTCTGGACGGCCGCCGACAGGATGTTGACGTGCTGGTCGGACAGGACCCGGGTGACGTCCGACAGGAGGCGGGAGCGGTCCAGGGCCTCGACCTGGATGGCGACCAGGAAGACCGAGGACTGGGTGGGCGCCCACTCGACGTCGAGCATCCGCTCGGGCTGCTGCGAGAGCGAGTCCACGTTGACGCAGTCGGCACGGTGCACCGACACGCCGCTGCCGCGGGTGACGAAGCCGATGATCGGGTCGCCCGGCACCGGCGTACAGCAGCGGGCGAGCTTGACCCAGACGTCCTCGACGCCCTTGACGACCACACCGGGGTCGGCCTTGGCGCGGCGCTTGGCCCGGCCGCGCGAGGGCGGCGCCGACTCGGCGATGTCCTCGCTGGCGGCCTCCTCGCCGCCGAGGGCCTGCACCAGCTTCTGGACGACGCCCTGGGCGGCTACATGGCCCTCGCCGATCGCGGCGTACAGCGACGAAATGTCCGGGTAGCGCATCTCGTGCGCCAGCGTGACGAGCGAGTCACCGGTGAGAATGCGCTGGATCGGCAGGTTCTGCTTGCGCATGGCGCGCGCGATGGCGTCCTTGCCGTGCTCGATCGCCTCTTCGCGGCGCTCCTTGGAGAACCACGCGCGGATCTTGTTCCGGGCACGCGGCGACTTGACGAAGCCGAGCCAGTCCCGGGAGGGCCCGGCTCCGGCCGCCTTGGAGGTGAAGACCTCCACCAGGTCGCCGTTGTCGAGGGTCGATTCGAGCGGTACGAGCCGCCCGTTGACCCGCGCTCCTATGGTGCGGTGGCCGACCTCGGTGTGGACCGCGTACGCGAAGTCGACCGGCGTGGCACCGGCGGGCAGCGCTATGACGTCACCCTTGGGAGTGAAAACGAAGACCTCGTTGCGGGAGAGGTCGAAGCGCAGCGATTCGAGGAACTCGCTGGGGTCCTCGGTCTCCTTCTGCCAGTCCAGCAGCTGGCGCAGCCACGCCATGTCGTTGATGTGGTCGTCCTTGCCGGCCTTCTTCGGCACGTCGGTGCGCACCTTGGAGGCGCCGGCGACGGCCTCCTGCTTGTACTTCCAGTGCGCGGCGATGCCGTACTCGGCGCGGCGGTGCATGTCGAAGGTGCGGATCTGCAGCTCGACGGGCTTGCCGTTGGGGCCGATGACCGTCGTGTGCAGCGACTGATACATGTTGAACTTCGGCATCGCGATGTAGTCCTTGAACCGGCCGGGGACCGGGTTCCATCGCGCGTGGACGGTGCCGAGGGCGGCGTAGCAGTCGCGGACCGTGTCGACGAGGACGCGGATGCCCACCAGGTCGTAGATCTCCGCGAAGTCACGGCCGCGGACGATCATCTTCTGGTAGACGCTGTAGTAGTGCTTGGGCCGGCCGGTGACGGTGGCCTTGATACGGGCGGCGCGCAGGTCGGCCTGGACCTCGTCGGTCACTATGGCGAGGTACTCGTCACGCTTGGGGGCCCGCTCGGCGACGAGGCGGACGATCTCGTCGTACATCTTGGGGTAGAGGATCGCGAAGGCGAGGTCCTCCAGCTCCCACTTGATGGTGTTCATGCCCAGGCGGTGGGCCAGGGGCGCGTAGATCTCAAGGGTCTCGCGGGCCTTCTTCTCCTGCTTCTCCCGCTTGAGGTAGCGCATGGTGCGCATGTTGTGCAGGCGGTCGGCCAGCTTGATGACCAGGACGCGGGGGTCCTTCGCCATGGCGACGACCATCTTGCGGACCGTCTCGGCCTGCGCGGCCTCGCCGAACTTGACCTTGTCCAGCTTGGTGACGCCGTCGACGAGCAGGGCGACCTGGTCGCCGAAGTCCTTGCGCAGCTGCTCCAGGCCGTACTCGGTGTCCTCGACGGTGTCGTGGAGGAGGCCCGCCATCAGCGTGGCGGGGTCCATGCCCAGCTCGGCGAGGATGGTGGTGACGGCGAGCGGGTGCGTGATGTACGGGTCGCCGCTCTTGCGCTTCTGGCCGCGGTGCCAGCGCTCGGCGACCTGGTAGGCGCGCTCGATCTGGCGGAGCGTCGACGTCTCGATCTTCGGGTCGTTGCTGCGGACTATGCGCAGCAGGGGCTCCAGGACCGGGTTGTACGGCGACGAGCGCTGCACGCCGAGCCGGGCGAGGCGGGCGCGCACACGGTTGGAGGAGCCGCCGGAGCGGGGGGCGGCGGACGGGGCGGGCTTGGGGGCCGAGACGGGTGCCGGGCCGGTCGCGCGCTGCGGGGCCGCGGGCCTGTTCGGGGGCGTGCCCTCCGCGGACTCGTTCTGGGGCGTGGCCGGGCCCGCCGCGGCCTTGTCGGCCCGCTCGTCGGGTTTCGCGGCGGAGAGTGGCTGGGCCTCGTCTGGCAAGAGCGCTCCTCGTGCGGGTCCGGGTCCCCCGGTCGAGCCCGGACACCCATGGTATCGACCCGCGCCGCCCGGTGCTCACGAGCCCGCCGGGCCTGGACGGAGACGGGCGCCCCGGGAGTGTTCCCGGGGCGCCCGTGCCGTTTCGTGCGGTGCCCGTAGGTGGCCGTCACCGGCCGTCCGTGGGCGTCAGAGCGTGATCAGGGCCTCCAGCGGCGCGCCCCGCAGGGCGGGCTCCAGGCGGGCCCGGCCGCCCAGGAAGCCGAGCTCCATCAGCACGGCGACGCCCGCGACCTCGGCGCCGGCCCGGCGGATGAGCTCCAGGGAGGCCTCGGCGGTGCCGCCGGTGGCGAGGACGTCGTCGATGACCATCACGCGGTCACCGGGGGCGAGGTCCTCGGCGTGCACCTCGATCTCCGCGGAGCCGTACTCCAGGTCGTACGCCTGGCTCAGCGTGGCTCCGGGGAGCTTGCCCGCCTTGCGTACGGGGATGAAGCCCAGCTTCGCGGCGACGGCGACCGGGGCGGCCAGGATGAAGCCGCGCGCCTCCAGGCCGACGATCTTCGTCGCGCCGTGCCGGACGCACAGCTCCGCCAGCTCGCCGGTGAGCGCGGCGAACGCCTCCGGGTCGGCGAGCAGCGGCGTGATGTCCTTGAACGTCACCCCGGAGACGGGGTGGTCCGGGACGTCACGGATGCGGCTGAGCAGGAGGTCCCGCGTGGTGACGGTCATCGGCGCTTCCCCCGGCCGCGGGTCGGCTGGCGGCGCTGGCCGACGACCGCCCCGGCGGGGGCGGTGTCCCCGTCCTCGGTGTCCTGGGGTTCGTACCCGTCCGGGCCCTCGGTGGGGCCGCCGTCGGAGGGGCCCTTCTCGGCGTCCTGGGCGCGCTTGGCGAGCACGCGCTTCTTCAGCGCCTTCATCCGCGGGTCGCGTTCCTTGAGGTCGGCGACGAGCGGGGTGGCGATGAAGATCGACGAGTAGGCGCCGGCGGCGAGGCCGACGAACAGCGACAGCGAGATGTCGTTCAGCATGCCCGCGCCGAGGAAGCCGCCGCCGATGAAGAGGAGACCGGCCACCGGCAGCAGCGCCACCACGGTGGTGTTGATGGAGCGGACCAGGGTGCTGTTGAGGCTGCGGTTGGCGATCTCGCTGTAGGTCCAGCGGGTCTGCTTGGTGATGTCCTTCGACGCCTCCTTGAGACCGTCGAAGACGACGACGGTGTCGTAGAGGGAGTAACCGAGGATGGTGAGCAGACCGATCACGGTGCCGGGGGTGACCTCGAAGCCCACCAGGGCGTAGATGCCGACGGTGATGGTGAGGTCGTGGATGAGGGCGATCAGCGCGGCGACGGCCATGCGCCACTCGAAGGCGATCGCGAGGTAGACCACGACCAGGACCATGAAGATGCCCAGGCCCGTCCAGGCCTTGTTGGCGATCTGCTCGCCCCAGCTGGGGCCGACGAGGTCGGCGTTGAGCTGGTTCTCGTCGACCTTCAGGTCGTCGGCGAGCTCGGTCTTGATCTTGTTGGCCTCGGCGGTGTCCACATCGCTGATCTGGATGCGCAGCTCGCCGTCGCCGAGACCCTGGACGATCGCGGGGTGCCCGGAGGCCTCCTCCACCGCGTGGCGGGCGTCATCGACGGACACCGAGGTCCGGGGCGTCGTGATGACGACACCGCCCTTGAACTCGATGCCCATGTTGAGGCCCTGTACCGCCAGGCCCACGATGGCCGTGATGGTGATCAGGATGGAGACGCCGTACCAGATCATCCGCTTGCCGACGAAGTCGTAGCCGACCTCGCCGCGGTAGAGGCGTGCGCCCATGCTGCCGAGTCGTGACATCTCACGCCTCCTTCGGTGCGGTAGTGGCGGAGACACGCCGCGAGCGGCGCAGCGGGGGCTTCGCCCCCAGCCGGGTCGGGTCCAGCCCGGACCACGGGTGGCCGCTGCTGAAGAACTTCGTGCGGGCGAGCAGCGTCATGAGCGGCTTGGTGAAGAAGAACACCACGACGACGTCGAGGAGGGTCGTCAGGCCGAGCGTGAACGCGAAGCCCTGGACCTTTCCGACGGTGACGAGGAACAGGACGGCGGCGGCGAGGAACGACACGAAGTCGGACACCAGGATGGTGCGCCGGGCACGCGGCCAGCCCCGCTCGACGGCCGGACGCAGGGTGCGGCCTTCCCGGATCTCGTCGCGGATGCGCTCGAAGTACACGATGAACGAGTCGGCGGTGATACCGATGGCGACGATCGCGCCGCAGACGGCGGGCAGGTTGAGCGCGAAGCCGATGGCCGGGCCCAGCAGCGACATCAGCGCGTAGGTGAGGACCGCGGACGCCATGAGGCTGAGGATCGCGATGAGCGACAGGCCCCGGTAGTAGACCACCAGGTAGATCACGACGAGGGCGAGACCGATGGCTCCGGCGATGAGGCCCGCCTTGAGCTGCTCGGCGCCGAGCGCGGCCGTGACCGTGGTGACGCTCTCCTGGCTGAACGACAGCGGGAGCGCGCCGTAGGACAGGATGTTGGCCAGGTCCGTGGCGGACTTCTGGTTGAAGCTGCCGGAGATCTCGGCGCTGCCGCCGGTGATCGCGCTGCTGACGGACGGGGCGGAGACCACCTGGCCGTCGAGCGTGATCGCGAACTGGTTCATCGGCTGGGTCTGGGCGGCCAGCTTGCCGGTCGTCTCGGCGAACTTCTTGGTGCCCTTGTCGGTGAATCCGAGCTGGACGATCCACATACCGCGCTGCGGGTCGAGGACGCCCTTGGCCTCGTCGACGTCCGTGCCCGCGACCTCGGCCGGGCCGAGGATGTACTTGGCGTCACCCTCGGTGCCGCAGGCCACGGTGGGCTTGGCCGGGTCGGCGATCTTCGCCGGGTTGGGCACGTTCCTGGTGCCCTTCTTCGGCGTGCAGTCCAGAGTGGTGAACTGCTTCTCCAGCGCGGCGGTGCCCGCGTCGGCGCCGGGGGGCGTCGGGGTCGGCGAGGTCGCCGGCTTGTCCGAGCCGCTCGCCGTGGGCGACGGGGCCTTCTTCAGGCCGTCGGTGACGGCGCGGCCCTGCGTGGTGGCGCTCGCCTTCGGGGACGGCGAGGACGAGGCCTTGCCGCTCGGCGTGGCGCTCGGGGTGCCGGGGGCGGAGGGGTCGGGGAGCGGCGCGCTGCCGGCGACGGCCAGGACCGGCCGGAAGTACAGCTCGGCGGTCGTACCGACCTGCTCGCTGGCCTGCTTCGAATCGGTCGCCCGGGGAATGTTGACGATGATGTGATCGGTGCCCTGCTGCTGGACCTCGGCCTCCGACACACCAAGACCGTTCACGCGGCGCTCGATGATGCCGATCGCCGTTTCCATGTTGGTCTTGTTGATGGCGTCCGGCTTGCCGGGCTGGTTCTCGGCCTTGAGCGTGATGCTCGTGCCGCCGGCGAGGTCGATGCCCAGGCGGGGGGTGACCTCCCCCGACCAGAACATCCCGCCCACCAGGGCGCACATGACGATCAGGAACAAGGCCAGGGCACGCCCCGGCTTGCCCTGGCCCCCCGTCGCCGGCCCTCTGCCCTTCTTGGGTGCTGCCACCTTCTCGTTTCTCCCTGTCCAACCGCCACGCGCCGGGTGAGCGTCGAGGCGGCCACGAAGTGGTGTGGGGATTCCCCCGCGTGTGTCGGCGCGGACGCGCGGACCGCGCCACGCCGTCGAGCGGCGTCTCGCGGTCCCCGGATGCTGCCTTACTTCGCGTCGGTGTCGCCGTCGCTCTTGTCTTCGGTCTTCGCGTCCTTGACCTCGGCAGTGGCGCCGACCTGGTCGGCCGTCTCCTTCTTGCCCAGGTCGATCTTGTCACCCTCGGTGCCGGTGACACCGCTGTCCCCGTCCGCCGTCAGCGAGGAGGCGTCGTCCGGGACGATCGGCGCGTCGTCCTTGAGGTCGGTGTCACCGTGGACGATGCGGTTGTACTCCTCGTCGTCGAGGACCGCACCGATCGCGTTCTTCGCGTAGACGGCGTGGACGCCCGGGGCGACCTCGAGGAGGACCCTGTCGTCACCGACCTCCTTGACCGTGGCGTACATACCCCCGATCGTCCGCACGCCGGTGCCGGGCTGCATCTGGTTGCGCATGGCAACCGCCTGCTGCTGCTTCTTCTTCGCGGAGCGCGTCATCAGGAACATGGCCCCGATGAGGACGATGAACGGGAGGAGAGTCATGATGCTCACGGGACGACAAATCCTTCACACGGTCGCGGGGAACCGCGGCCTGATCTTCGGGGGTGGGTACGCCGACCGAAGGGTCGGCATCGGCGGAGTCTAGGCGAGTCCGCATCATTGGAACAACGCCCAGCATGGCACCGTGGTTCCTGCCCCGGCGACTGACATCGCCGTCACGCCCCGAAGAGCCCCTGTTGTCCGCCTCCCGGCCCGCCCGCCTGCGGGGGTACGAGGCCGAGGTGCGCCCATGCGGCGGGCGTCGCCACCCGGCCGCGGGGCGTGCGGGCCAGCAGCCCCTCCCGTACGAGGAAGGGCTCGGCGACCTCCTCGACCGTCTCGCGCTCCTCCCCCACGGCGACCGCGAGGGTGGACAGGCCGACCGGGCCGCCGCCGAACAGCTTGAGCAGGGCGTGCAGGACGGCCCGGTCGAGGCGGTCCAGGCCGCGGCCGTCCACTTCGTACACCTTCAGGGCGGTGGCGGCGATGTCGCGGGTGATCAGGCCGTCCGCCTTGACCTGGGCGTAGTCCCGGACACGGCGCAGCAGTCGGTTGGCGATACGGGGCGTGCCCCGGGAGCGGCCGGCGATCTCGGCGGCGCCGTCGGGCTCGATGTCGAGGTCGAGGAGGTGGGCGGAGCGGTGGATGACGCGCTCCAGCTCGGCCGGTGCGTAGAACTCCATGTGGGCGGTGAAGCCGAAGCGGTCGCGCAGCGGGGGCGGCAGCAGGCCGGCGCGGGTGGTGGCGCCGACCAGGGTGAAGGGCGGGAGCTCCAGCGGGATGGCGGTGGCGCCGGGGCCCTTGCCGACGATGACGTCGACGCGGAAGTCCTCCATCGCCATGTAGAGCATCTCCTCGGCGGGCCGGGACATCCGGTGGATCTCGTCGAGGAAGAGGACCTCGCCCTCCTGGAGGGAGGAGAGGATCGCCGCGAGGTCACCGGCGTGCTGGATGGCGGGGCCGGAGGTGATCCGGATGGGGGCTCCCATCTCGGCGGCGATGATCATGGAGAGGGTGGTCTTGCCGAGACCGGGGGCTCCGGAGAGCAGGACGTGGTCGGCGGTGGCGCCGCGCGCCAGGGCCGCCTTGAGGACCAGGTCCAGTTGCTCCCGCACCCGCTCCTGGCCGACGAACTCGTCCAGCGACTTGGGGCGCAGGGCGGCCTCGACGGCTTGGTCCTCGCCGTCGGCGGACGCGCCGACCAACCGCTCGGCGGCGGTGTCGTCGCTGGTGGGTGCGGTGTCGTCCCAGTTCACAGTGGAATGCCTCGCGGGGTCAGCGGGTGCGGTTGAGGGTCTGGAGGGCGGCCTTGAGGAGCTGCCCGATCTGCGGGGTGCCGCCCGCCGCCTCGGCCTGCGGGGTCACGGCGGCGACGGCCTCGTCGGCCTCGCGGGTGGCGTAGCCGAGGCCGATCAGCGCGGCGTGCAGCTGGTCGCGCCACGACCGGCTGACCGGTGTGCCGACGGCGGGGGCCGAGCCGAGGGGCTCGCCGAGCCGGTCCTTCAGCTCCAGCAGCAGTTTCTGGGCGCCCTTCTTGCCGATGCCGGGTACGGCGGTGAGCGCCTTCTCGTCGCCGGTGGCCACCGCGACGCGCAGCGCGTCCGGGGTGTGCACGGCGAGCATGGCCTGGGCGAGGCGTGGGCCGACGCCGCTGGCCGTCTGGAGGAGCTCGAAAACCTGGCGCTCGTCGTCGTCGGCGAAGCCGTACAGGGTGAGGGAGTCCTCCCGCACCACCAACGACGTGGCGAGCCGCGCTTCCTGACCGATCCTCAGCTCGGAGAGGGTGTTGGGGGTGCACTGCACGGCCATGCCGATGCCGCCGACCTCGATCACGGCCGTGGTCGGGGCGAGTGCGGCGACGGGGCCGCTCACGAAGGCGATCATGCGGTACGGCCTTTCATGGCTCGATGGGCGGCGACGGCTTGCTGGAGCCGGTTCTGGGCGGGGGCGCGCCAGATGTGACAGATGGCGAGGGCGAGGGCGTCGGCGGCGTCGGCGGGCTTGGGCGGGGCGTCGAGCCGCAGCAGCCGGGTGACCATCGCGCCCACCTGCGCCTTGTCGGCGCGGCCACTGCCCGTGACGGCGGCCTTGACCTCGCTGGGCGTGTGCAGGGCGACGGGCAGTCCGCGGCGGGACGCGCACAGCATGGCGACGGCGCTGGCCTGGGCGGTGCCCATGACCGTACGTACGTTGTGCTGGCTGAACACCCGCTCCACGGCGACCATGTCGGGCCGGTGCAGATCCAGCCATTCCTCTATGCCGCGCTCGATGGCGACGAGGCGGTGCCCGGTCTCCGCGTCCGCCGGTGTGCGGACGACTCCGACGCCCAGCATCGTCAGCGGGCGGCCCGCGACCCCTTCGACCACGCCGACGCCGCACCGCGTCAGGCCTGGGTCCACCCCGAGAACGCGCACGCCGCCCCTCCTTCGTTCATCTGTTTGTGCAGGCTAGCGGGTGGCACCGACAACGACGCGACGGGCCGACGGGGTGTGTTCCCGTCGGCCCGTCGCGGTGGGTGCGTGGGTCAGGCGTCGACCTTCGCCATGACGTCGTCCGAGACGTCGAAGTTCGCGAAGACGTTCTGCACGTCGTCGCTGTCCTCCAGCGCGTCGATCAGCTTGAAGATCTTGCGAGCGCCCTCCTCGTCCAGCTCGACCTGCATGGTCGGGACGAAGTTGGCGTCGGCCGAGTCGTAGTCGATGCCGGTCTCCTGGAGGGCGGTACGGACCGCCACCAGGTCGGTGGCCTCGCTGATGACCTCGAAGGACTCCCCGAGGTCGTTGACCTCCTCGGCGCCCGCCTCCAGGACCGCGGCCAGGACGTCGTCCTCGGTCAGCTCGCCCTTGGGGACGATCACCACGCCCTTGCGGTTGAAGAGGTAGGACACGGAGCCCGGGTCGGCCATGGAGCCACCGTTGCGGGTCATGGCGACGCGTACGTCGGAGGCGGCGCGGTTGCGGTTGTCGGTGAGGCACTCGATGAGCACCGCGACGCCGTTCGGGCCGTAACCCTCGTACATGATCGTCTCGTAGTCGGCGCCACCGGCCTCCAGGCCGGCGCCGCGCTTGACCGCGGAGTCGATGTTCTTGTTCGGAACGGAGCTCTTCTTCGCCTTCTGGATGGCGTCGTAGAGCGTGGGGTTACCGTCGGGGTCGCCGCCACCGGTGCGGGCCGCGACCTCGATGTTCTTGATCAGCTTCGCGAAGAGCTTGCCGCGCTTGGCGTCGATCACGGCCTTCTTGTGCTTCGTCGTAGCCCATTTAGAGTGGCCGGACATCTGCCTGTCTCCTTCGCGTAACCCATTTCTGAACGAACCCCAGAGATCCTACCGGGGCCGGATCAGCGCGCGGCCCGCACCATGTCGACGAACAGGGCGTGGACCCGGTGGTCGCCCGTCAGCTCCGGGTGGAACGACGTGGCGAGGGCATTGTCCTGCCGTACGGCGACGATGTGGCCGCCGTGCTCGGCGAGCACCTCGGCGCGGGCGCCGACCGACTCGACCCAGGGGGCGCGGATGAAGACGCCCTCGACGGGGCCGCCGTCGATGCCCGTGACCTCGACGCCCGCCTCGAAGGACTCGTTCTGCCGTCCGAAGGCGTTGCGGCGCACGATCATGTCGATGCCGCCCAGGGTCTCCTGACCCGAACGCGGGTCGAGGATCTTGTCGGCGAGCATGATCAGCCCGGCGCAGGTGCCGTAGACCGGCATGCCCGCCCCGATGCGCTCCCGCAGCGGTTCCATGAGGCCGAACAGCACGGCCAGCTTGGAGATGGTGGTGGACTCGCCGCCGGGGATGACGAGACCGTCGACCTCGGCGAGCTCTTCGGGGCGCCGGACCGGCCTGGCCACGGCGTCCGCCGCGGCCAGGGCGATCAGGTGCTCACGTACATCGCCCTGGAGGGCCAGGACACCGATGAGCGGAGTGGTCATCACCAGCCCCGGTTCGCGTAACGCTCGGCCTCGGGGAGGGTGTCGCAGTTGATGCCGACCATGGCCTCGCCCAGGTTGCGGGACGCGTCCGCGATGATCTTCGGGTCGTCGTAGAAGGTGGTGGCCTTCACGATGGCGGCGGCCCGCTTGGCCGGGTCGCCCGACTTGAAGATGCCCGAGCCGACGAAGACGCCCTCGGCGCCCAGCTGGCGCATCAGGGCGGCGTCGGCCGGGGTGGCGACGCCACCGGCGGAGAACAGCACGACCGGCAGCTTGCCGAGCTCGGAGACCTCCTTGACGAGCTCGTACGGGGCGCGCAGCTCCTTGGCGGCGGCGTACAGCTCGTTGTTGTCGAAGCCGCGCAGCTTGGCGATCTCGTTCTTGATCTGGCGCAGGTGGCGGACGGCCTCGACGACGTTGCCGGTGCCGGCCTCACCCTTGGAGCGGATCATGGCCGCGCCCTCGGCGATGCGGCGCAGGGCCTCGCCCAGGTTGGTGGCGCCACAGACGAAGGGGGTGGTGAAGGCCCACTTGTCGGAGTGGTTGACCTCGTCGGCCGGGGTGAGGACCTCGGACTCGTCGATGTAGTCGACGCCGAGGGACTGCAGGACCTGGGCCTCGACGAAGTGGCCGATGCGGGACTTGGCCATGACCGGGATGGAGACCGCGTCGATGATCTCCTCGATCATGTTCGGGTCGGACATCCGGGCCACGCCGCCGTCCTTGCGGATGTCGGCGGGGACCCGCTCGAGGGCCATGACGGCGACGGCGCCGGCGTCCTCGGCGATCTTCGCCTGCTCGGCGTTGACCACGTCCATGATCACGCCGCCCTTGAGCTGCTCGGCCATACCGCGCTTCACGCGCGCGGTGCCGGTCTCGGGGGACTGCGGGGTGGTGGGGAGCGTGCTGGACACGAGGGACCTCACTCGAAAAAGAACGGGGGTTTCGACATCAGTGAGGAAACCTGGCCGGGCCAGTCCACATCAAGGGCCAATAGGGAGCCGGTGGCTCGTTTTCGGAGGTCAGCCGACCGGTTGGCCGGCGGGTCGTGTGCCGCGGGGGCCTGTGGACGGGTGGCGCGGACGCCGTGGGAGGAGGCCGGTGCGGAGTCTCGATGCCGGTCCCTGGCGGCGGGAGGCCGGTGCGGAGTCTCGATGCCGGTCCCTGGCGGCGGGAGGCCGGCGCGGAGTGCCGATGCCGGTCCCTGGCGGCGGGAGGTCAGGTGCCGGGGCGGTCGGCGAGGGCGGTGGGCGGCTGGTCGTCCATCTCGAAGGCCAGCGGGAACGGTGCGTGCCCGGCCAGCCGGAACCAGCGCACCGTACGGTGCCGGCGCAGCGCCCGCGCCGCGCGGACGGAGTCGTTGTGGAACCGCCGGGCCATCGGCACCCTGCGGACCGCCGCCGCGAGCTCCATGGCCGCCTCCTCGCCGCCGGGGGCCTCCCGGACCGCCTCGACCTGTTCCGGCTCCCCGAACACGGCCCGCAGCGCCTGGCTGAGCTCGCTCTCCGCGACCTCCCGGTGCTCCTCCTCGGCCTGCCGGGCCGCGTGCGCCGCCTCGTACAGCACGATCGACGCCGCCGGGTCCAGCACCTTGGAGGTGGCCAGTTCCTGGGCGACCGAGGCGCGGCGTACGAGCTGGGCGTCGAGCGCGGCGCGGGCGGCGTCGATGCGGGCGTGCAGCCGGTCGAGCCGCCCGGCGGTCCAGCTCAGATAGAGGCCGATGGCGACCAGGGCGACGACGATCCAGATGAGGGTTTCGATCACGGGCGGAAAGGCTACCGGGGCGCCGGCATGGTCCCTTCCCAGACGGAGCGGTCGTGCGCGAAGGCCACCCGCCGCGGCCCGAACCGCGCGAGCCGGTCCAGCCACGGCGGGTACCGGCCGTCGAAACCGGCGGCGCGCCATCTCGTCCGTGGCGAAGTGGGAGGCGAAGTCGTACGCCTGTCCCGCCAGGACGGTCACCCCCTCGCTCCCCGAGACGACAAGGGACTGGTGTCCCGCCGTGTGACCGGGCGTCGGCACGACATGGACACCGGGCCGGACCTCGGCCTCGCCGTCGAGCTCTTCGTACCGGGCGCCGGGAAAGTCGACCAGCGGGTCGATCGTGTGGCCACCGGCGCGCGCGGTGGCGAGTTCGGTGCGCTGCACGAGGACGGGCCGGCCGGCCAGGAGCGGGTTGCCGCCGCAGTGGTCGAAGTGGAGGTGGCAGTTCACGACGACGTCGATGTCGTCCGGTGCGACGCCCTCCGCGGCGAGGGCGGTGGCGAGGACGTTGCGGCGGGGCCGGTAGTACGCGTCGGCCTCGGCGTCTCCCTCGCCGACACCCGTGTCGAAGAGCAGGAGCCCGGCCTCGTGCCGTACGAGATACGCGAGCACCGGTTCCACGCGCGGATGTTCCGTGCCCGCCTCGGTGGCGGGCCGGACTGGATCCGGGCGCGGGCGCCTCGGACTGGGCGCCCGGGGCGCGGACGCCGCTCAGCTGTGGGTACCGGCACGCGCTCCGCCGCGCGGGTGCGGGGGCGGCCGGTGGCGCCGTGTACGCCGGGCTCGCCTCCGCCGCCTACCGCTACGGCGCGAGCCGGCGCCGACGCGGCGCCTTCATACCGCCGGGGGCCCTCTCGGGCCGGGCGCGCCCCGCCGGCGTCGGGGCGGGCACCGGCTAGTCCCGCGCCAGTCCCCACCGCGCCCGCAGGCCGCCCACCCGTTCGTCCGTCGCCACCGACGCGGCGCCGTCCGTCACCGTCTCGTAGACCGCGAGGATGTCCGCGCCGACCGTCGACCAGTCGAAGCGCCGCACATGCGCGCTCCCCCGCTCGCGCAGCTCCTGGCGACGGGCCGGGTCGCCGAGCAGGCGGATCGCGGCGTCGGCCAGCGCGTCCGCGTCCTCGTTGGCGAACAGCTCGCCCGCCGCGCCCTGGTCCAGTACCTGGGCGAACGCGTCGAGGTCGCCGGCGAGCACCGGCGCGCCCGCCGACATCGCCTCGACCAGGATGATGCCGAAGCTCTCGCCGCCCGTGTTGGGCGCCACGTACACGTCCACGCTGCGCAGCAGCCGCGCCTTGTCCTCGTCGCTGACCATGCCGAGGAACTCGACGCGCTCCCGCATGTCCACGGGAAGCGACGCGACGGCCTCCTCCTCGTCGCCGCGGCCGGCCACGAGCAACCGGGTCTCCGGGCGGGCGGCGAGGATCCTCGGCAGCGCCTTCATAAGCACCGGCAGGCCCTTGCGCGGCTCGTCGATGCGGCCGATGAAGCCGAGGGTGTCGCCCTGCCACTCCGCCTTGGGCTCCGCCTTGGCGAAGAAGTCGACGTCCACCCCGTTGGGGATGACCACCGCGTCCCCGCCCAGGTGCTCCACGAGTGTGCGGCGGGCGTACTCGCTCACCGCGATTCGCGCGCTGATCTTCTCCAGCGCGGGCTGGAGGATCGGGTACGCGGCGATCATCGCCCGGGACCGCGGGTTGGAGGTGTGGAACGTCGCGACGATCGGGCCCTGCGCCGCCCAGCAGGCCAGCAGCCCCAGGGACGGGGATGTGGGCTCATGGATGTGGATCACGTCGAACGTGCCGTCGTGCAGCCAGCGCCGCACCCGCGCCGCCGACAGGAACCCGAAGTTCAGCCGGGCGACCGACCCGTTGTACGGCACGGGCACCGCGCGCCCCGCCGACACCACGTACGGCGGCAGCGGCGTCTCGTCGTCGGCCGGGGCCAGGACGGAGACCTCGTGCCCGAGCCGGATCAGGTGGTCGGCGAGGTCACGGATGTGGAACTGGACGCCGCCCGGTACGTCCCAGGAGTAGGGGCAGACGATGCCGATCCTCACGCCGTGCGTCCCTTCGCGGAATCCAGGTCCGCCAGCCACAGCCGCTGCAGCATGTGCCAGTCCTCCGGGTGCTCGGCGATTCCGGTGGCGAAGGCGTCGGCCAGCGCCTGGGTCATGGAGGACATCTTCTCGGCGCGCGTACCCGTCTCCGGTACGTCGACGGGCGGATGCACCCGCCCCTTCATCACGGGCGAGTCGTCGTACCAGAGGGACACCGGCAGCAGCAGCGCCCCCGTGTGCTGGGCCAGCATGGCCGGCCCGCCCGGCATCCGTGCAGCCTCCCCGAAGAACTTCACCTGGACGCCCGACGCCGACAGGTCCCGGTCGGCGACCAGGCACACCACCCCGCCCGCCCGCAGCCGGCGTGCCAGTGTCCCGAACGCCGAGCCCCCCGTGTGCGGCAGCACCTCCATGCCGAGGGACTCGCGGTAGGCGACGAACCGGTCGTACAGCGACTCCGGCTTCAGCCGCTCGGCGACGGTCGTGAACGGCACCCCCTGCGCCCGGGCCAGGTAGACGCCCGCGAGGTCCCAGTTGGCCAGGTGGGGCAGGGCGAGGATCACGCCCTTGCCGGCCGCCATGCCGTCCATCAGGCGGTCCAGGTCCTGGATCTCGACGCCGTCCTTCACGCGCTGCGCGCTCCACGCCGGCAGCCGGAAGGACTCCATCCAGTACCGCATGTACGAGCGCATCCCGGCCTGCGACAGCTCGGCGAGCCGCGCGGGCGTGGCGTCCGGCACCACGCGCGCGAGGTTGGCCTCCAGCCGCAGCACACCCTGGCCGCGCCGCTTCCACGCGGTGTCGGCGATACGCCGGCCCAGCCCGGCCGCCACCGGCTCGGGCAGTCTTCTGACCGTGCTCCAGCCGAGCCCGTACAGCGTCTCCGTCAGCCGGTCACCCCATGTGCTCATACGGCCTCGCTCCCCCTCGGTCCGGCCGCGTCCGCCTCGGCGGACTCGCGCCGCACCGTCACGACCCGCTGCCCCAGCGTCACCGCGCTGCCCACGGCGACCACCCACAGCGCGATCGGCAGCAGCACCTGCACGCCCGGCACACCGAACCCGTGCAGCCCGGCCAGACCGGCCGCGACCAGGGAGATCACCAGGCGCTCCGCCCGCTCGACCAGTCCGTTCACCGCCACCGGCAGGCCGATCGATTCGCCGCGGGCCTTGGTGTACGACACGACCTGGCCGCTCGCCAGGCAGAAGATGGCGACGGCGCAGAGGACGTTGTCATTGCCCGTGCCCGCGTACCACAGCGCGAAGCCGCCGAAGATGGCCCCGTCCGCGACCCGGTCCAGGGTCGAGTCCAGGAACGCGCCCCAGCGGCTGGAGATCCCGGCCTGACGGGCCATGTTGCCGTCGACCAGGTCCGAGAACACGAACAGCGTGATGACGATGGTGCCCCAGAAGAACTCGCCCCGCGGGAAGAAGACCAGCGCACCTGCCACCACCCCGGCCGTGCCGATGAGCGTGACGGCGTCGGGACTCACTCCGCGGCGGAGCAGAAACGCGGCGAACGGTGTGAGAACACGCGTGAAGAACGCACGCGCGTACTTGTTCAGCATGGCCTTCCCGAGGGTCGGTGTGCCGCGCGGCCCCATCGGCCACCGGCTGGCCCATCGTAGCCAGCGCCGTCCCGCTCTCATCGCCCCCTACGCCCTCACACCCCCGGCGACCGCCGTCAGGCCCCCCGCCGGGTCCGCCCGCCGGGGGTGCCGCACCCTCGTGCCGGGCGCACGCCGGACCTGTACTGGGCGTATGTCCGTCGTATGGACGCGGCCCGATGGGAGTGGAAAGCTCGAAAGACCACCGCGGGCACCGCAGGCGCTGCCCCCAGGAAGGGCCGCTCCCCCGCGCCCGCGCCCCCACCTCCACCGCGCACTCCCGGTGCGCCGGCGACGCAGGAGGAAGAATCATGGGCGACAAGGCGAACACCCACCCCGGAGCCGCCGGCAGGGCTCCTACGGCCGACCAGCCCTCATCGGTACGGAATGTCGTGCTGGTCGGCCACAGCGGATCCGGCAAGACCACCCTGGTCGAGGCCCTCGCGCTGACCGCGGGAGCGGTCAACCGGGCCGGCCGCGTCGAGGACGGCGCCACGATCTCCGACTACGACGAGATCGAGCACCGTCAGCAACGGTCCGTACAGCTCTCGCTCGTCCCCCTCGAATGGGACGGCTACAAGATCAACGTGCTGGACACACCCGGATACGCCGACTTCGTCGGTGAGCTCAGGGCCGGTCTGCGCGCCGCCGACGCGGCCCTCTTCGTCGTGTCGGCCGCCCAGGAGGCCGACGCCGTCGCCGGCTCCTGCCGCGCGGTGTGGGAGGAGTGCGCGGCGGTCGGCATGCCCCGCGCCATCGTCGTCACCCACCTCGACACGGCCCGCGTCGACTTCGACGAGCTGACCCGGGTCCTCGCGCGGATCTTCGGTGGGGACGACCCCGACGCCATTCTTCCGCTCTACGTGCCCGTGCTGGGCCCGCAGACGCCCGACGGACACGCCCCCACGACCGGGCTGGTCGGGCTGCTAAGCCAGAAGATCTTCGACTACGCCTCGGGCGAGCGGAAGGAGAACCCGCCCGACGACGCCCAGCTCCCGCTCATCGCGGAGGCCCGCAACCGGCTGATCGAGGGGATCATCGCCGAGAGCGAGGACGAGACCCTCATGGACCGCTACCTCGGCGGTGAGGACATCGACCTCAAGACCCTCATCGAGGACCTGGAGAAGGCCGTCGCGCGCGGCACCTTCCACCCCGTCCTCGCCGCCGCCCCCGCCGCGGCCGGCGGCAAGCAGGGCCTCGGCACCGTCGAGCTGCTGGATCTCATCACCCGCGGCTTCCCCACCCCGCTGGAGCGCGAGGCGCCCACCGTGACCACCCCGCAGGGCGCGCCGGGGCCGCTGATCGGCTGCGACCCGGACGGGCCGCTGGTCGCCGAGGTCGTCAAGACCTCCTCCGACCCGTACGTCGGCCGGATCTCACTGGTGCGGGTCTTCTCCGGCACCCTGCGCCCGGACGAGACCGTCCACGTCTCCGGACACGGACTGGCCGACCGGGGCCACGAGGACCATGACCTCGACGAGCGGATCGGGGCCGTGACCGCGCCGTTCGGCAAACAGCAGCGGCAGATGAGCCACTGCGTCGCCGGCGACCTCGCGTGCGTCGCCAAACTGGCCCGCGCGGAGACCGGCGACACGCTGTCCTCCAAGGACCAGCCGCTTCTCATGGAGCCCTGGACGATGCCCGAACCGCTGCTGCCGCTCGCCATCCAGGCGCACAGCAAGGCGGACGAGGACAAACTCTCCCAGGGCCTCGCGCGCCTCGTCGCCGAAGACCCCACCATGCGCCTCGAACAGAACCAGGACACCCACCAGGTCGTCCTGTGGTGCCTCGGCGAGGCCCACATGGACGTGGCGCTGGAACGTCTGCGCAACCGCTACGGCGTCCAGGTCGACGCCGTACCCCACAAGGTCGCCCTCCGTGAGACCTTCGCCGACAAGGCGGCCGGGCGTGGGCGGCACGTGAAACAGTCCGGCGGGCACGGCCAGTACGCCATCTGCGAGATCGAGGTCGAACCGCTGCCGCCCGGTTCGGGCATCGAGTTCGTCGACAAGGTCGTGGGCGGTGCGGTGCCGCGCCAGTTCATCCCCTCCGTCGAGAAGGGCGTACGGTCCCAGGCGGCCCGTGGCGTCGCCGCGGGTTACCCCCTCGTCGACGTGCGCGTCACCCTCGTCGACGGCAAGGCGCATTCGGTGGACTCCTCCGACGCGGCCTTCCAGACGGCCGGCGCCCTGGCGCTGCGCGAGGCGGCCGCCGACGCCCGCATCCACCTCCTCGAACCGGTCGCCGAAGTGCGGGTGCTGGTGCCCGACGAGTACGTCGGCCCGGTCATGAGCGACCTGTCGGGCCGCCGCGGCCGGGTCGTCGGCACCGACCAGGCGGGGCCGGGCCGCACCCTCGTACGCGCCGACGTGCCGGAGCTCGAGGTCGGACGGTACGCCGTCGACCTGCGCTCCCTCACCCACGGCACGGGCCGCTTCGACCGCGGTTACGCCCGCCACGAGCCGATGCCCTCGCACGTCGCGGAGAAGATCCGCGAACGCGCGGAGAGCTGACCGCACCCCGGCCCGAGGTCCGACAGGTCCCACCGGGCCCCGGCCGGAGGTCTGACCGGAAGTCACCCCTGCCGCCCGCCCAACGCCGTTGTGGTGGGCGGCATTCAGCCGTCTCCTGACGCACCGCGCGCCGCCCCGATAGGCTGTGGTGCCCGGCTCGGCAGAGCTTCGGCCGCGCTCAGCAGGTGTGCGCGACGCGGTCGTTGGGAAGGCCTGGGTAGGCCGCGGAGCGGACGGACGCGCTCCGGCGGCAGCGGTACGACGCGGCAATGGGGGCGGCGGCAGTGACAATGGACAGTTTCAGCCCCGGGGCGCAGGTCCCGCTCCAGGGCTCGGCCGGACAGACGGTGGCGACGCACGCGCTGGCCTCCGCCGCCTACCGCGACGACAAGCTGGAGAAGATCCTCGAAGCCAACAACGAATGGCACCAGTCGACGGTCACGAAGGGCAAGTTCTCGCTCTTCGAACCGAACCTCGGCGAAGCCTTCTCCCGCGCCGTGCAGGTCCGCATGCTCGGCGGCGCCCGCAAGCCCCTCATCCAGTCCTTCGGTGCCGAGCCGCAGACGGTCGTCGAGCACTGCCTGGCCGCCACCCGCATCCGCAAGCAGCGCGACAAGCTCCTGACCCTCATCACCCTCGTCTTCGGGGTGCTCTTCCTGCCCGGCATGCTCGTCTGGGTGGCCGTCTTCCAGCTGCGGCGCACTCTGGCCGGCTCCTCCGGCAAGCGTTCCGGCGCGCTGGGCACCGCCCTCCTCGCCGCCGTCGGCGTCCTCGGTGTGATCTTCCTGATCCAGTTGCCCTTCACGGGCCTCGTGGCGATCTATCTGCGCGCCATGGTCGTCGCGCCGGTCGTCGGCTGGTTCCTCGCCAAGCGGGTCTGCGAATCCACCGCCAAGGACCTGCGCGCCCGCTGGGACTCCCTGCTGAGCGGCGGAGGCGGCATCGGCCCCAAGATCCCCGAGGCCGTGCCGCACGACCCCAACGAGGCCGCCGCCGAAGCGCTGCGCCAGTCCCTGGAGAAGCTCACCGCCGAACAGCGCTCCAACGTCGTCTTCTACGCCGGGCCCAAGGGCATACTCGGCATGGGCACCCGCTGGGGCAGCTGGCACCTCGCCGAGGAGCTGATCCCCCGGAACGGCAGGGAGATCCACGCCTTCCGCACCTGGGACGTCATCCGCCCCATCCACGACCAGCTCAAACTGCTGGAGCGGGGCAGCCTCAAAACCGGCTTCCCGACCCCGTCCGTCAGTCACTGGATCGTCTCCCCCGTCGGCGAGGGCGCCAAGGAGGTCGCCAGGCCGGAGGGCGAGAACGTCGTCGCCTTCCAGGTCAAGCCGCATGAGATACAGCGCGTCTGCAACGAGAACCAGTTCGGCAAGGGCAACCGGCACTACCTGGGCGTGCAGTTCGTCCTCTGGGACGGCCAGCTGGTCCTCACCATGATGGTCACCGTCACGGCGCTCCTGCACACGCTCCGTATCGAGGTCACGGGTCACGCCCTCGGGCCGGTCCACTCCCTCTTCACCACCAAGCCGGAGCCCAAGAAGAGGGAGGTCTCCAAGACCATCCGGTTCTGGGAGACCAAGGAGATCATGCTCCCGCTGGTCGGGAACGACGAGGTCGTCCGCCTCGCCGTCCGCGCACCCCTCACCTGGTTCCCGCCGGTGCTCGACTTCCTCGGCGGCAAGCTGGTCCTGCCCGAGCCCTTCGGCCTGCGGCACGCCTGGGCCGCTCAGCCCTGGCGTCACCGCTTCATGGCCGATGACGCCATCCGCGCGGCGACGCCCGTGCTGCGGGCGGTGCACTCCGCGACCATCAAAATGCTTCAGGACCACGGTGTGGACACGGAGCGCTTCACCAACCGCTCGATGGTGATCAGCGGGTTGGTCCAGGACTCGGCGCCGAAGAAGGCCGACGTGTACGACGCGTGATCAGGCGCGCGACCCGGGCCAGGCGTCGGCCAGCATCTTCCGGGTGTCGGCGAGGAGTTGCGGCAGCACCTTGGTGTGTCCGACGACGGGCATGAAGTTGGTGTCACCGCCCCAGCGCGGCACGATGTGCTGATGCAGGTGGGCGGCGATCCCCGCGCCGGCGGACGCGCCCTGGTTCATGCCGATGTTGAACCCGTGCGCTCCGGACGCGGTGCGCAGCGCGGCCATCGCCTGCTTGGTGAGCAGCGCCAGCTCGGCGGTCTCGGCGTCGTCCAGCTCCGTGTAGTCGGCGACGTGCCGGAAGGGGACGACCATCAGGTGCCCGCCGTTGTACGGGTAGAGGTTGAGCACCGCGTAGACCTTCTCGCCCCGGGCGATGATCAGGCCGTCCTCGTCCGACTTCGCCGGGATCGTGCAGAACGGACAGCCGTCGTCGGCCCCCGGGCCGGTCGGCTTGTTCTCCCCCTGGATGTACGCCATCCGGTGGGGCGTCCACAGTCGCTGGAACGCGTCAGGCGTCCCGACTCCGATCTGCTGCTCCGGCTCAGTCGTCATGCGGGCCAGCATATTCGCTGCGGGTGACACGGGACGCGGCGAGGGGCGGCCCCGGCTGGAACCGCCCCTCGGCCTCCGGTCAGGCCCGGATCACACCTGCGCCCGGCGCTCCACCACGTCGACAATCTTGGCGATGGCCTCGTCCTTCGGGATGCCGTTCTCCTGCGATCCGTCCCGGTAGCGGAACGACACCGTGCCGGCGTTCATGTCGTCGTCACCGACGATGATCATGAACGGCACCTTCTGCTTCTGCGCGTTCCGGATCTTCTTCTGCATCCGGTCCGAGGAGCCGTCGACCTCGACCCGCAGGCCCTTCTTCTTCGCCTCGGCGGCGAACTCCTCCAGGTAGGTCACGTGCGCGTCGCCGACCGGGATGCCGACGGCCTGCACCGGGGCCAACCACGCCGGGAAGGCGCCCGCGTAGTGCTCCAGGAGCACCGCGAAGAAGCGCTCGATCGAGCCGAACAGCGCGCGGTGGATCATGACCGGACGCTGCTTGGAGCCGTCGGCGGCGGTGTACTCCAGGTTGAAGCGCTTCGGCTGCTGGAAGTCGACCTGGATGGTCGACATCTGCCAGGAACGGCCGATGGCGTCCTTGGCCTGTACGGAGATCTTCGGGCCGTAGTACGCGGCGCCGCCCGGGTCCGGGACCAGCGGCAGGCCCTGCTTCTCGGCGGCCTGGCGCAGCGCCTCGGTGGCCTCCTCCCACTCGTCGTCCTCGCCGATGAACTTGTCGGACTCGGGGTCGCGGGTGGACAGCTCCAGCTCGAAGTCGGTCAGGCCGTAGTCGCGCAGCAGGTCCAGGACGAAGGTGAGGAGCGAGTCGAGCTCCTGCGGCATCTGCTCCTTGGTGCAGTAGATGTGCGAGTCGTCCTGGGTGAAGCCGCGGGCGCGGGTCAGGCCGTGCACGACGCCGGACTTCTCGTACCGGTAGACCGTGCCGAACTCGAAGAGCCGCAGGGGCAGCTCGCGGTAGGACCGGCCGCGGGCGCGGAAGATCAGGTTGTGCATGGGGCAGTTCATCGCCTTGAGGCGGTAGTTCTGCCCGTCGAACTCCAGCGGCGGGAACATCCCGTCCGCGTAGTTCGGCAGGTGCCCGGAGGTCTCGAAGAGCTGCTCCTTCGAGATGTGCGGGGTGTTGACGAACTCGTAGTCGGCGTCCTCGTGGCGCTTGCGCGAGTAGGTCTCCATCTCGCGGCGGACGATGCCGCCCTTGGGGTGGAAGACCGCGAGGCCGGAGCCCAGCTCCTCGGGGATGGAGAACAGGTCGAGCTCGGTGCCCAGCTTGCGGTGGTCGCGCTTCTCGGCCTCGACGAGGAAGTCCAGGTACGCCTTCAGCTCGTCCTTGGACGGCCAGGCGGTGCCGTAGATGCGCTGGAGCTGCGGGTTCTTCTCGCTGCCGCGCCAGTAGGCGGCGGCGGAACGCATCAGCTTGAACGCCGGGATGTTGCGGGTGGTGGGCAGGTGCGGGCCCCGGCAGAGGTCCTTCCAGCACAGCTCGCCGGTCTTGGCGTCGAGGTTGTCGTAGATGGTCAGCTCGCCGCCGCCCACCTCGGCGTCGGCGCCCTCGGCGGCCTGCGCGGCGTTGCCCTTGAGGCCGATGAGCTCCAGCTTGTACGGCTCGTTCGCCAGCTCCTCGCGCGCGGCCTCGTCGGAGGTGACCCGGCGCGAGAACCGCTGCCCGCGCTTCTGGATCTCCTGCATCTTCTTCTCGATGCGCTTGAGGTCCTCGGGGGTGAACGGCTCGTCGACGTCGAAGTCGTAGTAGAAGCCGTCCTTGACCGGCGGACCGATGCCCAGCTTGGCCTCGGGGAAGAGCTCCTGCACGGCCTGCGCCATGACGTGCGCGGTGGAGTGGCGCAGGATGTTCAGGCCGTCCTCGGAGGAGATCCCGACCGGCTCGACGGTCTCGCCGTCCTTGATCTCGTACGCGAGGTCCTTCAGCTCGCCCGCGATCCGGGCGGCCACGACGGTGCGCTCACCGGCGAAGAGGTCGGCGGCGGTAGTGCCCGTCGTCACCACGCGCTCTTCCCGCTCGGAATCGCGTTGGATGATCACACGGACGTCTGACACCGGTCTCTCCTGACTGAAGGGGAAGCGTCGCGTTTGTATCGCGCACGCCGTACCGCATGGTACCGAGCCGCCCGCCCGGCCCGCGAAACGGTTTCCGCCTCCCCTCTGTCAGTCGCCCGGCCCGCCCGCCTCCCCGAAGAAGCCCAGGTTCTCCTGGAGGGACTTCATCAGCCGGTCCCGTTCCGCCTCGTCGACGTGCACGGGGACGACCCCGGAGGCGTCGGTCAGCCGGCGGAAGCCGCCCCGGCTCTCCAGGCGCCCCGCGACCCTGATCGGCAGGCCCAGCAGGTGGGCCCGGCCGGCGGTGCGGTACGCCTCCTCGTCCAGCGCCACCCGTACGTGCGGCACCTCCGCCCCGGCCAGGACCCGCAGCCGTACGGTTCCGTCGCCGCGCGCCGCCGACCGGCGCATCCGTACGACCGCGCCGGTGATGCGGACGGGCACGGACGGCTCGTCCCTCAGGTAGCGGGCGCCGGCCTCGCGCAGCGCCGGCAGGTCACCGGGCGAGAACTCGACGGGCTCGGGCCGGGCGGCACAGCCGTCCGGTACGCCGGCGGCGGGCGCCCACTCAAGGGCGATCCGGGCGCCCTCGGCGCCGCGTACGAGCGCGATGAGCGCCTCGGTCAGTTCGCGGCTGACACCCGCCTCGACGGCGGCGTCGAAGGCCTCGTGCCCGCCCGTGGCCCGCTGGTAGTCGACGGCCTCCCGGGCGGCGTACAGCGCGCGGTAGAGCCGTTCGGTGACCTTCCGCCCCGGTTCGACGGGGACGAAGGCGGTGAGCCCCTGTCCGCCCGGCGCGGCGGCCACGAGGACGCCCTCCACCATGGCCTGGGCCTGGCGCCGGTGGCGGGCGCCGTGGTAGCCGGCGCGGCCGCGGACCCCGAGGGCGCCGGCGAGGAGGAGCTGCCGGGCGGCGGAGCGCAGTTGTTCCTGCGCGGTCCAGGAGGCGGTGCCGGAGGGTCCCGGCGGCACGTCGCGGAACCAGCGGACCTCGTCGCTCGGCACGGTGAGGCCGACCAGCACCTCACGCGCGAAGGGCGCGGGGCAGCGGGCGAGTGCGGTGAGCGCTTCGCCGAGCAGGTCCTCGCAGTCGGGGAAGGCGCGGCTCTCGGGCACGAGCAGGCTGAGGGGGACGGTGCCGGGCCCGGGCGGCGTCCAGCGGCTGTACCGCCCGGCCGCGCCGCCGCGCCGCCGCCAGCCGTGCCGTCCGAGCAGCGCGGCCAGCACGAGCGGATCGACGGCCGAGGGGTCGACGACGGCGGGGTCGGCGGTCGCGGAGCCGTACCCTCCGGGGCCGTGGGGGCCGTGGCCGTCGCTCCCGCCGCCGTACGACGAAGGTACGGACGACAAGGGGGCGGACGACACAGGGGCTGGGACGTCCCGGGGGCCCGGAGCCTCGCCCAGGGGAAGGGGATGCGGCCGCATCGGCGGCTCGTCGGTCGGCCGGTGCATCAGGGGGTTCCTCCCGCCCCGACCCGGGTCATGATCTCGCAGAGCGCCCGGTCGTCGAAGATCCGCGTCGTGGGGACGCGCACGGTGGTGCGGCGCCGTCCGGTGACCGGATGGCCCGCGAGATTGGTCCAGTAGCAGCAGTGCCGCAGGTCGAGCCCGTCGTGGTCGGCGCGCAGCCACTCCTCCCGGACCCGGGGCACGATCATCACGACCAGGATCTTGTGCACGGAGACGGGGGTGCGCGCGAGCTTCACCAGGTGGTCGTTGTCCAGGGTGAAGGAGAACGCGGGCCCCGCGGGGTGGGGCGAGATCTGGTACGTGGCTTTGAGCTGCACCTTGATCGTGACTTCGTCGTCCACCGCGTGCCCGGGGGCGCTGTGGCTGACGTGCCAGTCGATGCCGTTGTCCGGAAACGGCTGGGAGAGCGAGCAGCCGGCGGCTGCCGCGACCGCGTGGAGGTAGCCCACCTGGAGCGTCTCCATGCAGGCGGTGGTGGCGAGTGCGCCCCGCAGCGGTGCGATCTGCTGGGGAAGCAGCCCCCCGGGTTCGGGCTGCGTGAGCGCCATGGCTCTTCGTGCCTTCCGGTGTGCTGTCCACGGAGCGTCAGATGGGTCGCTCCTCACCTGTGTTGTCACCGACCTGCGTACGGTGCAAACGGCGCGGGTATCACCGATTCGGGCAGGGGGACCACGCCATCTGCCCGGTACGGGCGAGGAGTTCGGGCTATGACGCTGTGGTATGAGGGGCCCCTGGCCGCATTCGATACCGAGACCACGGGAGTTGACGTCGAACGGGACCGGATCGTGTCGGCCGCCGTCGTCGTCCAGGACAGGGCGGGCGGGCGCGTCCGGGCCACCCGCTGGCTGGTGAATCCGGGCATACCGGTGCCGCGTGCGGCGACCGAGGTGCACGGCCTGACGGACGATCACCTCCAGCGCAACGGCCGCTGGCCGGCGCCCGTGATGGAGGAGATAGGCCGCGCGCTCGCGGAGCACGCGGCGGCGGGGCGCCCCCTGGTGGTGATGAACGCGCCGTTCGACCTGACGCTGCTGGACCGGGAGTTGCGCCGCCACCGCGCCTCGTCGCTCTTCCGCTACCTGGAGAACGTGCCCATGTCGGTGCTGGATCCGCGGGTGCTGGACAAGCATCTGGACCGGTACCGCAAGGGCCGGCGCACGCTGACGGATCTGTGCGCGCACTACGAGGTGACACTGGAGGGCGCGCACGACGCGGCGGCGGACGCGACGGCGGCGCTGGAGGTCGTACGGGTGCTGGGGCAGCGGTTCGCAGCGCGGCTGGACCGGCTGTCCCCGGCGGAGCTGCACTCGTTGCAGGCGGTGTGGCACGCGGCGCAGGCGCGCGGTCTGCAGGCGTGGTTCGCGCGCAACGGTTCCGAGGATGCGGTGGACCCGGCGTGGCCGCTGCGTCCCGAGGTGCCGGCGGCTGCGGCCTGAGGCCCCCGCGGCCGACACGCCTCCGACATGCGCGAAGGCCGGTCCGCGCGTGACGGACCGGCCTTTCCCGGTGGGCGATACTGGGTTCGAACCAGTGACCTCTTCGGTGTGAACGAAGCGCTCTCCCACTGAGCTAATCGCCCGGGAACGCACTGAACCATACAGGTCCGGGCGCCTTTCCTTCAAACCGCTTCCTCACGCCCCCCGCAGGTGCGCGGCCAGTCCGCGGCGTCCGGCACGCATCATCAGCGCGTGGTTGGCGACGAAGAAGGGCCGGCCGGGGAGGGCGAGCCCCCGCATCAGGGGTTGCCGGACCTCCACCTCCTGGTCGTACCGCGCGCGGGCGCCGTCCACCCCGTCCGCGGTGACGGTCCAGCGCAGCCAGCCTTCGAGGTCGCCGTCGAGCGCGGCCTCCAGCACGCGCGCGTGCGGGTCGCTGCGGCCTTCGGTGACGGTGACGAGGATGTCGTACGGGAGGAAGGAGCGCAGACGGGCGACGCCGCGGTGCTGGTCGAGGCGGACGGCCCGGCGCACCTGCGGCCACCAGCGCGGGTACGTGTCGGGCTCCGCGAGGGCCGCGTAGACGGTGTCCGGCGGGGCGGGCAGTTTCCAGACGCTGCGGAAGCGGTAGTGGCACCAGTTCATGGTTCGAGTCTGCGCCGTACGCGCGTACTCACACCGGATCTGAGTACCCGCGCCCATGCCGGGCGGTGTGGTGACGGCCACACTCCACCGTATGAACAACGTTCCGCCACCCGCTCAGGAGCTGGCGCTCCTTGAGCGCGAGCTGGCTCAACTCGACGCGCGACGCACGCAGTTGCTGGCCCGCAGGGCTTGGCTGCTGGGTGTGCTGCACCCGCCGGTCCCGTCCGCTCCGGCCCCGTTCGCCCGCAAGTCGCCCGTGGAGGCCACACCCCGCAGCGCCCAGAACGTCCTGCTGACGCTCGGCGGCCTGCTGCTGGCGGTGGCCGCGGTGGCGTTCACACTGGTCAGCTGGGGTCATCTGGGTATCGGTGGCCGTGCGGCGGTGCTCGGTGCCGTGACGGCCGGGACGCTGGCGGCGCCCGTCGCGCTGCTGCGGCGGGGGCTGGTGTCGACGGCCGAGTCGGTGGCGTCGGTGGGTCTGGTGCTGATGGTGCTGGACGCCTACGCGCTGCATCGCGCGGTACTGCCGGAGACCGACGGTGTGGGGTACGCGGCGGTCGCGTCGGGTGCCCTGGCCGCGCTGTGGGCAGTGTACGGCCTGGGGGTCGGCGACCGGCTGCGCGTTCCGCTGCCGGTGGCGGTGGTGGCCGGTCAGCTGCCGCTGCTCCTGGGCGCGTTGGCGGTCGACGCGGGTGCGCTGGGGTCGGCGTGGGCGGTGCTGGTGACGGCCGGTGCGGACGCGGCGTTGGCGATGTGGGCGCGGCCGTCGGTGGCGGTGCGGAGGGTGGCCTGCGTCGGGGCGTGGGTGACGGGTGCCTGGGCGGTACTGGCGGGGGGCGGGCTGTCGGTGGTGGAGGGCGGCGCCGGCCCGGCCGTGCTGCTGTCGGCCGCGGCGGGCCTGGCGCTGTGGGCGGCGTGGCGTGCCCCGGCCCTGGCCATGGCGGCGGCGTGCGGTGCGGTGGCCGGTCTGGCCGCGGTGGCGGGCGCGGGCGGGTTGCTGCGGGAGGCGCTGCCGCAGGGGTGGACGGTGCCGGGGTATCTGCTGAGCGCGGTGGTCGTGGCGGCGGTGGCCGTACGCGGCGGGGCGGTGCCGCGCGGTGTGCGGTGGGGGCTGCTGGGCGCGTCGGCGGCGGTGCAGGGGCTGTCGGTGGCATGGGCGGTGCCCCCGCTGGTGGTGGAGCTGGCGCGGCCGGGCCACGGGGTGGAGTGGCCGACCCCGGTGGTGCTGCTGACGGTGGCGGCGACCCTGGCGGTGCCCCGGTCCACGGTGGCACGGGGCGGGGTGCCGGCCCTGGCGTGGGCGGCGGCGGTGTCCTGCGGGGCGGCGCTGTCCCTGCCGTACGCGGTGACGTCGGCGGTCCAGCTGGTGCTGACCGGGGCGCTGCTGGCGGTCGCGGTGCGCCCGGCCCCGCTGACGTGGCGGCTGCCCTCCCGGGCGGAGGCCGGGGAGGTGCTGGGGGCCGCCGCGCTGGCCTGCGCCCTGGTCTCGGCGGGGAGCGTCGCGTGGGCCGCCCGTGCCGGCGGGGTGGCGACGCTGGTGGTCCTGGGCGTGCTCACCGCGCTGTTCGCGGGCGCCGCGCTCGTGGCCCGGACGCCGGCGCGGGCGTCGCGCACGGTTGCGGCGTGCGTCGCGGTCGTCGCGGTCGTCGCGGCGACCGGCTTCGTGGGCGCGGCCGCCGACCTGACCGGGCTGTCCGCGCCGGGTGCCGCGCTCGCGCTGCTCGCCGTGCCGGTGGCGACCGCCTCGGTGGGAGCCCGGCTGCGGCGGCACCCGGTGGCGCTGCCGGTCGAGGTCGCCGGTGGGGCTGCCGCGCTCGTGGCGGTGGGGCTCGCGGCGGCACACCCCGCGCACCTGGCTCTGGTACTGGCTCTGTGCGGCGTCGTCGCGGCGGCCACGGCCGTGCGCCCCGAGCGGCGCCCCGTCGCCGGGTACGCGGCCGCGGCGCTCTTCGTGGCGGCGACCTGGGTGCGGCTGGCCGCCTCCGGGGTGGCCGTTCCGGAGGCGTACACGCTGCCGGTGACGGTGCCCGCGCTGGTGGTGGGCGTGGTGCGCGGGCGGCGCGACCCGGAGGTGTCGTCGTGGACGGCGTACGGCCCGGGCCTCGGCGCGACTCTGGTGCCGAGCCTGGCCGCGGCGTGGGGCGACCAGGACTGGCCGCGTCCGCTGCTGCTCGGGGCGGCGGCGCTGGCGGTCACCGTGGCGGGGGCGCGGCTGCGGCTGCAGGCGCCGCTGGTGCTGGGCGGTGCGGCGCTGGGGCTGGTGGGGCTGCACGAGCTGGCGCCGTACGTCGTCCAGGTCGTCGGCGTACTGCCCCGCTGGCTGCCGCCGGCTCTGGCGGGCCTGCTGCTGCTCGCCCTGGGGGCGACGTACGAGCAGCGGCTGCGGGACGCGCGGCGCCTGCGGGACTCCGTGGGCCGGATGCGCTGAGCGGCGGGGCGAGGACGCCGAAGGCCCGGAGACCGTTTCGGTCTCCGGGCCTTCGGTCCGGGTGGTGGGCGATACTGGGTTCGAACCAGTGACCTCTTCGGTGTGAACGAAGCGCTCTCCCACTGAGCTAATCGCCCGGGCGCACCGCAAACATTACCGCATGTCAGCGGGTCCCCCCGACCGGGCCGGCCGGGCGTTGAGGCCGGCTTTCGTCACCGGGCGATCTTCCACGGCATGACGATCCCGTACTTCCACACATAGATGCCGACGAGCACCGCGACGATCACCAGACCCACTGTGGTGAGGATGATGTTGCGCCTGCGCACCTTCGGATCGAGAGCGCGCTGCGCCGCCTCGGTCACCTTCCGCTTCGTCCAGCGCAGGACGAGCTGCGCCCAGACGAACTCGGTGGCCCAAATGGCCATGCCGGCGAAGATCACCAGCCAGCCCGGGCCGGGCAGCGGCAGCATGACCACGCCTGTCCCGACCACGGCGAGGCCGACGATGAACACGCCGACCTGCCAGCTGAGGTGCAGTGTGCGCCGCGCCTTGATGAAATCGGGAGCGCGCGACCCGAGCTCCGGTTCGGCCCCCGGTTCGGCCGTCGCGCGCTCCGTCACGTCCCCCGTGGCGGGGCTCGGGTTCACCGGCTCGGCGACTTTCCCCCGCTCGTCACTCTCCGCATTCATGAGACCCAACCTACCCGACCGGAACGCGTCACCGGAATGGCCGTATAACCACCGGTAACGCACCGCCAAACGAGGTACCTCAACAACCACAAAACAGACAGAGGGGTTTACAACGGCACCGTAGGTGGCATGTCGATTTCGCCGACGTGCGAATCCCCGAGCGCACACTGAGCGAAAGGCCCTGGCGCTTATGAACACCACGGTCAGCTGCGAGCTGCACCTGCGCCTCGTTGTATCGAGCGAGTCCTCACTGCCTGTACCGGCGGGCCTGCGGTATGACACGGCCGATCCCTATGCCGTGCACGCCACCTTCCACACCGGAGCCGAGGAGACGGTCGAGTGGGTGTTCGCCCGCGACCTTCTCGCCGAGGGGCTGCACCGCCCCACCGGCACCGGCGACGTCAGAGTCTGGCCGTCTCGCAGCCACGGTCAGGGCGTCGTCTGCATCGCGCTGAGCTCCCCGGAGGGCGAAGCCCTGCTCGAGGCCCCGGCGAGGGCCCTGGAGTCGTTCCTGAAGCGGACCGACGCCGCGGTGCCACCCGGCACCGAACACCGTCACTTCGATCTCGACACGGAGCTCTCGCACATCCTGGCCGAAAGCTAGCCGCCGCGCCGGACCGAGAACCGCACGGCGCCGTCCGACTCGGGGCGACGGCGCCGCGCGGCCACCCCCCACGGCCCGCTGTGGGGCCCTGGGGCGAACACCTGCGCCGTCACCGCGGACACCACCGCGGTGACGGCGCTGCCGCGGGCCGGCCGCCCCTTCCGTCGCAAATCCGGCACGAACCCGGCATGAACCCGGCACGAACCCGGCACGGCGAGGGCGAGCCGCTAGAGTCGGCGCACATTCGGCGGGCGCCCGCCCGCGGCAGCAGCCCAGGGAGCGAATTCGTGCTGATCCCCCACGACACCCGGATCGCCCTCGACACCGTCGTCGATCTGATGAACACCGCGCCGGAGGCCGGGCGCGGCGAGGAGCTCGGGGACATCGCGGCGCTGTACGCGTTCGTACGAAGCCACGACGTCAGCGGCGTGGGCGAGCTGGGCGAGCAGGACCTGAAGGCGGTACTGAACGTACGGAAACGGTTCGCCGAGGTGTTCGCGGCGCCGGACGCCCGTACCGCCGCCGAGTCGATCAACCGGCTGGTGGCCGCCGCCGGCACCACACCGCAGCTCACCGACCACGACGGCTACGACTGGCACGTGCACTACTTCGCGCCGGGCGCGTCGGTCGCCGACCACCTGGCCGCCGACTGCGGCATGGCGCTCGCCTTCATCGTGGTGGCGGGCGAGCGGGAACGGCTGCGCCGCTGCGAGGCGCCGGACTGCGGGCGCGCCTTCGTCGACCTGTCACGGAACCGCTCGCGCCGCTACTGCGACAGCCGCACCTGCGGGAACCGCCTGCACGTGGCGGCGTACCGGGCGCGCCGCAAGGAGGCCGCGGAGTCGACGGCGGGCTGAGCCGCCCCGACCGCCCGCGGCGCGGGGGCTCCCACGTCGGCTCACAGCAGGAACAGATCGTGGACGGCCGCCATCAGCAGCAGACAGCCGATCACCCCGAGGAAGATCATCAGCGGGGGCTGGGAGAGTGCGAAAAGGCAGCCGCGCGGCTCTTCGGTGGCGGGGGGTCGCTCCCGCGAGGTATCCAGCATCTCGGGCCCGATCATGGCGCACGCGGCGGCCCGGTGATCGGTCAACACTCGTACGAGGGACGCCCGTTCCCCGGGTTGCCTCTCGGTGTCGCGTCCTCGTCAGACTCTCGTCAGATGCCGTGCTTCTTGAGGATGGCCTCGATGTCGCTGAAGTCGTCGGCGGACGAGTCGGCCCCGGGCTTCCGCGCCGACCGTCCCGCGGCCGGCTCGGCGCCGGAGCCGCCCGAACCCCCGCCGCCCCCGAGCGAGGGCGCGGAGGCACCCGGCACGACCGCCTCAGGCCGCGCGCGCCCGGCGCGGCGCCGCTCGACGGCCCCGGTGATCATGAACAGCAGCCACGCCACCCCGAGCACCCCGAAACCGGCCCAGGCCACGGGGCTGAAGGCGGTCCTCGCCAGCCACTCCACGGCACCGGTCATCACCAGCCCGACGGGCACGAGCGAGTAGGCCGCGAGGCGGGCGGCGGCGAGGAACTTCCTGCGGTACGCGGTGATGGCCGCGATACCCAGCCCGGCCGCGGACACCGCGGAGCAAATGGTCTCGGCAAGCATCCGGTCCTCCAGGCGGGGGCGGGGCGATACGTCCCTTCCATCCTGCACCGGGTGGCGGTGCCGCGGCCATGGCGCGGGGCGGACTCATGGACGATCTCCGGGAGATCTCCGGGACCGCCCTCCTCCCCAGGTCGCATCCGGTACGGGTTGGGGCCGCGGCGGTCCTGCTGAAAGACTGCCCCCATGAACGACTCCACCACCGACCGCACCGCCGCCCCCGTCGTCCTGGACGTCTGGTGCGAGCTCCAGTGCCCCGACTGCCATGCCGCCCTGGAGGACCTGCGCGCCCTGCGCGCCCGGTACGGGGACCGGATGGAGGTGCGGCTGCGGCACTTCCCGCTGGAGAGGCACAAGCACGCCTACGCGGCGGCGCAGGCCGCCGAGGAGGCGGTGGCGCAGGGCAAGGGCTGGCCGTACGCGGAGGCGGTGCTGGCCAGGACCGAGGAACTGGCGTCGAGGGGCGAGCCCCTGCTGGTGGAGGTCGCGGACGAACTCGGCCTGGACGCCGAGGAGTTCGACACGGCCCTGATCGACGGCCGCCACCTGCTGATCGTGGACGCCGACCAGGCGGAGGGCAAGGCGATCGGTGTCACCGGCACGCCCACCTATGTGATCGGCGGCGAGCGCCTGGACGGTGGCAAGAGCCGCGAAGGGTTGCGCGAGCGCGTCGAGGAGATCGCCGACCGGCTGCTCGCCCAGTCCTAGAGCAGCGGCTTGAAGCTGTTGATGTGGGTCGTCCCGTAGCCGAGGGACTCGTACAGCCGGAGGGCCGGGGTGTTGCCCGCGAAGACGTGGAGCCCGATCCGGGCCGTCCCCCACTCGTGGGCGATCCGCTCCGCGAAGAGCATCAGCGCCCGGCCGTACCCCCCGCCCCGCTGCGTCTCGGCGACCTCGATGTCGTACACGTACGCCGCCTGTTCGCCGGGGACCAGCTCGCGCCGTCCGGTCCACAGGTGGCCGGCGGCCACGCCGTCGCGCACCGCCACGTGGAACGCGGCGCCCTCGGTGGCGAGCCCGTCCGGCAGGTTCTCCCGGCGGCTCGCCTCCGCCTTCGCCCTGGCCGCGGCCTCCGGTACGCCCTGCTCGACCCAGTTGCGGGTGAAGGTCACGTGGGCCGTGGCGTCCCACGCCCGGAACTCCGCCTCCGTCATGGGCCGGATCTCCACCCCCTCGGGCAGGGCCGGCGCCGGCCCCGGGAGCTCCTTGGCCATGTTGCGGCTGCGCTCGGTGTAGCCGAGGGCCCGTGCCATGCGGAGGGCGACGGTGGCGTCGGCCGGGACGGAGACCTGGATCTGACGGCAGCCCCAGCCGCGCAACACCTCCTCCGCGGCGAGCGCCGCGACCGTGCCACGCCCGCGCCCCCGGTCGGCCTCGTCGATGCTCAGCGAGCGGATCACACCGATCACCGGCCCGAATCCGGGCATGGTGCCGAGGTCGACCCTTCCCACACGGCGGCTGTTCACACACACGTCGTAGGAGCGTGACCGGGTGCCGTCGGAGGCCTGCTGAAGCGGCCCGCCGGGCCGCAGGGTGGTGGTCATCAGGTCTGTCCTACCCACCCCGCGGCCCCGGTGTCACATCTGTGCGGCGCGCTCCGCGAAAACCCGCATGGCCTTCGCGGTGACCGGACCCGGGGCGCCGGGCAGGTCGCGTCCGTCGACGCGGTGGACGGCCTGGACGTCGCGGAGGGTGGAGGTCAGGAAGATCTCCTCGGCCGTCTCCAAAACCTCCATCGGCAGGTCGGTCTCCTGGGCCCCGGTCCACTCCACGGTCAGGGCGCGGGTGATACCGGCCAGGCAGCCGGAGGCGAGCGGCGGGGTGTGCGGCTGCCCGTCCAGGACGACGAAGACGTTGGACCCGGTGCCCTCGCAGAGCTGCCCGACGGTGTTGGCGAACAGCGCCTCCGAGGCGCCCTGCTCGTGCGCCTTGGCGAGGGCGACGACGTTCTCCGCGTACGAGGTGGTCTTCAGGCCCGTCAGGGCGCCGCGTTCGTTGCGGGTCCAGGGGACCGTGATCACGGCGGTGGTGTCCGGGCGGTGCGTGGTCTCGCCGAGGGCGACGATCAGGGTGGGGCCGGTGTCGCCCCGGTCGGAGCCGAGCGGGGAGAGCCCGCCGGTGTAGGTGATGCGCAGCCGGCCCAGGGGCATCGGGTTGGCGTCCAGGACGGCGGCGCACGCGCGGCGCACCTCGTCGAGGTCCGGGTCGGGCAGGCCCAGGCCGCGGGCGGACCGGGTGAGCCGGTCGAGGTGGAGGTCGAGCGCGAAGGGGCGCCCGTGCTCGGCCTTGAGCGTCTCGAAGATCCCGTCACCCACGGTCAGGCCGTGGTCCAGTACGGAGACCCGGGCGGTGTCCGCGTCGTGCAGCCCGCCGTCGACCCACAGCTTCATTGTTCGGTGATCCTTCCGCTTGCCTCGTACGCTCCCGACGCTACCGCGAGGAGCCGGGATGCCTTGAGCTCGGTCTCCTCCCACTCCCGGACGGGGTCCGATCCCCAGGTGATGCCGGCGCCGGTGCCGAAGCGCAGCACGCCGTCGGCGCGGTCGATCCAGAAGGTGCGGATGCCGACGGCCAGCTCTCCGGTGCGGCGGTCGGCGTCGACCCAGCCGATGCCTCCGCAGTACGGGCCGCGCGGTGCCGTCTCCAGCGCCTCGATGATCCTCAGGGCGCTCGACTTGGGCGCGCCGGTGACCGAGCCGGGCGGGAAGGTGGCCTGGAGGAGCTCCTGCCAGCCGGCTCCGGGGGCCAGCTCGCCGCGCACGGTGGAGACCAGGTGGACCAGGCCCGGGTGCTGTTCCACGGCGCACAGGGCGGGCACGGTGACGGAGCCGGTGGCGCAGACGCGTCCGAGGTCGTTGCGGACGAGGTCCACGATCATGACGTTCTCGGCGTGGTCCTTGTCGAGCAGGTCGTCGGGGGTCCTGCCGGTGCCCTTGATCGGTCCGGATTCGACGGTGGCGCCGTCGCGCCGCAGGTAGAGCTCGGGGGACGCGGTGGCTGTCTCCACGCCGTGCGCGGGCAGGCGGATCGTGCCGGCATACGGGGCGGGGTTGCCGCGCGCGAGGAGCGCGGTGAGGGCGTCCACGTCGGCGGCCGGGTCGGGCAGGGGCGCGGAGAGCACCCGGCACAGGTTCGCCTGGTAGACCTCGCCGGCCGCGATGTGCTCGCGGATCGTGCGCACGGCGGAGATGTACGCGTCGCGGTCGAGCGAGGACGTCCAGTCACCGGCGGCCGGGCCGCGCCAGGCGCCCAGGGCGGGCGCGGGCACCGGGGCGGGACGGACGTCACCGAAGCGGGCGCAGGTCAGGCGGCCCTCGAAGTCCGCGCTGACCGCCCAGAAGCCGGTCGAGTCGAGGGCCTCGGGGTCACTGGTGACATCCCGCAGGTCGGTCGCGAGGAGGCCGCCGAAGCGGGCCAGAGGGGCGAGGTCGTACACGGTTGCGAGTCTATGGCCGGGGCCGGTGGGACGGTGCGGACCGAGGTCAGCGCAGCACGCTGGGCAAACGCGTTTTTGTACTGGCCCGGGAATCCGCTAGAGTTCAACACGTCGCCGGGACGCGAAAGCGGGCCGGAAACGACAAGCGGACGTGGCTCAGTTGGTAGAGCATCACCTTGCCAAGGTGAGGGTCGCGAGTTCGAATCTCGTCGTCCGCTCGACGTGGGGGCTCTTCCCGGACCCCCGCACTCCGGGTGGAGTGGCCGAGAGGCGAGGCAACGGCCTGCAAAGCCGTCTACACGGGTTCAAATCCCGTCTCCACCTCCAAGGACGATTAGCTCAGCGGGAGAGCGCTTCCCTGACACGGAAGAGGTCACTGGTTCAATCCCAGTATCGTCCACTGATCCTTCGGGATCCGGTCCGCAAGGATCCCGCGCGATTAGCTCAGCGGGAGAGCGCTTCCCTGACACGGAAGAGGTCACTGGTTCAATCCCAGTATCGCGCACGCAGTGCCCATGATCTTCGATCTTCTGATCCTCGATCGTGGTCCCGAGGACGATTAGCTCAGCGGGAGAGCGCTTCCCTGACACGGAAGAGGTCACTGGTTCAATCCCAGTATCGTCCACACAGTCCGGAGCCCCGGCCGCGTGATGCGGCCGGGGCTCCGTCGTCGTTCCGGCGGTTCCCCGCCTTTCCCCCTCAGGAGGAGAAGAGCATCCGCCCGAAGCTGCGGTTGTGCCCCTGGTGTCCGTGATGGCCGTGGTGCGGCGCGCCCCACGCGGGAGCCGGTGCGGCCGGGTACGCCTGCGGGGCCGGCGGCGCGGGCGGCGCCTGCTGCACCCACTGCGACTCCAGGCGGGTCAGGGCCTCCAGCTCGCCGTAGTCGAGGAAGATCCCCCGGCAGCCGCTGCACTGCTCGATCTGGACGCCATTGCGGTTGTACGTGTGCATGGGCGCATGGCACTTGGGACACTGCATGGTCGGCTCAACTCCTCGCCGTTCGTAGGTGCCCCTCACCCTACGCCGACGCCTCAGCGGCCAAGTCGGGCGGGAGGGAGGCGATTCGGGCACAGGCGTCGATCACGGACAGCTCGACCTCATCCGGTTCGCGGAGCTCGGCAGCGCTCTTCGCGAGGGCGAGGGCGGCGGTCTGGACGGTCAGGGCGCGGGCCGGGACGTCGAGTTGGGGCCACGGGTCGCCGTCGGGGGGAACGGCGGGGCCGCCCGCCGCGCGGTACGCGCCCAGGAACCGCGCCCACACCGCGGGCGCCAGCAACCCGGCCGCGTACCAGGCGGCGGGCCTGGCCAGGTCCCAGGCGGGGTCGCCGAGGCCGAGGTCGTCGACGTCGATGAGGTGCCAGCGTCCGGTGGAGGCGGGGTGGCGGACGAGCTGACCGAGGTGGAGGTCGCCGTGGCAGACCGTGCCGGCGCGCGGCGGGGGCGCCTCGCCCCGCGCCCACGCGGGCAGCCGCGCCCACGCCGCCAGCACCGGCGCCGCCCCCGGATGAGGCGGGGCGGCCCGCATGCGCTCGACGGCTCGCGCCGCCTTGGCGGGGCCCCGCATGGGCGGCAGCGGGCCGGGCAGCTCGGCGGGCGGTACGGAGTGGAGGCGGGCCAGCAGCGTCGCCGTCTCCTCCCACGGCGCGGCGTCCGGATCGTCCGGGTCGACGGGCGTGCCGTACGGCCACGCCGACACCGGGCGCCCGTGCGCCTCGGCGGGCGCCACCGGGAGCGGCGGCAACAGGATGCCGTCGAGACGCGGATGGGCGGCGACCGCGAGCCGGACCCGGTGCGCGTCGGCGTCGGTGTCCGGGGCGTGCGCCTTGGCGACGGCTCGCCCGTGCCGTACGACGGTTGCGTCCGCGCGATCGGCGAGTACGGGGCCGCCGGGGCGTCCGCACGCGGCGCACGAATCACGCGTGCCGGCCGGATGCGCGGCCCCGCGCGCGATGCCGGCCAGCGCGCGGACGAGCGGTGCGGTTTCCGTGACCATGGGCCCGACCCTACGGGGAGGCGGGGACGCGGGGGGAGGCGGTGCGGATGGGCGGGGTCCACACGGCCGGGGCCCCGGGGCCGCGCCTGCCGGCAGGGGCCGGGAAGCGGTGAGGGGCACCCGCGTCCCGACAGGGAGCGGGCGGTCACGGAACCGGCTCGGGGCGCTCGGTGCCGAGCAGCGGGTCCCGGCGGGCGGGCGAACCGGTGCGCGGTCTCGTACCGGAGCGCCCGGGGAAGGACGGGCGCGGCCCATGGGAGGCACCGGGGTCCGTACGGGCCCGGGGAAAAGCAGTGGCCGGCAGCTCCCCAGCTGCCGGCCACCGATAGCCGTCCGCCGCACCCCCGTCCCCACGGGGTTGTTGGCCGGATGTTCCCGGCCCGGGCCGCTCTCCCGGGCCCGGGGCGCCGCTCAGCGCCCCAGCATCACGCCCACGGACGACGCTTGTGTGACCACTGCGTCCCAGCCGCCGAAGGCGACCACCAGCAGTGCGGCCAGGGGAAGAACCATCGCGGTCGCCACCAGCGGATGGCGCCTGCCGGACGGGCGGTCGCCGTACGAGGCGTGGACCTTCGGTCCCCGCGCGCGGATCACCGTCCGCGATGCCGTGTCCGCCATGGTCTTCTCCTGTCAGGTCCGGCAGCGGCGAGTGTCCGGCCTCGGGGGACGAGAGCCGCACCCGCCGCTTGACCTCAACATTAGGCACGCGACGGGACCGGGGCGTCATGCCCGCGTACCGATGCCGGGCCTCCCCGAGGATGAGCCACCGGCCCGCGGCGTACTCCCCTGGGTGGAGACGCGACCACACGTCTAGGGGTGATCCCCGGGTCGGCCGGGAAAGATCGCCCGGAAGGGTAGCTTCCGCGTGACTTCCCTCACGTCACCCACCCCCCTGCGCGGCGCCGTCGCGGTCCCCCGCCCGGCACGGCCCGCCGCCCCTTCTCACGTACGTGTCGCGCCGTCCCCGCCCCCGGCCGTCACCGCCCGGCCGCCCGTGATGGATCCAACGCCCCTGCCTGGAAAGATCATTGGGAGCTCACACCCCCTCACCTGGCCTCATGCGGACGGCCCCTGACCGCTCCTCACCTCCCGGCCACCACACCGGCAATCGATCGCGGAGCAAGGGCGCGGCCTATGAGCACACCGGGGCGCGGGTACGTAAGCTGTGGCACGTCAAACGGATAACCGCGGCTGCGGGGGTGGGGTCTCCCCACCGTAGGTAGGGGACGGACATGGCGATGATGCGGCTCCGGCGCGAGGACCCGCGTGTCGTCGGCTCGTTCAGGCTTCATCGGCGGCTGGGCGCGGGCGGCATGGGGGTCGTGTACCTCGGTTCCGACCGGCGCGGGCAGCGGGTGGCCCTGAAGGTGATCCGGCCGGATCTCGCCGAGGACCAGGAGTTCAGGTCGCGGTTCGCCCGCGAGGTGTCCGCCGCGCGGCGTATCCGCGGCGGCTGCACGGCGCGGCTCGTGGCCGCCGACCTGGAGGCGGAGCGCCCCTGGTTCGCCACGCAGTACGTACCCGGGCCCTCCCTGCACGACAAGGTCGCCGAGGAGGGGCCGCTGTCGGCGGCGGACGTGGCCGCCATCGGCGCCGCGCTCTCCGAAGGGCTGGTCGCCGTCCACGAGGCCGGGGTCGTGCACCGGGACCTCAAGCCGTCGAACATCCTGCTCTCCCCCAAGGGCCCCCGGATCATCGACTTCGGCATCGCCTGGGCGACCGGCGCGTCCACGCTCACCCACGTCGGTACGGCGGTGGGCTCGCCCGGCTTCCTCGCGCCCGAGCAGGTGCGGGGCGCGGCCGTCACACCCGCCACCGACGTCTTCTCGCTGGGCGCGACTCTCGCGTACGCGGCGATGGCCGACTCGCCGTTCGGGCACGGGAGTTCCGAGGTCATGCTCTACCGGGTGGTGCACGAGGAACCGCAGCTGCGCGGCGTACCGGACGCGCTGGCCCCGCTCGTACGGGCCTGTCTGGCGAAGGACCCGGAGGAACGTCCCAGCACCCTGCAACTGTCCATGCGGCTCAAGGAGATCGCCGCCCGGGAGGCACAGGGGCTACCCGAAGGGCGTCCCCTCGCGCAGCGCCTGCCGCGCCAGGCCGACGACCGGCTCACCGAGCGGTACACGGAGCGCGGCACGGACCGGGGCACCGGGCGGACGACCCAGGGCCGGTCGCAGCGGACACCGGCGCCTCATGCGTCACGCCCGGGCGCGCGCACCGGTGGCGGCCGGCCCACTCCCCGGCCCGGTGTGCGGACCACCTCCGGAGGGCGCCGGCCCGCGAACCCGCGCCTGCTGCGCCAGCGGCTCGTGGTCTTCGTCGTCGTGACGCTGATCGTGCTGCTGGGGATCGCGGCGGCGCAGGGCCTCCAGGGTTAGGGTCTGTCGTCCGGATCAGGTCCCGGGGGGCCGTGGGGCCGCGGGTCAGGGCTGCGGGCGGCCCGTGGCGACCGCGTAGAACGCGACCGCTGCCGCCGCGCCCACGTTGAGCGAGTCCACGCCGTGCGCCATGGGGATACGGACCCACTCGTCCGCCGCCATCAGCGCCTTGGTGGTCAGGCCGTCGCCCTCCGCGCCCAGCATCAGGGCCACGCGCTCCAGGCGGTGCGGGGCCGCCGCGTCGATGCTCGTGGCCTTCTCGTCGGGCGTGAGCGCGAGCAGCCTGAAGCCCGCCTCCCGTACCGCCTCCAGGCCTTTGGGCCAGGTCTCCAGGCGCGCGTACGGGACGGAGAAGACCGCGCCCATGGACACCTTCACCGAGCGGCGGTAGAGCGGGTCCGCGCAGTCCGGTGACAGCAGGACCGCGTCCATGCCGAGGGCGGCGGCGCTGCGGAAGATCGCGCCGATGTTGGTGTGGTCGTTCACGCCCTCCATGACGACCACCCGGCGGGCGGCGTCCCGGAGGAGTTCGTCCGCCGCCGGCAGCGGCTCGCGCCGCATCGAGGCGAGCGCGCCGCGGTGCACGTGATAGCCGGTCACCCGCTCGGCGAGGTCCGGGCTCACCACGTACACGGGAGCCGGGATCCCGTCGATGACGTCGCGCATGACGTCGACCCACTTGGCGGTGAGCAGCATCGAGCGCATCTCGTAACCCGCCTGCCGGGCACGGCGGATGACCTTCTCGCCCTCCGCGATGAACAGCCCCTCGGCCGGCTCGCGCCTGCGCCGCAGTTCGACGTCGGTCAGGCCCGTGTAGTCGCGCAGGCGCGGGTCGTCGGGGTCGTCGACGGTGATGAGATCAGCCACAGGTGCTACTGCCTTGTCGTGCGTACGTGCGCCGGACGGGCCGGCGGGAGGGAGCTGTCAGAGGTTCTTGTGCGGACCCTCGGTGACCACGTCACCGATGACGATGACCGCCGGCGGACGGACGTCCTCCGCCTTGACCCTCTCCGCCACCGTCGCGAGGGTCGCGTCCACCCGGCGCTGGGTGGCCGTGGTGCCCTCCTGGATCAGCGCGAGCGGCGTGTCCGCGGCCTTGCCGTACGCGACGAGCGCCTCCGCGATCGCGCCGATCTTGTCCACGCCCATGAGGATGACGAGCGTGCCGCGCAGCTTGGCCAGCGACTCCCAGTCGGCCAGCGAACGCGGGTCGTCCGGCGCCACGTGGCCGCTGACCACGGTGAACTCGTGCGCCACCCCGCGGTGCGTGACGGGGATGCCCGCCGCTCCGGGGACGCTGATCGAGCTGGAGATGCCCGGCACGACGGTGCACGCGATGCCCGCCTCGGCCAGCGCCTGCGCCTCCTCCATGCCCCGGCCGAACACGAACGGGTCGCCACCCTTGAGCCGGACGACGGACTTGCCCGCCTTCGCGTGCTCGATCAGGGCGTTGTTGATGGCCTCCTGGGCCATGAAGCGGCCGTACGGGATCTTCGCCGCGTCGATCACCTCGACGTGCGGCGGCAGCTCGTCGAGCAGGTCGCGGGGCCCGAGGCGGTCGGCGATGACCACGTCCGCCTCCGCGAGCAGGCGACGGCCGCGCACCGTGATCAGGTCCGGGTCGCCGGGGCCGCCGCCGACGAGGGCGACGAACGGCGTACGGGCGCGGTGGTGCGGTGCGCCGATCGAACCGTCGCGCAGCCCCTCGACGATCGCGTCCCGCACGGCCGCGGACCTGCGCGGGTCATGGCCGGTCAGCACGGCGACGGTGACGCCCTCGCTGCGGCCCGTCGCCGGCGTCCAGGCGGTGGCCGCCTCGGCGTCGTCCGACCGTACGCACCAGGTGCGGTTGCGTTCGGCCTCCGCCGACGCGCGGGCGTTGGCCTCCGGGTCGGTGGAGGCGATCAGGGCGTACCAGGCGTCGGCGAGGTCACCGTCCTCGTAGCGCCGCTTGATCCACGCGATCTCGCCCGACTCCGCCATGGCTTCGACGGACGGCGTCGCAGACGGCGAGACGAGGGTGATGTCCGCGCCGGCCGCGATGAGGGCGGGGAGACGGCGCTGGGCGACCTGGCCGCCGCCGATGACGACGACACGGCGCCCGGAGAGGCGAAGTCCGACGGGGTAGGCGGGCTGCTCGGCGTACTCGACCATGGCGGTGCGGCTCCTCGGCGGGGCGGTGGTGCGGTGTGCGGGGCCGCTGCGACGGTGAAGCGGCTGGTGGAGCGGGGGGTGGCGCGGTGGGCCCGAGGTGGGGGCCACGGTGGGCGACGGCGGTGGGGGCGCTTTTGACCACGATACGGTGCCGCTCTTCGGCGCCGCCGCGGGGCGGGCGGTGGGGGGGGCGGGTGCCTGGAGGGGTTCCGCCGGTGGGGAGCGGGCGGGGCGGGGCCGGGGGCTTCGGCGGGGGGTGCGGACTCCCGTTCGCCGCGCTTCGCGCGCGTCCGGTCGTGTCCGTCCGTACCCCCCCCCGCTCGCCCCCCTCTCCCGCACGTGGGTGTGAGCCCCGGGCGGCGTTACTTCTCGGTGACGCCCGCCGAGTCGAACGTCGCCACCTCGTGCATCGCGCGCGCCGCGCTCTGCACCACCGGCAGGGCCAGCAGCGCGCCCGTACCCTCGCCGAGGCGGAGGTCCAGGTCCACGAGCGGGCGCAGGCCCAGCTTGTTGAGGGCCGCCACGTGCCCCGGCTCCGCGCTGCGGTGGCCCGCGATGCAGGCCGCCAGGGACTCGGGCGCGATCGCCCGGGCCACCAGCGCCGCGGCGCCCGCGCTGACGCCGTCCAGGATCACCGGCGTACGCAGGGACGCGCCGCCCAGGATGAAGCCGACCAGCGCCGCGTGCTCCAGGCCGCCCACCGCGGCGAGGACGCCGATGGGATCGGCCGGGTCGGGCTGGTGGAGCTCCAGGGCGCGCCGGACGACGTCCACCTTGCGGGCGTGCATCTCGTCGTTGATGCCCGTGCCGCGCCCGGTGACCTCCGCCGGGTCCACGTCCGTGTAGACGGAGATCAGCGCGGCGGACGCGGTGGTGTTCGCGATGCCCATTTCACCGGTGAGGAGCGCCTTGTTGCCGGCCGCCACCAGGTCGCGGGCCGTCTCGATGCCGACCTCGATCGCGGCGAGGGCCTCCTCGCGGGTGAGGGCGAGGCCGACGGTGAAGTCCGACGTGCCGGGGCGCACCTTGCGCGGCAGGAGGCCCGGCGTGGCGGGCAGGTCACCGGCGACGCCGACGTCCACGACGCAGACCTCCGCGCCGACCTGGTTGGCGAACGCGTTGCAGACCGCGCCGCCGCCGAGGAAGTTGGCGACCATCTGCGCCGTCACCTCCTGCGGCCAGGCGGTGACGCCCTGGGCGTGCACCCCGTGGTCACCCGCGAAGATCGCGACGGCCGCGGGCTCCGGGATCGGCGGCGGGCACATCCGGGACAGGCCCGAGAGCTGGGCGGAGATGATCTCCAGCATGCCGAGCGCACCGGCGGGCTTGGTCATCCGCTTCTGCCGCTCCCACGCCTCGCCGAGCGCCTTGGCGTCCAGCGGGCGGATGTTGGCGACGGTCTCCTGGAGCAGGTCGTGCGGCTCCTCGCCGGGCAGGGCGCGGCGTCCGTACGTCTCCTCGTGGACGACCCAGGACAGCGGACGGCGCTTGGACCAGCCCGCCTGCATCAGCTCGGGCTCCTCGGGGAACTCGTCAACGTACCCCACGCAGAGGTACGCCACCACTTCGAGGTGCTCCGGCAGGCCGAGGGCGCGGACCATCTCGCGCTCGTCGAAGAAGCTGACCCAGCCCACACCGAGGCCCTCGGCGCGGGCGGCGAGCCAGAGGTTCTCGACGGCCAGGGCGGAGGAGTACGGCGCCATCTGGGGCTGGGTGTGGCGGCCCAGGGTGTGACGGCCGCCCCGCGTGGGGTCGGCGGTGACGACGATGTTGACCGGGGTGTCGAGGATCGCCTCGATCTTCAGTTCCTTGAACTGCTTGGCCCGGCCCTTGGGCAGCGACTTGGCGTACGCCTCGCGCTGGCGCGTCGCCAGTTCGTGCATGGTGCGGCGGGTCTCGGCCGAGCGGATGACGACGAAGTCCCAGGGCTGGGAGTGGCCGACCGAGGGCGCGGTGTGCGCCGCTTCGAGGACGCGCAGGAGCACCTCGTGCGGGATCGGGTCGCTGCGGAAGCCGTTGCGGATGTCGCGGCGCTCCCGCATGACGCGCAGCACCGCTTCGCGCTCGGCGTCGTCGTAGCCGGGGGCGGGCGGGGCGACGGTGGTGTCCGCTTCCCCGGCCGGTTCCGCCTCCGTCGGGGCGGCCTCGGCCGCAACCTCGGCTTGGGCTTCGGTCTCGGCTTCGGCTTCGGTCTCGGTGTCGGTGTCGGTCTCGGCTGCGGGCTCAGCCTCGGTTTCGGCGGGCTCCGTGGCGGCCGCGGCCGGGGCGGGCTCCGTGGCGGCCGTGGCCGGTTCCGCTACGTCCGGGACGGTCGCGGGCTGGGCGGCGGCCGGCTCGGCGACCGCCACCGCGAGGTCCGCGACGTCGACGAGGGCCGTGGCCTGGGCGGCCGGCTGCTCGACCGGGGCGGGCTCGGCGACCGCGGCGGGCTCGGGGGCCGGTTCCGGCGCCGGTTCGACGACCGGGGCGGGCTCCGGAGCCGGTTCGGCGACCGCGGGGGCCTGCGGGGCCTCGGTCACCACGGCCACCTCGGGGGCCTCCACCGGGGCCTGCGGTTCCTGCGGGGCCGCTTCGACGGGCTGCGGAGCCTCGGCGGCGGGTTCCGCGACGGGCTGCGGTTCGCCCTCGCGCGGGGCCGGTACGGCCACGACGGCCTGGGGCTCCGGCTGGGGTCCGGGTTCGGCGACCGGGGTCGGGGCCAGGTGCGGGGTGGTCGGGACGGAGCCCTCGACCGGGACGAACCGGGCGGCCGGCTCCTCCGGAACGACCGTTTCTGCTGAGGCAGGAGCGTACGTCTGAGGCTGCTGTGATTCCGGCGACGGCTGCGGCTGCAGCTGCGGCGACCACGGCTCCGCGCCCTGCGGCGGAATCTCACCGAGCTGCGGTGCGGGCACCACGGGCGCGGGTTCCTCGCGCGGCACGTCGATGTACTCGGACCCCGTCGCCGGCGGGCCCGGGTGGCGTACCGGCATCGGGGCGGAGGGCGCGCCGGCCGGACCGCGGTCGGCGAGCGAACGCACCACGCCGGTCGACGCGTCGGGCACCGGCGGACCCATGTGCAGCGGGCGCCGCGCGGGCTGCGGGGTCTGAGCGGCCGGCGCGGGAGCGGGAGCCGGCGCGGACGCGGGCGGCGGCATGCGTACGGCGCTGAGGTCCACCGCCCCCGAGTCACGGCCGCCCGTCTCGTGCGTGCCCATCTCGTGCCCGCCCGCTTCGTGCACGGCGGGCTCATGGGCAACGGGCTCGTGGGCAACGGGCTCCTGGACAGCCGGCTCGTGCTCGGGCGCGACGGGCTGCTCCTGGGCGACCGGCTGCTCGTAGGCCTCGTAGGCCTCGTAGACCGGCTGCGGCTGCTCCGGGGACTGAGGCGGGACCGCGGCCTGCGGCATCGCCGCCGGCATCGGGGCGGGCGACGCGACCGGCGCGGCCTGCGGGTCGCTGCCCCAGGCGCCCTGCGCCCCCGGCATCAACAGCAGGTCGTCGTCCTCGGCGGCGTTCTCGGTGGGATCGCCCATGGCGAAGCCCTGGGGAGCCTCGAGGAAGGTGTACGTGCCCGGAGCGGGGATGCCCGGCTGCTCCACCATGCCCGCGCTCTCGGGCTGCCCCTCGCCCGGGACCTGGCCGGTGTCAGTCATGCGTACCCCTCGCCCATCGGTTGTGCTCCTTCAGACCGTCGCCCGCACCAACAAGAACGAGCGTGCGCGCCGCGCGGCACGAAGGGCCCCGCGGACACCACGTATTCTCGCGGGCTTCGGCCGGCATGGCAGCGGGATCCGCCACCCTCGGCTGTGGACTGCGCCACGTCGCGCACCCCCCACGTCCGCCGTACCGGGCGGGCGGCGGAAAGGCCCGGCCGCGGTACAACGATCGGCCAGCCTACCTGCCGCCCCGTAGTGGCATGGTCACGGGGCCGGGGCAGGCCTGACGCCGGAGAGCAGGAAGATCACCGAGCGGTCCCGCTCCGTCCAGGCGCCGGTGTCGAGCTCGACGGTCTGGAGCAGCGCGCACTCGACCGCGTACCCGCCCTCGGTGAGGGCGGCCCCGATCGCCTCGGCCTCGTCCCTGGTGGTGGCGTGGGCCACGATCCGCTCGGGTCGGCGGTCCGCGCAGGCCGTGACAACCGGCACTCCCCCGCCCCCGACGCGTACGACGTCGGGCTCGGGCAGCCGCTCCAGGGCGTGCGGGGCGCGGCCCGCCACCGTCTGGACCTGTACGCCGAAGTGACGTGCGGCGGCCTCGGTGCGGGCGGTGGCGGCCGGGTCCTCGTCGACGGCGATCACGGCGGCGCCGAAGCGGGCGGCCTCCACGGCCAGCGCACCGGAGCCGCAGCCGATGTCCCAGACGAGGTCGCCGGTGCGCGGGCCGAGGCGGGCCAGCTGGGCGGCGCGGAGGTCGGCCGACTCGCCGGCGCCGAGGTCGCCGCCGTACGCCTGCGAGGGGAGCCCCCAGCCGCGTACCCCTCCGGGGTCGCGGCCCATGAGCCATCCCCCGCCCTGGGCGGTCGCGGTGCCGCCGATGACGATGACGACGTTGGGGTCGCGCCAGGCGTGGTCGGCCACCTTGTCGGAGGTGAGGACCGTCACCTGCTCCCGCTCGGTGCCCAGTTCCTCGCAGATGACGAAGGTGCGGTGGACCCCTTCGAGGAGGAGGGAGAGCTCGGTGGGGCCGGCGCCCGGGGAGGTGAGGACGGCGACTTTGGGGTGCGCCCGGCACACGTTGACGGCGCGGCGCAGCGTACGGCTGTGGGCGACGACTGTCTCGGCGTCGTCCCACGGCATGCCGGCGCGGGCGAAGGCGGCGGCGACGGAGGAGACCGCGGGCACCACTTCGACCTCCAGCCCGTGCTGGGGGGCGCGCAGGGCGCGGACGACGCCGAAGAAGCCCGGGTCTCCGTCGGCGAGGACGACGGCGGTGCCGCGGTGGCCGGCGATGCGGCGGGCGGCGAGGTCGACGCTGCCGAGGCGGATGCGTTCGGCGGCCCGGGGGATCTCGGGAAGTGCCAGGTGGTGGGCGGCTCCGGCGACCAGGGTGGCGGCCGAGAGGGCGGACCTGGCGGCCGCGGTGAGGGGTGAGCCGTCCCAGCCGATCACCGTGACCCGGTCTGCCATCTTCGTCTGTCTCCTGGGGTGTTGGTGCAGGTCGGGGGCAGGGTGAGAGTACCTCGGGTACCCGTGGTCAGTTCCAGTCGGTGAACGAGGAGTAGCCGGGGTCGGCGAGTTGGTCGGCGACGCCTTCGAGGTCCTCGGGGAGCAGGCTCCAGACGATCAGGTCGGTGCGGATGTCGGTCCAGCCGCCGTCCTCGGTCCGGGTGCGCGCTATCCAGGCGTTGCGCAGGACGCCCTCGCTGATGCAGCCGATCTTCTGGGCGACCTGCTGGGAGGCGGTGTTGCCGGCGGCGATGCGCAGTTCGAGGCGCTCGAAGCGCTGGTCGCGGAAGAGCCACTGGGCGACGGCGAGGACGGATTCGGTGGCGTATCCCTCGCCCCGGGCCCAGGGCGCGGTGACGTAGGAGACCTCGGTGGCGCGGACGCGCCAGTCGGTGTTGCGGAGGTGGACGATGCCGACGAGCCGGTGGGTGAGGAACTCGGTGACGGCGAGGACGATGCCGTGGCCGTCGGTGCGCTCCGCGGGGGCGATCCCGCGGACCCAGTCCTCGGAGTGGTCCGTGGTGTAGGGGTGGGGTACGGAGGTCCAGGCGACGACCAGCTCGTCGTTCATCATCTCGGTGAGCGCGGGGATGTCCGCGTCGTCGAAGGGGCGCAGCACCAACCGCTCCGTGCTGATGGAGATGTCCGGGAAGGTGGTAGTCATGCGCTGCTCCATGCCGAAGACCGTCCGTAAAGCCATGAACGCACAGCATGCAGCATGGGGTGCGCGGGGCGCATGAGTGGGTCGGTACGGCCGCGTCGTTACGGCACCGTTGTGACGCCGAAGGCCCCGCGCGCCGGACGGGGCGAGCGGGGCCTGGGGCGTGGCGGGGCCGCGGTGGTTACTTGACCGCGCCGAAGGCGGGGACGATGGAGCCGTCCTTGTAGGTGTCCGCGATGTACTTCTTCACCTCGGGCGAGTTGAGGAGCTCGGCCAGCTTCCGCACGCGGGCGTCCTTCTCGTTGCCCTTCTTGACGGCGAGGAAGTTGGCGTACGGGTTGCCCTCGGCCTTCTCCAGCGCCAGGGCGTCCTTGGCGGGGCTGAGCTTGGCCTCGATGGCGTAGTTGCCGTTGATGACGGCGGCGTCGACGTCGTTCAGGGCGCGGGGCACCGTGGCGGCCTCCAGCTCCTTGAACTCCAGGCCCTTCTTGTCCGCGATGTCGGAGAGCTTGCCGTTGGCGCCGACGCCGTCCTTGAGGGTGATGACGCCGTTGTCGGCGAGCAGCTTGAGCGCGCGGCCGCCGTTGGTGGTGTCGTTGGGGACGGCGACGCTCTGGCCGGGCTTCAGGTCCTTGAGGGACTTCAGCTTCTTGGAGTAGAGGCCGAGCGGCTCCAGGTGGACGTTGACGACCGGGACGATGGTGGTCTTGTTCTTCTTGTTGAAGTCGTCCAGGTACGGCTTGTGCTGGAAGTAGTTGGCGTCGACCTGGCCCTGCTGGGTGGCGGTGTTCGGCAGGACGTAGTCCGTGAACTCCTTGATCTCCAGCTTGAGGCCGGCCTTCTCGGCCAGGTTGTCCTTGACGTAGGTCAGGATGTCGGCGTGCGGCGTCGGGGACGCGGCGACGACGAGCGCCTTGGACTCGTCGCCCTTGCCGCCGTCGGACTTGGCGGCCGGGTCGGAGGCCGTGCCGCAGGCGGTCAGACCGAGGGCCAGGGCGGTGATGGTGGCGAAGGCGCCGGTGAGCTTGATGTTGTTACGCACGAAAAGTGCCTCTTTCTGGTGATGCGGACAGCGCCCGGACAAGGAGTGCGGGCTGTTTCTCGGAGGGTCAGGAAGCGGTGCGGCCGCGGCGCGCGAGAAGGCGTACGGCCCCGTCACCGATGAGCTGGACGATCGTGACGATGACGATCAGCAGCACCACGGTGATGAGCATGAACTCGGTCTCGAAGCGCTGGTAGCCGTAGGTGATGACCTTGGAGCCGAGCCCCTCGCCACCGACCGCGCCGGCCAGCGCCGAGTAGCTGATCAGCGTGATCACCGTCGTGGTCAGCGCGGCGACCAGGGACGGCAGGGCCTGCGGGAGGAGGACCTTCCACACGATCGTCGGGATGGAGCCGCCCATGGACTGGACGGCTTCGACCAGACCGTGGTCGACCTCGCGGATCGCGGTCTCGACCAGTCGCGCGAAGAACGGGATGGCGCCGATGGACAGCGGCACGATCATCGCGCTCGGGCCGATGAAGGTGCCGACCACGAGGGTCGTGAAGGGGATCAGGGCGACGAGCAGGATGATGAAGGGCAGTGAGCGGCCGATGTTGACGACCGCCCCGATGACCTTGTTCACCGGGCGGTTCTGCAACAGGCCGCCCTTGTCGGTCAGGACGAGGAGGATGCCGAGCGGCAGACCGCCGATGACGGTGACGACGGTGGACCACAGCACCATGTAGAGCGTGTCGATGGTGCCCTGCTCCAGCAGGGGCCGCATCTCTTCCCAGGTCACTTCGCGGCCTCCTTGACCGGCTCTTCGGTGGCGTCGATGACCTCGACCTGCAGGCCCTGCTCGCGCAGGAAGCCGACCGGGACGACGTTCTCCTCGTAACGGCCGGGCAGCTCGATACGCATACGGCCGACCTGCCGGCCGGCGACGGTGTCCATGGCGGCGCCGAGGATCGAGATGTCGATGTTGTACGTACGGGAGAGCTGGGAGATCACCGGCTGGGTGGCGGCCTCGCCGTGGAAGGTGACGTCCAGGACCGTGCGGTCGGGGCCGGAGGCGTCACCGCTCACCGGGAACAGTTCGTGGGCGAGCTCGGAGCCGGGGGTGGCGAGCAGTTCGGAGACCGTGCCGGTCTCGACGATCCTGCCCTTCCTCATCAGGGCGGCCGAGTCGCAGATCTGCTTGACGACGTCCATCTCGTGCGTGATGAGCAGGACGGTCAGGCCGAGCTGCCGGTTGAGGTCGCGCAGCAGCTGGAGGATGGAGCGGGTGGTCTCCGGGTCGAGGGCGCTGGTGGCCTCGTCGGAGAGCAGCACCTTGGGGTTGCCGGCCAGCGCGCGGGCGATGCCGACGCGCTGCTTCTGGCCGCCGGAGAGCTGGCCGGGGTACGCCTTGGCCTTGTCGGCGAGGCCGACGAGGTCGAGGAGTTCCAGGGCGCGGCGGGAGCGCTCGGCGCCGGAGACGCCGAGGATCTCCAGGGGCAGCTCGACGTTGTCCTTGACGGTGCGTGAGGACAGCAGGTTGAAGTGCTGGAAGACCATGCCGATGCGGCTGCGCGCCCGGCGCAGGTCCTTGCCGGCGCGGCGGCCCCGCCCGGCGAGCGCGGTGAGGTCGGTGCCGTCGACCGTCACGGTGCCGGAGGTGGGGCGCTCCAGGAGGTTGACGCAGCGGATGAGTGAGGACTTGCCGGCGCCGCTCTGTCCGATGACGCCGAAGACCTCGCCTTCGCGGACGTGGAGGTCGACGCCGTCCAGGGCGGTGACCTGGCGGCCTCTCGACTCGTAGACCTTCGTCAGGCCCGAGGTGGTGATCACAGGGGTTTCCGTCACTGTCGAGTGCGCGGCGCGGTGTCCGCCGGCACGGGGCAATTCGTCAATCCGACGTGCGGCACGGCTGGTTCGGCGGGTGGCCGGGAGGTGGCTCGTGCGCGGGGCAGGCGTCGCGGTCCGACGGGTTCGTCCGGACGCGGCTCGCTCGCTGTCGGTCTCTCGCTTCGGGGCGCGAGGCTCGGGCAGGGACCCTCAGAAGGCGCACATTCGACACATACAACGAACACCGGGCGTTGCCATCGCCTCGGTCGCAAGGGTGCGGTCGCTCGTCGTGGTCATGCGGGCCAGTAAAACAGACGGGCCTCCGTTCCCAGGACGGTTGTCCGAATAGCGGACCGGTGCGGTACGCCATGCGGACGATCGTGGTCCGGTCAGCTGTCCGTCGTGATCTCCACTCCCCCGGGTGTGGCCTGCGCGGACACCGCCGACAGGTCGGGTACGAGGGCGTCGGCGACGAGCTGCGAGGGGTGGTGGGTTGTGGTCAAGGCCACGGTGGTCATGCCGGCCGCGCGGCCCGCCGCCAGTCCGGCGGGGGCGTCCTCGAAGACGACGCACGCGGACGGGTCGACGCCCAGTTTGCCGGCGGCGAGGAGGAAGGGTTCGGGGTCCGGCTTGCCCCGGGTGATGTCGTCGGCGGCGACCACGACCGGGGCGTCGATGCCGACGGCGCGCAGCCGCGCCTCGGCGAGCGGCCGGGTGGCGGAGGTGACGACGGCCCAGCGGTCGGAGGGCAGGGAGGCGAGCAGTTCCCGGGTGCCGGGCAGCAGCCGCACGCCGCCGCCGGGTACGTCCTCGACCTCGAGCTGTTCGATACGGGCCAGGGCCCGGGGTATCTCGTGTGCCCGGTCGGCCGGCAGCAGTTCGGCGATGATCTCGACGGCGGGGCGGCCGTGCAGTTCGACGCGGGCGAAGTCCTCCGGCGCGATGCCGTACTCCCGGGCCCACCTCGTCCAGCACCGGTGGACGGACTCCAGGGACGAGACGAGGGTTCCGTCGTTGTCGAACAGGAGCGCTTCGGCATGGATCTTCATGGTCATCGACCCTACGTTTCCGCTGCCGGGGGCGGTCGCACCGGGTCTTTTGGCCCGTATTAGTCTCGGGCGCATGCTTGACGCCCTGACGGTCGCGGTCTCCGTGGCCGCGCTCGCCCTCGCCGCCTGGTGCGGCTTCGCCGCGTACCGGGACCAGCCGACGAAGGACTGGCACTTCATCGGCATGGCGGTGGTGACCGTGCTGGCGCTGGCGCAGCTGGTCGTCGGGTTCGTGCAGCTGGCGCGCGGGGAGAAGGCCCACGAGGGCACGGTGATCTTCGTCGCGTATCTGCTGGGCGCGTTCTGCGCGGTGCCCGCGGCCGGGTTCATGTCGCTGGCGGAGCGCTCCCGGTGGGGGTCGGCGACCGTCGCGGCGGGCGCGATCGTGCTGGCGGTGCTGGAAGTGCGCCTCTTCGACATCTGGGAGGGCTGAGGGGTGGCGGAGCGCCGTTTGACCCGGGGCCCGGGCATCCTGCTGGTCTGGCTGTACGGGGTGATGTCGGTCGGCGCGGTGTCGCGGTCGGCGTACCAGGTCGCCACCGAGTTCGACCGGGCGCCACTGGCGTACACGCTGTCGGCGCTGGCGGCGGTGGTGTACGTCTTCATCACGTACACGCTGGTACGCGGCGGGGAGACGGCCCGCAGGGCGGCGCTGGTGTGCTGCGCCGCCGAGCTGGTGGGCGTCCTGACCGTGGGGACCTGGACCCTGGTGGACCCCGGTTCGTTCCCGGACGCCACGGTGTGGTCCAAGTACGGGTTCGGTTACGTCTTCATCCCGGTGCTGCTGCCGGTGACCGGGATCCTGTGGCTGCGGAAGGCCCGGACAGCCGCTAGGCGGCCTTCTCCAGCGTGACGAGGGTGAGGCGCGGGCCCACCTGCTGGGTGGCGACGGCCTCGTAGCCCTTCTTGCGGTAGAGGCGGAGGTTGCCCTCGCTGCGGTGGCCGGTGAAGAGCTGGTAGCGCTTGGCGGCGGGGGCGGCGGCGAAGTGCTGCTCGATGGCGTCGAGGAGGCGGCCCCCGAGGCCGTGGCGGCGCATCCGGGGGTGGACGATGAGCTTGGCGATCCTGGCCGTGCCGGTCTCGTCGATCTCACCGCGTACGGAGGCGACGACTTCCCCGCCGAGGCGGGCGACGAGGGCGTGGCCGCGGGCCAGTTCGGCCCTCAGGTCGTCGAGGGTCTGCGTGAGGGGCTCGATGGTGTAGTCGCCGTAGAGTTCGGCCTCGCTCTGGTAGCACAGGTACTGCAGCTTGAGGATGTGCTCGGCGTCCCGCTCGTCCGCCGCTGAGATGGTCACGCTCATGCCCATGTGTGCATGCCTCCGGCTCACCTGATACGCCCTGTCGGTCTACCGCACCTTTCCCCGATGTTCAGGCGCGGCAACCTCTGCCGCCAGCATTCTGCGCAAGCATCCCAGGCAGCGGGAACGCATCGGCCCAAGACTTCCCTGTGAGATACCCAACTCTCCTGCGATTTCACGGTACGTGGGGTCTTTGGGCGACAGCATCGCAGCCAGCAGCCGTCGGCAGCGGGTGGGGGTGCGCCGAATCGCGGCGCGCAGGGCGCGGCGCGATTCGGCGGCGAGCGCCACGCGCTCGGGCCCCGCGTCGAGGGCCGGTTCGTCACCGCCGTAGGGGCGTTCGCGCACGGAGGTGCGCCGGGCGCGGCGCGCCTCGGCCCGTACGGCGCGACGCAGCCAGTCGGCGGGGTGGTCGGGGACGCCGGGACCGCCGTCCAGCCGTTCCAGGAGCCGGAGCCAGACGGCCTGTTCCAGGTCGCCCGGCTCCACCCCGGCGGCCCCGGCCTCGGCCCGCGACTCGGCGGCGAGCAGCGGCGCGAGGGTGCCGAGCAGCTCCGGGACGGTGGCCGCCGCTGCGGCTTGTGCGGTGGTCCTGCCGGTGGGTGTCGTCATACCGCCCACGACAGGGGACGGCGCGTGCACGGTTTCGGTACGCCGCCGAAACCGCCCGTGCGGGCGGATATGACGGCGCCCGGCTGACGCGGGGCGCGGGGGCCGCGATGTGGGGACGGGAAGCGGGCGGGGCAACGCCGCGCGCCACCGCCGGCACGGCCACCGCAGTCGCGCCTGCGCGGGGCAGGCAGCGCGACCGAGGCGTCGCGCGCCCCGTCGTGACCCGTGCCGTGTGCGCCGGCCCCGGTGCGCCGGGGCGCGTCAGGTGCCTCCGGGCACTGGGCCCCGGCTCCGGGGCCGGCGTCGGGGCCCAGTGCCCCGAGCCGGCCGCGGGGGCCGGAGGTCAGCGGGCGCGGTGGTCCGCCGCCGCCAGGAGCGCCGTGTCCGGCTGGTCGGTGAAGATGCCGTCGATGCCCGTGGCGAAGTACGCCTCGTACGCGCCGAAGACGTCACCGAACGCCGAGGGGTCCGTGCCGCGCCGGAAGTCGGCCGGCAGGAAGGTGTTCTCGTTGCGCAGGGTGTACGGGTGGAGGATCAGGCCCTCTGCGTGCGCGTCGCGCACCAGCGTGGTGGGCGTGCCCAGCCTGCCGTCCTTGTCCTTCGGGATGACGAGGTCCAGCAGGGGGCCGATGCCCTGCGCGTACGACGCGATCCACTTCAGGCCCTCGGGCGTGATCAGGTCGGCGACCGTGCGCGGGTCGCCCGCCTCGCGGAAGTCCCAGGGGCGGTCGTCGGCCGTCCACAGCAGCACCACGCGCGGCGTGGAGACGAGCTTCGCCATCCGCCGCATGCTGGTCGGCTCGAACGACTGGAGGAACGTCGGCGAGTCGGCGCGGTGGCGCCCGTACCGGCGCAGCAGCCCGGCCAGCGGCTCCTCCAGGCCGAGGCCCAGCCTGCGGAAGTAGGTCGGGTGCTTGGTCTCGACGTACAGCCAGACCGGCCGGCCACGCCGGCGGCCCTCCTTCTCCGCCCAGCGCAGCACCTCCTCGAAGGTGGGTATCGTCCACCGCCCGTCGTACAGGGTGTTCTCCTGGCGCGTGCCCGGGATGCGTTCCTTGGCGCGCAGCGTCTTCAGCTCGGCGAGCGTGAAGTCCTCGGTGAACCACCCCGTCAGCGCGGTGCCGTCCACCGTCTTCGTGGTCCTGCGGGAGGCGAACTCAGGGTGGTCGGCGACGTCCGTCGTCGCCGTGATGTCGTTCTCGTGGCGGCAGACCAGGTGTCCGTCCTTCGTGGGGACGAGGTCCTGTTCGATGACGTCCGCGCCCATGTCGAGGCCGAGCTGGTAGGAGCCGAGGGTGTGTTCGGGCCGGTAGCCGCTGGCGCCGCGGTGCGCGATGACCGTCGGGACGGGCAACCGCCGGTACCCGCCCACCGGTGCCGCCTGTGCCGTACCGCCGCCTCCGCCCAGGGAGAGGGCGGCCGAGCCGAGCACCGCCGCTCCCAGCACGGTCCGCCGGCCCGGACTCCTGCGCGCACCCTGTGTCATGAAGGCTCCTTCGTGAGCGTCGTCGTGCGTCCTTTCGGACGATTGAGCGAGCCCGATCGTAGGGATTCCCCTCTTCTTTGCGGGAGACCCACGACGAACATGTGGAAAACACGGGTCAACACTGTGTATCGGCTCGGTGAACCCGATGTGCGGTCGAGGCGGACCCGCGAGTATCGTCCTCACCTGCACATACTTGGCTCCCTACTCGGTCGGCTACTTCGTCGGAGGACTCGTTGTCCCGCTTCGCGCTCATCAAGGCAGTGCTCGGCCCGGTCATGCGCCTGATGTTCCGCCCCCGGGTGGAGGGTGCCGACAACATCCCCGGTGACGGGCCGGTCATCCTCGCGGGCAACCACCTGACGTTCATCGACTCCATCGTCCTGCCGATCGTGTGCGACCGGCAGGTCTACTTCATCGGCAAGGACGAGTACGTCACCGGCAAGGGACTCAAGGGCCGTCTGATGGCCTGGTTCTTCACGGGTGTCGGCATGATCCCGGTGGACCGCGACGGCGCGAACGGCGGTGTGGCCGCGCTGATGACCGGCCGCCGGGTGCTGGAGGAGGGCAACGTCTTCGGCATCTACCCGGAGGGCACCCGCTCCCCCGACGGCCGCCTCTACCGGGGCCGTACGGGTATCGCGCGCCTCACGCTGATGACCGGCGCGCCGGTGGTGCCGTTCGCGATGATCGGCACGGACAAGCTCCAGCCGGGCGGCGCGGGCCTGCCGCGGCCGGGCCGGGTGACGGTGCGGTTCGGTGAGCCGATGGAGTTCTCGCGGTACGAGGGCATGGACCGCGACCGGTACGTCCTGCGGGCGGTGACGGACTCGGTGATGGCGGAGGTCATGCGGCTGTCCGGGCAGGAGTACGTCGACATGTACGCCACGAAGGCGAAGGCGGCGTAACCGACGGCGCGATGCGACGTGCGAAGGGCCGCACCCCAAGCGGGGTGCGGCCCTTTCGCGCGTGCGTCGTCGCGGGGTCGCGCCGGCGCGCCTCTTCGCTCGGCGCGTCCTCGCGTGCGTCACGGGTGCTCGACGCCCTCCGCCAGCTTCTGACCCCGCAGCAGGAACCACGCCGCGACCGCCGTCGCCAGGAGGACCGCCGCGCCGACGCCCGCCGCGATGCGCAGCCCCTCGACGAAGGCGTCCTGCGCGGCGGTGACCAGCGCAGTGGCCGTCGCGTCCGGCAGGTCGGCGGACACCTCCACGGCGCCGCCCAGCGACTGGTGCGCCGCCGCGGCCGTACCGGCGGGCACGCCCCGCGGGGTGACGAAGTCGCTGTAGACGCCGGTCACCACGGAGCCGAGGAGCGCGATGCCGAGCGCCGCGCCGAGTTCGTACGCCGTCTCCGACACGGCCGACGCGGCGCCCGCCTGCTCGCGGGGAACGCTGGACAGGATGACGTCGGCGGTCACCGTGAAGGCGAATCCCGCGCCCACGCCCACCACGAGCAGCGACGCCCCGAGCATCGGGTAGCCGGTGTTCCGGTCGAGGAGCGTCAGCGCGGCGAGTGCGACGCCGACCGCGGCGAGCCCGCCGGAGACCACCGACCGCACCGAGAAGCGGCGGGCGGTGACGCCCGCCATGAGACCGGCCGTCACCGCGCCGATGGCGGCGGGCAGTTCGGCGAGGCCCGCCTCCAGTGGGTGGCGGCCCTGGACGAGCTGGAGGAACTGGGAGAGGAAGAACACCAGTCCGGACAGGCCCAGGATGGTCAGCAGGTCGGCGAGGACGGCTCCGGAGAAGCCCCGGTGGTGGAAGAGCCGCATGTCCAGCAGGGGTGCGTCGAGCCGGAGCTGCCGCCGGACGAACCAGGTCAGCGCCCCCACACCGATGACGGCGGCGACGCCCATGTCGAGGCGCAGGCCGTGGGCCGCCGCCTCCTTGACGGCGTACACGACACCGATCATGCCGACGAGCGACAGCACGACGCTCGGCAGGTCCCAGGGGCCGGGTGAGGGGTTCTTCGACTCGGGGATGAACTTGGCACCCACGACGACGAGGACCACCATGACGGGCAGGTTGATCAGGAAGACCGAGCCCCACCAGAAGTGCTCCAGCAGGAAGCCGCCGACGACCGGTCCGACGGCCGCGCCGGCGGACGCCATGGCGCCCCAGATGCCGATGGCGAGACTGCGCTCGCGCGGGTCGTGGAAGAGGTTGCGGATCAGGGCGAGCGTGGACGGCATGAGCGTGGCGCCGGCGACGCCGAGCAGCGCCCGGGCGACGATCATCAGCTCGGGCGTGGTCGCGTACGCGTTGAGGACGGAGACCGCTCCGAACGCGGCGGCGCCGGTGAGCAGCAGCTTCTTGCGGCCGATGCGGTCGCCGAGGCTGCCCATGGAGACGAGGAGCCCGGCGATGACGAAGGAGTAGACGTCGCCGATCCACAGCAGCTGGGTGCCCGTCGGCCTGAGGTCCTCGCTGAGGAAGGGGGTCGCGAGACCGAGGACGGTGGCGTCCACCGCGACGAGCAGCACGGCCAGGACGAGCACGGCGAGTGCCAGCCACCGGCCGGGGCGACGCAGAACCTCCGCTTCCCTGCCGAGCTGATCAATACCGGTCATCTTTCCACGCTCCTGCGCGCTCCGCCGAGCAGCAACTCGACGATCATGTACTGGAAGTCCTTGGCGGCGACCCGCCCGTCCTGGACGGCCCAGGCGCCGGTGCCGATGAGGCCGTAGAGCGCCTCGGTGAGCCAGGCGGGCGTGAGGTCGATCCGGAACTCGCCCTGCTCCTGGCCGCGCCGGAAGAGCGCGGATACGCGGGCGTCGAGGCGGGCCCAGCCCTCGTTCACCCCGTCACCCTCGAAGAGCTGGTTCTCGGTGACGAGGAACGCGAGCAGTCCCGCGACCGGCTCCAGCCCGGCGACGAGCCGGCGCAGCGCCTTCTCGGCGGTGCCGTCGTCGAGCCGGGCCTGGTCGATGGCCGCCTCGAACTCCTGGATCCCGAGCGCCTCCAGCGCCCTGACCAGGGCGTCCCGCCCCGCGAAGTGGCGGTGGAGGGTGGCCCGGCCGATGCCCGCGGCGCGTGCGACCTCGTCCATGGTGGCGGTCGACTTACGGGAGAGGAGGGCGGCGGCGGTGCGCAGCACCTGCTCACGATCGACTGTCATGAGACAACCATAACCCAGCTGAGACATCGACGTCTCATTCGGTACGGTGGCGCCTCAGTCCTGGTGGTTCTCCGCCCTGGTGATTTCCCCGGCAGGACGACGGCGCCCCCGCCCGGCGAACCGGGACGGGGGCGCCGTGGAGCGCGCGTGCAGGGCTTACCGCTTCGCGGTGGCCCAGGCGTGCTGGATCACCAGGTCCGCCTTGACCTCGGACAGCTGGGTGGCGACGGCGGAGGGGGCGGTGCCGCCCCGTCCGCTGCGGGAGGCCAGGGCGCCGGGGACGTTGAGGACCGTCCGGACCTCGGGGGTGAGGTGCTCGGAGATCTTGGCGAACTGCTCGTCGGTGAGCTCGTCCAGCTCGATGCCCCCGGCCTCGCACTCCTTGACGCACTCGCCCGCGACCTCGTGCGCCACCCGGAACGGCACACCCTGCTTGACCAGCCACTCCGCGATGTCCGTCGCGAGGGAGAAGCCGGCCGGGGCGAGCTCCTCCATCCGCTCCCGGTTGACGGTGAGCGTGGCCATCATGCCGGTGAAGGCGGGCAGCAGGACCTCCAGCTGGTCGCAGGAGTCGAAGACCGGCTCCTTGTCCTCCTGGAGGTCGCGGTTGTACGCGAGCGGGAGCGCCTTCAGGGTCGCGAGCAGGCCCGTGAGGTTGCCGATCAGACGGCCGGACTTGCCGCGGGCGAGCTCGGCGATGTCGGGGTTCTTCTTCTGCGGCATGATCGACGAGCCGGTCGAGAAGGCGTCGTGCAGGGTCACGAAGGAGAACTCCTTCGTGTTCCAGATGATGACCTCCTCGGCGATCCGGGAGAGGTTGACGCCGATCATCGCGGTGATGAACGCGAACTCGGCGACGAAGTCGCGCGAGGCGGTGCCGTCGATCGAGTTGCCCGCGCTGCCGTTCTCGAAGCCCAGGTCCTTGGCGACCGCCTCCGGGTCGAGCCCCAGGGAGGACCCGGCGAGGGCGCCGGAGCCGTACGGGGAGACGGCCGTGCGCTTGTCCCACTGACGCAGCCGCTCCGCGTCCCGGGAGAGGGACTGCACATGGGCGAGCACATGGTGGGCGAAGAGCACGGGCTGGGCGTGCTGGAGGTGCGTACGTCCCGGCATGGCGACGTCCGGGTGGGCCTCGGCGAGGCCGACGAGGGCGTCCTGGAGGTCGGCGAGCAGGCCGCCGATGATCCGGGCGTGGTCGCGCAGGTACATCCGGAAGAGCGTGGCGACCTGGTCGTTGCGGGAGCGGCCGGCGCGCAGCTTGCCGCCGAGGTCGGGGCCGAGCCGCTCCAGCAGGCCTCGCTCCAGGGCGGTGTGGACGTCCTCGTCGGCGATGGTGCCCACGAAGTCGCCCGAGGCCACGTCCGCCTCCAGCTGGTCGAGCCCGGCCAGCATGCGCGTCAGCTCGTCCTCGGTGAGCAGCCCGGCCTTGTGGAGCACGCGCGCGTGGGCACGCGAACCGGCGATGTCGTACGGCGCGAGGCGCCAGTCGAAGTGCACGGACGCCGACAGCTTCGCCAGCGCCTCGGCGGGACCGTCGGCGAACCGGCCGCCCCAGAGCCGGACGTCACCGTTGTTGCTGCTCACTGCTGCTCCTCGGGAGGGTGGATGTGCCACCGCCTCCCCGCCGCGCTACGTACGGGGAGGCGGTTGTCGAACGAGCCGGGCCGGGCCGGGTCAGGTCAGGTCAGGTCAGGTCAGGTCAGGTCAGGTCACGCTTGGCGGCGATCTTCGCCGAGAGGGCGAAGATGTCGATGAATCCCTGTGCCTTGGACTGGTCGAAGGTGTCGCCCGTGTCGTATGTCGCCAGGTTGAAGTCGTACAGCGCCTCGTCGGACTTCCGGCCGGTGACGACGGCGCGGCCACCGTGCAGAATCATCCGGATGTCGCCGGAGACGTGCTGGTTGGCCTCGTTGATGAAGCCGTCCAGGGCCCGCTTGAGCGGGGAGAACCACAGGCCGTCGTAGACCAGCTCGCCCCAGCGCTGCTCGACCTGCCGCTTGTAGCGGGCCAGCTCGCGCTCGACGGTGACGTTCTCCAGCTCCTGGTGGGCGGTGATCAGGGCGATCGCGCCGGGGGCTTCGTAGACCTCACGGGACTTGATGCCCACGAGCCGGTCCTCGACCATGTCGATCCGGCCGATGCCCTGGGCGCCGGCCCGCTCGTTCAGCTGCTGGATGGCCTGCAGGACGGTGACGGGCTTGCCGTCGATCGCGACCGGCACGCCCTCCTTGAAGGTGATGACGACCTCGTCGGCCTCGCGGGGGGTGGCCGGGTTCGAGGTGTACTCGTAGATGTCCTCGATCGGCGCGTTCCAGATGTCCTCGAGGAAGCCGGTCTCGACGGCGCGGCCGAAGACGTTCTGGTCGATGGAGTACGGGGACTTCTTGGTGGTGGCGATCGGGAGGTTCGCCTTCTCGGCGAAGGCGATGGCCTTGTCCCGGGTCATGGCGTAGTCACGGACCGGGGCGATGCACTTCAGGTCGGGCCCGAGGGCCTGGATGCCGGCCTCGAACCGGACCTGGTCGTTGCCCTTGCCGGTGCAGCCGTGCGCCACGATGCCGGCGCCGTGCTTCTTCGCGGCGGCGACCAGGTGCTTGACGATCGCGGGGCGGGAGAGCGCCGAGACCAGCGGGTAACGGTCCATGTACAGCGCGTTCGCCTTGATGGCCGGGAGGCAGTACTCCTCGGCGAACTCGTCCCTGGCGTCCGCGACCTCCGCCTCGACCGCACCGCAGGCGAGCGCGCGCTTACGGATGACGTCCAGGTCCTCGCCGCCCTGGCCGACATCCACGGCGACGGCGATGACCTCGGCACCCGTCTCCTCGGCGATCCAGCCGATGGCGACGGAGGTGTCCAGTCCGCCCGAGTAGGCGAGTACGACGCGCTCGGTCACGGGTTTCTCCTTACGGTGCATTCACTGACAGGTATAACTATGCAGACCGCCGTATGTTTTGTCAACGCGCCGACGGGAGGCGGCGCGGTACGCCCGGAGCCGCGACGGCGGGCCCGCCACGCTCCTCCGGCGGCCCGGCCTGAATGGGTGCGCGCGGGCGGCGTACGGTGCGGGAGACGGGACCACTGGACGGGAGCGACCACCACCGCGCCCTGCCGGGCGGGCGGCACACCGGGGCGTGATCCGCCGACACCGGCCGTGCGGCGAGGTGATGGACGACAATCGCCGCCATGGGACAAAAATACGAACGCATCGAAGGCCGGATACGGGAGTTCATCGAGCGGCAACCGGTCTTCTTCACCGCCACCGCCCCGCTGACCGGTGACGGGCACGTCAACCTCTCCCCCAAGGGCCGCCGTGGCACGCTCGTCGTCATCGATGAACTGACCCTGGCCTACCTGGACTTCGGCGGCAGCGGCGCCGAGACGATCGCCCACCTGCGCGAGGAGGGCAACGGCCGCATCACGCTGATGTGGTGTGCGTTCAGCGGTCCCCCGAAGGTGCTGCGCGTACACGGGAAGGGGGAGGTGGTGTTCCGCGACGATCCGCGCTGGGCGGAGTACATCGCGCACTTCAAGGACGCTGACGGCCCGGCGGCCCGCGCGATCGTCGTGGTCCGCGCCACCCGGGTGAGTGACGCGTGCGGATTCGCCGTCCCCTTCATGGACTACCGCGAGGAGCGGACGCAGCACGCGGAGCACTTCGGCCGCAAGACGGACGAGGAGTTCGCGGCGTACTGCGAGAAGAAGGAGCACGTGGGCGTGAGCCTGGACGGGCTGCCGGCGCTCCCGCTGCCGCTTCCGCCGCGCACGGACGTCGCATAGCGCTGCAGGGCCGGCCATTCGGCCGCGCTCGGGGAGCGGGGGTCCGAGGGAGCGCATACGGTGCCGATCATGCGCCTCGGTCTCGCCCTCGCCGCCGTACTCCTGACGCTCGGCCCCACGGGCGGCGCACCCGTGTCCGGCGAACCGCTGCCCGCGCGGATGGCCGACACGGGTGGCGGTACGCAACTGATCACGGCCGAGGCGCCGCGCGCCGGAGCCACCACCGGGACGGTGACGTGGTGGGACCGGCGCGGCGGGCGGTGGGTGCGGGCGGGGTCGACGGGGGCGCGGTTCGGGGCGGGCGGGCTGGTGGAGGGCGACCGGCGCCGGCAGGGCACGTCCACCACACCCACGGGTCTGTACTCCCTCCCGTACGCCTTCGGCATCGAGGCCGCGCCGGCGGGGACGGCTGTCGCGTACCGCCGGGTGACCCGCGACTCCTGGTGGTGCCAGGACAACCGGTCGCGGGCGTACAACCGCTGGGTGGAGGGGCTGCCGGCCGACTGCCGGGCGGCCGAGGCCGAACACCTGATCACCTACGGGGAGCGGTACGCGCACGCGCTGGTGATCGGCTTCAACTACGACCGCCCGGTACGCGGCCGGGGCGCGGGCATCTTCCTGCACGTCAACGGGGATGGGGCGACCGCCGGTTGCGTATCGGTACCGGCCGGGGCGATGCGCCGGATCCTGGCCTGGGCGGAGCCGTGGCGCCGGCCGCACATCGCCATCGGCACGAGCGGTGGCGGCCCGACGGCGATCGTCCGGTACTGACCACCGCGACGCGTGTAGGGCCATATATCGAGACGGTGCCGGTCGCCGGTCACGGCCCACTTCAGCCTGCTGGCCGCGCTGCCGTCGGCGGTGGTCTCGGGGTGGCACAACGTCCCGGGTGCGCCGGTCGCCGCCTGGATGGAGGTGGCCGGCCCGGACCGGAGCACCGCTTCGGAGGTGGAGCACCGTTCCGAGCTCGGAGCACCGCTCACGACAAGGCGCACGGCCCCGGCCCGAGCACCGCACAGGACAAGGCGCACCGCTCCCGGCCCCGAGCACCGCTCACGACGAAGCACACCGCCCCCGGCCCCGAGCACCGCTCACGACGAAGCACACCCGCCGCATCAGCAGCGCGCCGCTCCGCGCCGTGGCTATCCCTCCTTCTGGGCCAGCCGCAGCAAGTGGTCCGCCAAGGGCTGGCCGCCCGCCGGGTCGCGGGAGATGAGCAGCAGCGTGTCGTCACCCGCGATGGTGCCCAGGATCGCGTGCAGTTGCGCCTGGTCGATGGCCGAGGCGAGGAACTGGGCCGCGCCCGGCGGGGTGCGCAGCACCACCAGGTTCGCCGAGGCCTCGGCGGAGATCAGCAGTTCGCCGGAGAGGCGCCGCATGCGCTCCTCCTTGGCCGACTCGCCCAGCGGGGCCTGCGGGGTGCGGAAGCCGCCTTCGCTGGGGACCGCGTAGATCAGTTCGCCGCCCGTGTTGCGGATCTTCACCGCGCCGAGCTCGTCGAGGTCGCGGGAGAGGGTCGCCTGAGTGACGCTCAGCCCGTCGTCCGCGAGCAGTTTCGCCAACTGGCTCTGGGAGCGCACCGGCTGGCGGTTGAGGATGTCCACGATCCGGCGGTGCCGTGCGGTGCGGGTCTGCGGAACGGACGGCCCGCCGTGCTCGTTGTCCTGGGCCTCGGTCATCGTCGTCTCATTCTCCGGATCGTCCTTCCCCGTTCACGCTGCCGAGGACGCCGGGCAGGGCCCGGAGGAAGGCGTCCACTTCGTCGTCACCGATGATCAGCGGCGGCATGAGCCGTACGACATCGGGGGCGGGCGCGTTCACCAGGAGGCCGGCGTCCTGAGCCGCCTGCTGCACCTGAGGTGCGAGGGGCTCGGTGAGCACGATACCCAGCAGGAGGCCCGCGCCACGGACGTGGGAGACCAGTGGGTGGCCCAGGGCCTCGATTCCCGCGCGCAGTTTCTCGCCGAGCCGCTTGACCTGGTCGAGCGTCGAATCGGCGGCGAGCGTGTCGAGTACGGCGAGCCCGGCGGCGCACGCGATGGGGTTGCCGCCGAAGGTGGTGCCGTGCTGGCCGGGAGTCAGGAGGTCGGCGGCCGGGCCGAAGGCGACGGTGGCACCGATGGGCAGTCCGCCGCCGAGGCCCTTGGCGAGGGTGACGATGTCCGGCTCGACGCCGTGCGCCTGGTGTTCGAACCAGTGGCCGCACCGGCCGATGCCCGTCTGCACCTCGTCGAGGACGAGGAGCGTGCCGGTGGCGCGGGTGATCTCGCGGGCGGCTTTCAGGTACCCGGCCGGGGGAACGACCACGCCGTTCTCGCCCTGGATGGGCTCGATGACGACAAGCGCGGTGCTCTCCGTGACGGCTGAGCGGAGCGCGTCGACGTCTCCGTACGGCACATGGGTGACGTCGCCGGGCAGCGGCAGGAACGGCTCCTGCTTGGCGGGCTGGCCGGTGAGTGACAGCGCGCCCATGGTGCGGCCGTGGAAGCCGCCGTCGGTGGCGACCATGTGGGTGCGGCCGGTGAGCCGGCCGATCTTGAAAGCGGCTTCGTTGGCCTCGGCGCCGGAGTTGCAGAAGAAGACGCGGCCGGGGCGGCCGAAGAGCTGGAGGAGCCGTTCGGCGAGCGCGACGGGCGGTTCGGCGACGAAGAGGTTGGAAACGTGGCCGAGGGAGACGACCTGCCGGGAGACCGCCTCGACGACGGCGGGGTGGGCGTGGCCGAGGGCGTTGACCGCGATGCCGCCGACGAAGTCGAGGTACTCGGTGCCGTCCGCGTCCCACACCTTCGCGCCCTCGCCGCGCACGAGCGAGAGCCGGGGAGTGCCGTAGTTGTTCATCAGCGCGCCCTGCCAGCGCCGCCGCAGCGCGTCGTCGGAGCTCATCCGGTTCCCCCTTCGTCCGGCACGACCATCGTGCCGATGCCCTCGTCGGTGAAGATCTCCAGGAGGATCGAGTGCTGCACGCGGCCGTCGATCACCCGGGCGGTGGTGACGCCGTTGCGTACGGCGTGCAGGCAGCCCTCCATTTTCGGGACCATGCCGCTGGAGAGGTCCGGCAGCAGTTTCTCCAGCTCGGTGGCGGTGAGCCGGCTGATGACCTCGTCACTGTGGGGCCAGTCCTCGTAGAGGCCCTCGACGTCGGTGAGGACCATCAGGGTCTCGGCACCCAGCGCCGCAGCGAGTGCCGCAGCCGCCGTATCAGCATTGACGTTGTAGACATGTCCGTCGTCCTGGGAACGGGCGATCGACGAGACGACCGGGATACGGCCGTCGGCGAGCAGGGCCTCGATGGCACCGGTGTCGATCCGGGTGATCTCGCCGACCCGGCCGATGTCCACGAGCTCACCGTCGATGCGCGGCTGGTGCTTGGTGGCGGTGATGGTGTGCGCGTCCTCGCCGGTCATACCGACGGCGAGCGGGCCGTGCTGGTTGAGCAGCCCGACGAGCTCGCGCTGGACCTGTCCGGCGAGGACCATCCGTACGACGTCCATCGCCTCCGACGTGGTGACCCTGAGGCCCGCCTTGAACTCGCTGACCAGGCCGTGCCGGTCCAGCTGGGCGCTGATCTGCGGCCCGCCGCCGTGCACGACGACCGGCTTGAGGCCGGCGTGGTGCAGGAAGACGACGTCCTGGGCGAAGGCCCCCTTCAGGTCCTCGTCGATCATGGCGTTGCCGCCGAACTTGATCACGACGGTCTTGCCGCGGTGGCGGGTCAGCCACGGCAGCGCCTCGATGAGGATCTGCGCTTTGGGAAGGGCGGTGTGCTTGCGAGTGCTCATGAGGAGTAGGCGCTGTTCTCGTGGACGTAGTCGGCGGTGAGGTCGTTGGTCCAGATGACGGCGGACGTGGACCCTGCCGAGAGGTCGGCGGTGATCGTCACTTCGCGGTAGCGCATGTCGACGAGGTCCCGGTCCTCGCCGACGGAGCCGTTCTTGCAGACCCAGACACCGTTGATGGCCACGTTCAGCCGGTCGGGCTCGAAGGCGGCCTTCGTGGTGCCGATGGCGGACAGGACACGGCCCCAGTTGGGGTCCTCGCCGTGGATGGCGCACTTCAGCAGGTTGTTGCGGGCGATGGAACGGCCCACCTCGACGGCGTCGTCCTCGGTCGCCGCGTTGATCACCTCGACGCGGATCTCCTTGGAGGCGCCCTCGGCGTCGCCGATGAGCTGGCGGCCGAGGTCGTCGCACACCTGGCGTACGGCCTCGGCGAAGTCGGCGTACGCGGGCGTGGTGCCGGAAGCGCCGGAGGCGAGCAGCAGGACGGTGTCGTTGGTCGACATGCAGCCGTCGGAGTCGACCCGGTCGAAGGTGACCCGGGTGGCGTCGCGCAGCGCCTTGTCGAGCGTCGCGGCCTCGACGTCGGCGTCGGTGGTGAGGACGACGAGCATGGTGGCGAGGCCGGGAGCGAGCATGCCCGCGCCCTTGGCCATACCGCCGACGGTCCAGCCGTCCTTGGTGACCACGGACGTCTTGTGGACGGTGTCGGTGGTCTTGATGGCGATGGCGGCCTTCTCGCCGCCGTGCTCGCTGAGCGCCGCGGCGGCCTTCTCGACGCCGGGCAGGAGCTTGTCCATGGGGAGCAGGACGCCGATGAGGCCCGTGGACGCGACGGCGACCTCACCCGCGCCGATACCGAGGACCTCGGCCGCCTTCTCGGCGGTGGCGTGGGCGTCCTGGAAGCCCTGGGGACCGGTGCAGGCGTTGGCCCCGCCGGAGTTCAGGACGACCGCGGTCAGCTCGCCGGTCTTCAGGACCTGCTCCGACCACAGGACGGGCGCGGCCTTGACGCGGTTGGAGGTGAACACACCCGCGGCGGCCCGGCGGGGCCCGGTGTTGACCACGAGGGCCAGGTCCGGATTGCCGTTCTCCTTGATCCCGGCGGCGATGCCCGCCGCCGTGAATCCCTTGGCTGCCGTCACACTCACGGTGTATCTCCATTCGCTTCTCCGCCCGCGCAGCACACAGGCGCGGGCTTCGTCATCGTCCGCGGCCCGGCGGCTGCGCGCGCGTCGCTCACGGTGCCACTCCGACCGTCGAGAGTCCGGTGTCCTCGGGAAGTCCGAGGGCGATGTTCATGCTCTGCACCGCGCCGCCGGCGGTGCCCTTGGTGAGGTTGTCGATGGCGCTGATCGCGATGACCCGGCCGGCCGTCCCGTCGTACGCGACCTGGACCTGGACGGCGTTGGAGCCGTACACGGAGGCGGTGGCGGGCCACTGCCCCTCCGGGAGGAGGTGGACGAACGGCTCGTCGGCGTACGCCTTCTCGTAGGCGGCCCGTACGTCCTCGGCCGCCGTGCCCGGCCTGGCCTTGGCGCTGCAGGTGGCGAGGATGCCGCGGGCCATGGGGGCGAGGGTGGGGGTGAACGAGACGGTGACCGGCTCGCCGGCGACGGCACCGAGGTTCTGCATCATCTCGGGGGTGTGCCGGTGGCCGCCTCCCACGCCGTACGGGGACATGGACCCCATGACCTCGGAACCCAGCAGGTGCGGCTTGAGCGCCTTGCCCGCGCCGGAGGTGCCGGTGGCGGCCACGATGACCGCCTCGGGCTCGACCAGCGCGCTCGCGTACGCCGGGAAGAGCGCGAGCGACACGGCGGTGGGATAACAACCGGGCACCGCGATGCGCTTGGACCCCTCCAGCACGGCGCGGGCACCCGGCAGCTCGGGGAGGCCGTAGGGCCACGTCCCGGCGTGGGGGGAGCCGTAGAACTTCTCCCAGTCCGCCGGGTCCCGGAGCCGGAAGTCGGCGCCCATGTCGACGACGAGGACGTCGTCCCCGAGCTGTTCGGCGACGGCGGCCGACTGGCCGTGCGGGAGGGCGAGGAAGACGACGTCATGGCCGGCGAGAACCTCGGCGGTGGTCGGCTCCAGGACGCGGCCGGCGAGCGGCACCAGGTGCGGCTGCAGCGCGCCGAACCTCTGGCCGGCGTTGGAGTTGCCGGTCAGGGCGCCGATCTCGACCTCGGGGTGGGCCAGGAGCAGCCGGAGAACCTCTCCGCCCGCGTACCCGCTCGCGCCCGCCACTGCTGCTCGCACTGCCATGGAACCCTCCTCCGTGATGGCATGACTATACGCACCTACGCAGCTTTATGCAACGAAGGGCGGGGCTCCCACCCGGAATGCGGCACCCGGGCCGCGCTCCGCGTGCGGTTCGCGACGCCATCCGGGGATCCATAGGAACGGGTGCGAAGGCGGGGCGGGTGCGAGGTGGGACGCCCGGGCCGGGTGGCGCCGATCCCCGGACTCCGCGAGACATAATGAGTAGAGACGAGACGCACCGTCTTGTTATGGTGCGCGCATGGCCTTCTTCTACTTTCCCTGAGTCCGGGCACGGCCGACGCCGCCGTTTCTGCTGTCCGCGAACCCTTCGCATCCCCAGGGAAAGTCACATGCGCGCACGCGCCCATACCTCCATGCCCGCTGCCGTGGCGCAGCTGTCCGTCAAGGACGTCACCAAGTCCTACGGCACCCGGACCGTCCTCGATAGCGTCTCCTTCACCATCCGCCCGGGCGAGAAGGCCGCCGTCATCGGCGAGAACGGCTCCGGCAAGTCCACCCTGCTGCGGCTGCTCGCCGCGTCCGAGGTGCCGGACGCCGGGGAGATCACCGTCGGCTTCCCCGGTGGCATGGGCCACCTCGCCCAGACCCTCGGCCTCGACCCGGACCGCACCGTGCGGGACGCCGTCGACCTCGCCCTCGCCGAACTGCGCGACATGGAGCGCCGGCTGCGCACGGCGGAGGAGCACCTCGGCGGGGCGTCGCAGGAGGAGCTCGCCGCGTACGGCGAGCTGCTGACCGCGTACGAGGAACGCGGCGGATACGAGGCGGACGCCCGCGTCGACGCCGCCATGTACGGGCTCGGGCTCGCCGGGATCACCCGCGACCGCGTGCTCGGCTCGCTCTCCGGCGGCGAGCAGTCGCGGCTCGCGCTCGCCTGCGTGCTGGCCGCCGCCCCCGAGCTGCTGCTTCTCGACGAGCCGACGAACCACCTCGACGCGGCGGCCGTGCGCTGGCTCGAGGAGCACCTGCGCGCGCACCGCGGCACCGTCGTCGCCGTCACCCACGACCGCGGCTTCCTGGAGCGCGTCGCCACCACGATCCTCGAGGTCGACCGGGATGCGCGCACGGTGCACCGGTACGGCGACGGCTGGTCCGGGTACCGCGCAGCGAAGGCCGCCGCCCGCCGCCGCGCGGCGCAGCGATACGCGGACTGGCTTCAGGAGGTGACCCGTACCGAGCAGCTGCTCGAAGGCGCCGGGAAGCGGCTCGCCACCACCGGCAGGGACCCGCGACAGGGCTTCGGCAAACACCGCCGCTCGCACGAGGCGAAGCTGGGCGGGCAAGTGCGGGCGGTCCGGGAGCGGCTGGCCCACCTGCGGCGCAACCCGGTGGCGGCGCCGCCGGAGCCGCTGCGGTTCACAGCGGCGCTGTCGGCGGCGGGCGGCGGGGGTCCTGCCGACCGCCCCCTCGCCGAGCTCGACGGCGTAGCGGTCGGCGGGCGGCTGCGTCTGGACGGGCCGCTGGCGATCGCGCCCGGACAGCGGCTGCTGGTCACGGGAGGGAACGGGGCGGGCAAGACGACGCTGCTGCGCGTCCTGGCGGGCGACCTGGAGCCGGACGCGGGGGCGGTGCGCCGCCCTGCTCGGATCGGGTACCTGGCGCAGGAGCTGCCCGCGCGCTCCACACGGCTCCCGCTGCTCGCCGCCTTCGCGGCCGGGCGGCCCGGGCCGCCGGCGGAGTACGCCGAACAGCTGCTGGCGCTGGGGCTGTTCCGTGAGGAGGACGTGCACGTCCCGGTCGCGGCGCTGTCCGCGGGGCAGCAGCGGCGGCTGCAGATCGCGCGCCTGGTGACCCGGCCTGCGGACCTTCTCGTACTCGACGAGCCGACGAACCACGTCGTCCTCGACCTGGTCGAGGACCTGGAGGCGGCGCTCGCGGCGTATCCGGGAGCGGTGGTCGCGGTCTCGCACGACCGCGGCTTCCGTGAGCGGTTCCCGGGGGACCGGCTGGAGCTGCGCGGCGGCCGGAGGTGCTGACCCTCCCGGGCGAGGGCCCGGACCGGCAGGACCGGCACGACCGGCAGGGCCGGACCACCCGGCCCGGTGGGGCTTGCGGACTTCGCCTCAAGCGCCGGGCGGGTTCGGTTTCAAGCACCGGGCGGGTTCGGCTCGCCCCGCCGGGTCATCCGGCGCGAGAGCTCGGGCAGGGCCACGTCGTCTTCCGGGGCGGCTGCTACGAGGGCTGAGCCCGAGGGCCCGGCGGAAGGGATCCGCCGGGCCCTCGGGGCGTACCCGCGCCCACTCATGGGGAGGGGCACCGGGAGACGTGGGTCAGGCGATGGACGCCCAGCTCTTCCACTCCGTGGCCTCTCCGGCCGCGACGCGGTTGGCGAAGGTGCCCGTGCCGGTGCCCGCGTTGAGCCAGAGGCGGTTGGAGGTGTCGCGGGAGACGAGGTCGTGCTTGCCGTCGCCGTTGAAGTCCCCGGTGCCGATGACGTCCTTGTAGGAGCCGCCCCAGTCCTTGAAGACCAGCGCGCGGGCGGCGAACGTACCGCCGCGGGTGCCGTTGTAGCGCCAGAGCTCACCGAACTTGTCCAGGGCGAGCACCTCGCCGATGCCGTCGCCGTTGAGGTCACCGGCCCCGATGACGCGCTTGTAGCCGGTCCAGTTGGATCCGATCTTCACGCGCGGGAGGAAACCGCTGGTGCCGTTGTGGGCGTAGAGGTAGAGGTGACCGGTGGCCGCGTCGCGGGCCACCAGGTCCGGGCGGCCGTCGCCCGTGTGGTCACCGCTGGAGAGCAGGGTGTCGTAGGCGCTCCAGTTGGAGGAGAGGCGCCGGTACGCCGAGTCGGTCGTGGGCAGGCCGCCGCAGACGGGGGTGTACAGGCGGGCCTCCCCGCCGGGCATCCTGGCGATCAGGTCGTTGCAGCGGTCACCGTCGAAGTCGCCGAAGGGCACGACCCGCGTGCCTTCCGGCCAGGTACGGATCTGGAACTTCCCCGTCGGGTTGGTGGTGTCCCGCGTGGCCAGGCCCATCCCCTGGGTGGTGGTGAGACCCAGGATGTCGCCACGCGTGTCGTCGGCGTGGTCGTGCCACTTGGGCAGGGAGCGGGTGCCCGTCGTCGCCGTGAAGGCCGCGTGCGTGCTGCCGTCCTCGGCGGACTGCGCCCAGACCGCCACCGGGCGTCCCTTGTCGTCGGTGGTCACCCGCCCCTCGCTGGAGGTGCTGTTGATCCGGCTGTTGAGGGTGAGCGGCTTGGAGATGCTGCCGACCGCGACGTTCTGGGTGACGAAGTCACGGCGGATGGTCCTGCTCGCCTCGTAACGCTTCCGCGTGTACGTGACGACGATCGAACCGGTCACCGTGCGCGTGCTGCTGAGCGAGTCGACGTCGGCGTCGGGAGCCAGCTGCTGGGGAGCACCCCAGGTGCCCTTGGCGGCCTGGAACGTGGCGACGGCCGGGTCGCTGCCGTACTGCCAGCCGACCGCCGTGACGTCGCCGTTCGGGGCGGTCAGCAACTCGGCCTGCGTGTAGGTGCCCGCGCCGATTCCGATACTCCTGGCCGGGCCCCAGTCCGCCGCTCCGGCGGGCTTGCGCGCGTAGTTGCCGAGGGAGAGCAGGTGGAACCCGCCCTGCGGGTGGGCGGCGAGTGTGACCTGCCCGGGCTGAACGCCGAGCTGGGGCAGAGCGCGCGGCGCGGTCCAGGCGTCGGTGCCGGCGGGCTTCTCCAGGTACGTGTAGTGCCACTGGTGCGCGCTCGGGTCGGGATCGACACCGTCGCCCGTGTAGCGGCTGTTGCCGCCCCACGCCACCGCCAGGGTGCCGTCGGTGGCGACGGCGAGGCGCAGGTCCCAGAGCGTGTAGGTGTAGGTGTGGTCGTCGCGGACGATCGGGTCCGGGAGCCGGTCGAGGCTCACCGGGGCGGACCAGGCAGCCTGGGGGCCGGACCGCTCGACGACCGTCAGCCGGCGGTCCTGGTCCATCCAGGCGACGGCCTGCCGACCCGCCGCGTTCCCCGCGATCGTGGTGACGCGGGTCCGCCAGTGGTACGAGTGGGTCGCGGGCGTGCCCGTCGTAACCTCCTCGGCGAGGCCGAAGGCGGTGCCGTCGGGAGCGAGCCGGGACATGCGCAGCGTGCTCCGCGCCCCGTCCTCCGCCTTCACCCACCACAGGAGGGTGAGGGCGCCGTCGTCGGTCCGCTGGAGCGTGGCCCCCGGTGCGGGCTTGGTCGACTGCCAGCTGCTGCTGCCCGCGGGGCGGACGGAGAGCACCGTCTCGCCGCCCTGGGTGAACAGTCCGGCCACGGTGCCGCCGCGGGTCGACTGCAGGTCGATGACCCGGGTGACGCCGGGCAGTTCCTTGGGCGCGGTCCAGGGTCCGAGACCGACCGGGACGGCGCCCGCGGTGGTGACGGCGGCCGGTGCGGCCTGGGCGCTCGGCGTGGCTACTGCCAGCGCGAGCACGGGAACGAGCGCGCTCCCCAGGAGCGCGCGGGACTGCAGGGTCATGTGGAAGGCCCCCCCGGGCTTGATGTCATGAAGTAGTCGCAGCGTATATCAGTCAAGATCACCACAAGACACAAGATCGGTGCACCGCGCACTTTCCCGGCCGCTGTACGAACCCCCGGGGCGAAGCCGGGACGACGGCCCGGGCCGGGTCCCGCCGCGCGGACGCCTCACTCCGAAGGGCTGCGAGCGGAGGGCCGGGAGCGCGGGAAACTGTGAGGAGTACATAAATTTCACGCACCGGACTCCATGGAAAAGCGCACCTGACCCTTCCTCACATGGCTGGCAGAGTGGCTGCTGGTGGATCTTTCCGCGCGAGGAGGGAGTGCGGGGAGCTGTGTTGTTCCTACAAGGAGGTTCGGTCCGTGAACAATGACATCGGTGACGTCGTGGTGACGGGTCTCGGGGCCACCACCCCGCTCGGCGGGGATGCCGCGTCGACCTGGGCGGGGATGCTGGCCGGGCGGTCCGGGATCGGCGCGATCGAGGAGGAGTGGGCGGCCGGCCTGCCCGTGCGGATCGCCGGCAGGCTCGCGGTCGAGCCGGCCGAGGTGCTGGACCGGGTGCAGGCGCGGCGCCTGGACCGCTGCGAGCAGGTCGCGCTGATCGCGGCCCGCGAGGCATGGGCCGACGCGGGCGCCCCCGGCGTCGAGCCGGAGCGCCTGGCGGTGGTGATCGGTACGGGGACGGGCGGCGCGCTGACCATGCTCGGCCAGGACGACGTGCTCGAAACCTCCGGGGTACGGCGGGTGTCCCCGCACACGGTGCCGATGCTGATGGCGAACGGCGCCGCGGCCTGGGTGAGCATCGAGCTCGGGGCCCGCGGCGGTGCGCACACGCCGGTCAGCGCCTGCGCGTCGGGGGCGGAGGCCATCGCGACGGGGCTGGACCTGATCCGGCTCGGCCGGGCCGACGTGGTCGTGGCGGGCGGCGCGGAGGCGTGCATCTGCCCGCTGCCGCTGGCCGGTTTCGCTCAGGCCAGGGCCCACTCGACGCGCAACGACGCGCCCGACCGGGCGTCGCGGCCCTTCGATGTCGACCGCGACGGCTTCGTGATCGGCGAGGGCGCCGCCGTGGTGGTCCTGGAGCGGGCCGAGTTCGCCGCCGCGCGGGCGGCCCGTACTCACGCTGCGCTGGCCGGGGCCGGGGTGACCTCGGACGCGTACCACATCACGGCCGCGCATCCGGAGGGCCAGATACGGGCGATGCGCCGGGCGCTGGAGGCCGCGGGGCTGTCGCCGCTCGACATCGCGCACGTCCACGCCCACGCGACGTCCACGCCGAAGGGTGACCTGGCCGAGGCCCGGTCGGTGGCCGAGGCCATCGGTGTCCATCCGGCCGTCACGGCGACGAAGTCGATGACGGGGCACCTGTTCGGCGCGGCGGGCGCGGTCGGCGCCCTGGCCGCGATCCTCGCGGTGCGGGACGGTGTCATCCCCGCGACGCGGAACCTCGACGCGCTGGACCCGGAGGTCGAACTGGACGTCGTCACGGGCGCGCCCCGGCGGGGTCCGGTGCGGGCGGCGCTGACGAACGCGTTCGGGTTCGGGGGTCACAACGCGTCGCTCGTGTTCACCTCGGCAGCCTGAGGGGCGGCACACGAAGCGGGTTGACGGGGAGTCGGGTCGCCGCCGACGTCCCCGGGCCGGCGCCGCGGCGGGCCGCTGCGGTCAGCGCTTCGCCGCGCGCAGCACCACGAACTTCGGGTCGCTCGCGACCACCTCGCAGTTGCCGAAGATCCGGCGCAGCGTCGCGTGGTAGCCCAGGTGACGGTTGCCGATGACCCAGAGCTCGCCGCCGGGCCGCAGGGCGCGGCGCGCGCCGGTGAACATGCGGCGGGCGGTGCGGTCGGTGGTGGCCTGGTGGCTGTGGAAGGGCGGGTTGTTGAGGACGAGGTCCACGGAGTCGGCCGGTACGCCCGTGAGTCCGTCCCCCACCAGGAACTCCGCCTTGGTGCCGGGCGCGGCGCTCTCCCGGAAGGTCTCCTCCGCCGACGCCACCGCCTGGTACGACTCATCGACCAGGAGCAGCTCCGCGTCGGGGTCGGCGAGCGCGACCGCGAGGCCGATGACGCCGTTGCCGCACCCCAGGTCGACGACGCGGGAGCGGCCGAGGCCGCTCGGCAGGTGTCGGAGGAGGAAACGGGTGCCGATGTCGAGGCGGTCGCCGCAGAAGATCCCGGCGTGGTTGACGACGGTCCGCCCGGCGACGGCGGTCGCGGCGTCGCCGGGCAGGGCGTACCGGTGCGGCCAGGGGTTGGGTGTCCTGGGGAGGGCCGGGTCGGGCGTGGCGAAGATGAGCCGGGCCTTCTTGACGGCCAGCGAGGTGCGGGTGGGCCCGATCAGGCGCTCGAAGAGCTTGAGCGTGGAGGTGTGGATCTCCTTGACCATGCCGGTGCCGACGACGACCGTCCCGGCGTGCACGGCGGGGGCGAGGCGGTGCAGCTGGTCCTCCAGGAGCGCGAGGCTCTTGGGGACGCGCACGAGCAGGACGTCGATGCGCTCGGGCGGCGCGTCCCGTGTGGTCAGGAGCCGTACGGACGCCTCGTCGACGCCGTTGCGGGCGAGGTTGGCGCGGGTGGCCTCGCGGGTGAGGAAGGAGTCGGTGATCTGTACGGGGCGGAGCGCGGCGAGCGAGGTGACCACGGCGCCCCACCGGTCGCCGACCACGGCCACGGTGCCGCCGGGCGCGGCTTCGAGCCCTTCGCGGTGCTCCTCGGCCAGGTGGCGCAGGAGGTACTCGTCGGCGGCGTCCCAGGCGCGCAGCGGGTCGCGCGGGTCCTCGGGGAAGCGGGCGAGTTCGGCATCGGCCCATGACGTGGTCAAACGGTTCATCGTGCCTTCAGGCTAGCCGCTCGCGGGCACCCCGCTGACCGCCGGCCGCCCGTGCGCCACCGGGTCACTCCCCCGTGGGCCGGCTCGGCGGCGGTCCGTCGGGCTGCGGGAACGGGAGCGCCATCCAGTGTTCGGGGGCGGCCAGCGCCTGGAAGCCGATCTTCTCGTACACGCCGTGCGCGTCCTCGGTGGCGAGCACGATCCGCTTGATGCCCAGCGGGGCGAAGTGGTCGCGGACCGCCTCGACGAGGGCGGTGCCCAGGCCCTGGCCGCGGGCTGAGCGGTCGACGTAGACGTCGCAGAGCCAGGCGAAGGTCGCGTGGTCGGTGACGACCCGGGCGTACGCGACGAGCTCGCCCGTGGCCGTCTCGTACGCGCCGAAGTTCAGGGACCCGTCGATGGCGCGGTCCTGCTTGTCGCGGCTGCGGCCGATCGCCCAGTACGCGTCGGTCGACAGCCAGTGGTGGATGCGCGCCCGGTCCAGGCGGGCGGGGTCGGTGGAGAGCTCGTACGCGTCCAGGGCTGTCGCGGTCGTGTCCATGATCAAACTCTGTCAGGGCGGGGGCCTGTTGTCAGTGGCGCGTGCCACGCCCTTCTCACGGCCGCAGAGCGTCGTGGGCCGTGCGGAGCCTGCGCACGCCCTCCGCGATCTCGGCCGGGCCGGCGACGCCCGCGAAGCTCAACCGCACATGGCCGGCAGGTGGTTCGGCACAGAAGTAGGGGCGGCCGGGGGCGATCGCGACGCCCGCGCGCAGGGCGGCGGCGAGCAGGGCGGACTCGTCGGTGGTATCCGGCAGGCGGAGCCAGAGGTGGTTGCCGCCGGAGGGGACGCGGGGCAGGGCGAATTCCGGCAGGTGCTGCGCGAGGGCGGCCGTCATGGCGGTGCGGCGGGCGGTCAACTCGGCAGCCACGGCCCGGAGGTGGCGGCCCCAGGCCGGTGAGCCGACGAGCTCCAGCGCGGCCTCCTGGAGCGGGCGCGGTACGAAGAAGTTCTCGACGACGTGGATGGCGCGCAGCCGCTCCAGCACGGGGCCGCGGGCGGCCAGCGCGCCGACCCGCAGGCTGGGCGAGGCGATCTTGGTGAGCGAGCGGACGTGGACGACGACGCCGTCCGGGTCGTCGGCGACGAGCGGCGCGGGAAGCGGGCCCGCGTCCTCGTGGCCGAGGCGGCGGGCGAAGTCGTCCTCCACGACGAAGGCGCCGGCCTCGCGGGCGATGCGCACGACCTCGCGGCGCCGGCCGGCGGGGAGGACCGCGCCCGTGGGGTTCTGGAAGAGCGGCTGGGCGACGAAGACGCGGGCGCCGGTGGCACGGAAGGCGGTGGCCAGCAGTTCGGGGCGGACGCCGTCGCCGTCGACCGGTACGGGCACGGGGCGCAGCCCGGTGGCGCGGGCGACGGCCAGCATGCCCGGGTAGGTGGGTGACTCGACGAGGACGGGGGCGCCGGGCGGGGCGAGCGCCCGCAGCGCGGTGGTGATCGCGGACTGGCCGCCCGCGGTGATCAGGACGTCGGCGGCGGTGACGGTGCCGCCGATCTCGCGGGCGAACCAGTCGCGCAGTTCGGGCAGGCCGTCGATGGGGGGTCGGCCCCAGGCCCCCGGCCGGCGGCCGGCGCGGGCCAGTGCGGCGGCGAGGGCGCGTTCGGGCTGGAGCGAGGGGTGCAGATAGCCACCGTTGCACTCGATGACGCCCGCCGGTGGCGCGGCGAGGGTGACGAGGACGCCCGACGCGTCGACGGAGCGCGGCACCAGCTCGGTCGCGGAGTCGGCGCTGAGGGTGACCTCCTGCCAGGAGGTGTCCCCGGGGGCCGGTGTGCCGGTACGGGGCAGGGCCCGGAAGGCGCCCGCGCCGGGGCGGGTGACGACCAGGCCCTCGGCGGCGAGCTGGGCGAGGGCGCGGGAGACGGTCACCGGGGAGACCCGGAAGCGCTCGACGAGCGCCCGACTGGACGGCAGCTTTCCACCAGGTGAGTAGCGGTCCAGCTCCCGCTTCAGGATCCCCGCCAATTCCGCGACGCTGCTACGCTCATGCATGACACCAGAGAATAGCGCTACTCCACTCAGGTCGATAGCAGTGGATGAGAGCCCCCGCCCGGACAGCCGCGTGCCGGACAGCCCCGGGCCGGGCGGCCGGCCGCCCGGCGGCGGCGCGCTGGAGGGCCTGCCCGGCCCCCGTGTCCGCGGCGGAACGGCGCTCGCCTCCCTCGGCGTCCTCGCGTTCTCGCTCACCTTCCCGTCGACCGTCTGGGGGCTGGAGAGCTTCGGCCCCTGGTCGTTCGTCGCCCTGCGCTGCGCCCTGGCCGCGCTGATCGCAGGAGCCTTCCTGCTCGCGCTGCGCGTACCGGTCCCTGAGCGCCGCCACTGGCCGGGGCTCGCGGTGGTCGCCGGCGGGGTCGTGGTGGGCTTCCCGCTGCTCACCACGCTGGCGCTGCGGACGTCGACCTCGTCACACGCCGCGGTGGTGGTGGGGCTGCTGCCGCTGACGACCGCCGCGCTCGCCGCCGTGCGCACCGGCAGGCGGCCGTCCAGGGGGTTCTGGCTGGCCGCGCTGGCCGGGGCGGCGGTGGTGATCGTGTTCACCGTGCAGCAGAGCGGCGGAGCGCTGTCGGGCGCCGACCTGTACCTGTTCGGCGCCCTGCTGGTGTGCGCCGCCGGATACACCGAGGGTGGCCGGTTGGCCCGGGCGATGCCGGGCTGGCAGGTCATCGGCTGGGCGCTGATCCTGTGCCTGCCGGCGGCCGTGGTGGGGGCGCTCCTCGCCCTGGCCGCCGAGCCGGTGCGGCTGACCGCCCACGGCGTGGCGGGCCTGGCCTGGGCGGCGGCCGGGTCCATGTTCCTCGGCCTGTACGTCTGGTACCGGGGCATGGCGGCGATCGGCATCGCCCGGGCCAGCCAGTTGCAGCTGGCCCAGCCACTCCTCACCCTGGTCTGGTCGGTGCTCCTGCTGGGCGAGCCGATGTCGGCCGCCGCGCCGCTGGCGGCCGGTGCGGTCCTGGTGTGCATCGCGGCCACCCAGCGGGCGCGGGCCTGAGCCCGCTCCCGAAGTGACGCGGACCACACCTGCGGACGTAGACTCCCCATACGGGACGGCTCCGAGACACGGAACCACTCACGGAACAGACGGCGCGAGGAGGTCACGCGATGCACGCGAGCGTGGGCGACAAGCTGACGGTGCACGGCAGGACCGTCGGCCAGCACGACCGGACCGCCGAAGTCGTCGAGGTGCTGGGGCCGAACGGCGACCCCCCGTACCGCGTCCGCTTCGACGACGGGCACGAGACGCTGATGGCACCCGGCCCCGACACCGTCGTACGCCACAAGGAGCCCGGCTAGCCCGTCCGGCCGGGACCGGCCCCGGCCTGACAGGCCGCTACGGCCCCTGGCTCCAGGGGCGGGCCGCCCGCGGGTAGTGATCGGCCACCACTCTGGCCATCGCCCCGATGCGGTCCGTCCTCACCTCCTTGGCCGCGAAGAAGACATGGCCGCGCACGCGGACGTACTCCTCGGCCAGGGTGAGGTGGCGGGACAGTTCGGCCGGATCCTGCCAGGGTTCCGGCTGGGCCGGGTCACCCGCCTTGTACAGCGCCTCCCCCGCGTAGAGGTCGACGTCCGTGCCCCGGACGACCTCGTCCCACCAGGGGAGCAGCTTCGCGTAGTCGGCCGCGGCGAAGCCGATGTGCCAGTAGAGCTGCGGCACGACGTAGTCGATCCAGCGCTCCCGCACCCATCTGCGGGTGTCGGCGTGCAGGTCGTCGTACGTCTGCACACCGGCCCGGGTGTCGGAGCCGAGCGGATCGGTGGCGGCGTTGCGCCACACCGCGAACGGGCTGACCCCGAACCGGACGTGCCCCTTGGTCTCCTTGATCCGGTACGCCATCTCGGATACGAGCCGGTCGATGTTGTCGCGCCGCCAGGCGGCCCGGTCCGGGAAGCCCGCGCCGTACCGCGCGTACGCGTCGTCGTCGGCGAAGACCTGCCCGGCGACCGGATACGGATAGAAGTAGTCGTCGAAGTGCACGGCGTCGACGTCGTACCGGCGGACGGCGTCGAGCATGGCGTCCTGCACGAAGTGCCGCACCTCCGGCAGCCCCGGGTTGTAGTACAGCTTCCCGCCGTACGGCAGGACCCACTCCGGGTGGACCCGGGCCGGGTGCCCCTCGGCCAGTCTCGCCGGGTCGGTGTGGTTGGCCACGCGGTACGGGTTGAACCAGGCGTGCAGCTCCAGGCCGCGCCGGTGCGCCTCCTCGACGGCGGTGCCCAGCGGGTCCCAGCCGGGGTCCTTCCCCGGTACGCCGGTGAGGTACTGCGACCAGGGTTCGTACGGCGACGGCCACAGCGCGTCCGCGGTGGGCCGCACCTGGAAGATCACCGCGTTCAGGCGCCGCTCGACGGCGGTGTCCAGGTGGGCCAGCAGCTCGGCGCGCTGCTGGTCGACCGGCAGGCCGGGCCGCGAGGGCCAGTCGCGGTTGGAGACCGTGGCCAGCCACACCCCGCGGAAGTCCTTGTTGCCCGCCCGGCGGCGTGCCGCCCGCCCGGCGGGGAGCCGCCCGGGCGCCGCACCCGCCTCGCCGGGCATCAGCAGGGACGCCAGCGCCACCGCCGCGCCCGCCACGAGCCCCCTTCGACCGATGCGCCCCGTCCTCTCTGCCCCGAGGCCCCCTCCGCTGCCTCCTCCGTTGCTCTCCCCGCCGCTCTCTCCGGTACGTCTTCCGACGTTCCGTCCGCTATGCCGCATTCGTTGCCCCTAACCGGTTGGTGTCCGGACGTACCGCAGAGCATGCCCGCCCCGGCCCGCCCTCCACCGGGGCGAACGGAGTAACGTCGGGGGGTCGAGGCGGCGCCGGAATCACACGGGGGACCGCCACCGGGAAGAACAGCGAAAGGCACGATGTGACCGACATCGAACGCGTCGGAGTGGTCGGCTGCGGCCAGATGGGCGCGGGCATCGCGGAGGTGTGCGCCCGCAGCGGCCTGGAGGTCAAGGTCGCCGAGACCACCGGCGAGGCTTTGGAGATCGGCCGTACCCGGCTGTACAACTCGCTCTCCAAGGCCGCCGACCGCGGCAAGATCACCCAGGAGGAGCACGACGCGACGCTGGCCCGGCTCAGCTTCACCACCGACCTCGGCGAGTTCGCCGACCGTGACCTGGTGATCGAGGCGGTCGTCGAGAACGAGCAGGTCAAGACCGAGATCTTCCAGGTCCTGGATCAGGTGGTGACCCGCCAGGACGCGATCCTCGCCTCCAACACCTCCTCCATCCCGCTGGTGAAGCTGGCCGTGGCGACGTCCCGCCCCGACCAGGTCATCGGCATCCACTTCTTCAACCCGGCCCCGGTGCAGCAGCTCGTCGAGCTGATCCCGGCGCTGACCACCTCCGAGGGCACGATCAGCCGCGCCCAGGCCGTGGTCGAGAAGGTGCTGGGCAAGCACGCGATCCGCGCCCAGGACCGCTCCGGTTTCGTGGTGAACGCGCTGCTGATCCCGTACCTGCTCTCCGCGATCCGGATGTTCGAGTCGGGCATCGCCAGCCGTGAGGACATCGACAACGGCATGGAGATGGGCTGCGCCCACCCGATGGGCCCGCTCAAGCTCGCGGACCTGATCGGCCTGGACACCGTCGCCTCGGTCGCCGACTCGATGTACGCGGAGTACAAGGAGCCGCTGTACGCCGCTCCCCCGCTGCTCCAGCGGATGGTGGACGCGGGCCGGCTCGGCCGCAAGACGGGCTCCGGCTTCTACCCGTACGGGTGACGCAGGGCGACTGACATTCGCACGGGGTGTGCGGAGCGTGTTCGCATATGCCGTGCGCACACGCTCCCAGCGCTCGATCCGGAAGAGTTGACTCGGAGCCGCTCAGTCAACGAAGAGGAGCGGAAACCGTGACCACCGGACCCGATCACTTAACGGCCGTCGAGGAGTTCGCCGAGCTGCGCCGCTGTCTCGACGTCGGCCTCGCCCGGATCGACGGGCAACTGGCGCTGCTCGCCCAGCGACACGGCCAGATCGACCGAGATCTGACCGATCTGGCCGCGCGCGTCTCGGCGCTGGAGCACGCCAAGTGGCCCCTGCCCGCCGTCTCCGTGCTCACCGCGGTGGGCGCCCTGGTGGTGGCGGCCTGGCAGGCGCTCGGCAACTGAGCGGGGCTCAGCCCAGCCGCAGATGGTGCAGCATCAGCAGCCCGGCCGCCATGTTGGCGGCCGGGACCTCGCCACGGGCGATCATGTCGGGCACCAGCTTGAGCGGGATCCACTCCCGGCGCGACGACTCGAAATCGTCCTCGGGATGGCCGGTGTACGTCGCCTCCTCCGACCAGTACAGGTGATGGCGGGCGTCGGTGAGACCGTTGGACGGTTCGACGGTCAGGAGGTGGCGCAGCGGGCCCGGGCGCCAGCCCGTCTCCTCCTCCATCTCGCGCGCCGCCGCCGCCGCGATGTCCTCGCCGTCCTCGACGACGCCCGCGGCCAGCTCCCAGCCCCAGCTGTCGGTGATGAAGCGATGGCGCCACAGCATCAGCACCTCGTTGGCCTCGTTGACGACGGTCGCGACGGCGACCGGGCGGAGCCGGATGAGGAAGTGGTCGAGGTGGCGGCCGTCGGGGAGTGCGACGTCCGCGAGGTTCACCTTGAACCAGCGATTCTCATACACAGTTTGTTCGTTTAATTTCGTCCACTGCACGGTTCTGCCACCTTCCGACAAGTAGATGGCAATATCGCAGGAGGACTACCCCGGCGGGCAAGCTCAGAGCGGTACGCGCAGCGCGCCGTCGATGAGTTCGGCGGCCTCGCGCGCGTCGCCGCAGCCGCTCGCCGCCAACCGCTCGCGCATCGCACGCAGCCGGTCCCGCAGCCGCTGTGACTCCATCCCCCGGGCCCGCTCGGCCATTTCGACGGCGGTGCGCGCCGCCCGGTCGGGCTCCCCCTGCAGCAACTCGATCTGGCTGAGCATCGCCAGCCGGTGGACCCGGCCCCGGTCGTGCGCCGGCGTGCGGACGGCCGCCGCGGCGTTCTCCCGGGCGGCGTCCAGGTCGCCCAGACTCAACAGCGCCTCGGCCACCTGCACGTTGACCAGCCCGGGCTGGACGTAGCCGGTCTCGTCCGGCTCACGGCCGGGCCGGATCCGCTCCGCCTCCGCCTCCGCGTGCCGGATGCACCGCAGGGCACCGGAGCCGTCGCCGAGGTGCGCGTACGCCTTCCCCTGCATCGCGAACAGATCGGCGGCGAGCGCGGGGGTGATGTGACTGCCCGCCGTGCGCAGTGCCGCCTCCGCGAACGCCACCGACTGCCGGTACTCCCCCATGAACAGCGACTGGTTGACCAGCAGCGCGATCACATAGGCGCCGAGCCCGCGGTCCCCGCTCGCCTTCGCCAGCCGCAGCGCCTGGTGGAAGTAGCGCTGGGCCAGTCCGTGCGCGTCGGAGTCGTACGCGCAGATCCCGGCGACCGCCACCAGTCCGCCGGTCGCCCGGTGCAACTGGCGGCCGAGCGCGTCGCTGTAGGCGCCGCGCAGCAGCGGCGCGGTCTCCGCGTTCAGGAACCCCACGATCCGGGCGCGCGTCGCGATTCCGCCCGCCCTGCGATACATCAGCTCGTAGTGCGCCCGGGCGGCGCGCAGCATCTCGATGTCGGACGGGGCGACCCGCGTCTGACCGTCGCGCGAGACATCGGCGTCCTCGGGCGGGTTCTCCCACTCCCACACGGGCATCACGGCGGGCGTGCCGGTCACCGCCTGGGCGCCCAGTATGTGCGGCCGTTGCTGCTCGTCGGAGCGCCACAGGGCGGTGGCCCGCTCGACGAAGCCGGAGAGCGGCGAACCGTGCGGGGCATCGGCCCCGCCCGGCACCCCGAGGCCGATGTCGTCGAGGGTGACGGAGCGGTGCAGCCGGGCGCTCAGCACCTCGCAGATCAGGTCCGGCACCTGGCCGCGCGGGCGCTGGCCCTTCAGCCAGCGGGCCACCGCCGTGTGTTCGTACCGCAGGGCCAGGCCTCTCACCCGGCCCGCCTGGTTGACGTGCGCCGCCAGGCCGGCATGGGAGACGCCCGCTTCGTCGAGCAGGGCGTCGAGCAGGGTGTTGGGCTGCATGGGTGCCCCTCCGGTGACTCCGTGCGCCCAGCGTAGTGGAGTCGCTTTCGCACGGGTTGTGAACGCAATGCCCGTATCCGCGCACCGCGTGCTCTGCCGCCGTGCGCCGGGCGCGGGTTGACTGAGCGTCTCTCACAGAGGCGGCAGGGTCACCGCCCCCCCACACACACACCAGTGCGGTGGCCCGTTCCGCGTCGTCCGCTCCGCCTGATCTGCCCGGCGCTCCGGGGCGGGGCGGACGGCGCCGGCCGCCCCGTCGGCGGCGTCTAGCGAGGGGAGGGCGCGGTGCGCGTCCGGCACGGTCCTGGGTCCGGGGAGTGCGCCGGTGCCCGGCAGCGGTCGTTGCGGACGACCAGCAGCGCCACGTCGTCGGTGAGCCGCCCGCCGGTGTGGCGCAGCAGCGCGGAGTGCACCTGATGGACGACGGCGCCGGGAGCCGCGCCCGTCCGCGCGGCCCGGGTCAGGACCTCCTCCAGCGGGAAGTACCGGCCGGCGGCGTCGCGCGCGTCCTCCGCCCCGTCCGTGTGCAGGACCAGCGCCTGGCCCGGCAGCAGCCGCGTGCACCGGTGTACGGGCAGTTCCTCCGGGAGCGGGAAGGCCCCGAGCGGGGGCAACGGGTCGCCCGCCGCCAGCGGTTTTGCGCCGCGCGGTCCCAGCCGGTACGGCCGGGGATGCCCGCAGTTGAGGGCCAGTACGTCGCCGTCGCGGTCGATCTCCAGGAGCAGTACGGTGACGAATTCCTCCGCCGCCGGGCTGTACGGGTCGAAGCCACCGGAGGCCGGGTGCTCGTCGCGCGCCCGCTCGCACAGGTGCCGTCCGAGGGCCCGGTCCAGCCGCCGCAGTACGCCGCCGAGTCCGGGCTCGTCGTGCGCCGCCTCCCGGAAGCTGCCGAGCACGGCGGCGACGGCCCCGAGCGCCCCCAGCCCGTGGCCGCGTACGTCACCGATGACGATCCGCACCCCGTGCGGGGTGCTGACCGCCTCGTACAGATCGCCGCCCACGGCGGCGCCCCGGGCCACGGAGAGCTGGGCCGCGGCCACGGCCAGACCGTCCAGCCGGGGCGGCAGCGGGCGCAGCAGGACCTGCTGGGTGGCCTGGGCGATGGCCCGGATCTGCTTCAACTCCCGAGTCAGGCCGCGCCGGATGCCGAGGACGAGCCCGGCGCCCACCGTCAGGAAGACGGCGCTCGTGGCGATCCGGGTGGGCAGCCCCTCCTGCCGGGCGAGCGGGCAGGTCAGCTTCCAGAGGACGGCGACGCCGCCCCAGAGGGCGGGCAGCGCGAGGGGGGTGAGGCGACGAAGTCTGGATCTCGTACGGATCATGCGGACCGCCCTTCTCGTGGCCCCTCACGCGGTCGGGACGATTCTGTCGATCGTCCATCTCCCGGGGGAAAATCCACCAGACCCCCCACTCGAATGAGTGAGGGGCATGCCGGGTGTTCCGGCCATGCCCCTCATCCCCTCGCTGTGAGCCGTCAGGCGCCGCGCAGCACCGCCCCGGTGCGCTCGGCGGCCAGCGCCACCGCGGCGTCGCGGGCGGCCGAGGCCTCCTCGACGGTCAGGGTGCGGTCGGCGGCACGGAAGCGCAGCGCGTAGGCCAGGGACTTCCTGCCCTCGCCGATCTGCTCACCGGTGAAGACGTCGAACAGCCGGATGGACTCCAGCAGTTCACCTGCGCCCTCGCGGAGCACGGCCTCGACCTCGGTGGCCGGCACGTCCTGGGCGACGACCAGCGCGACGTCCTGCGTGGCGACCGGGAAGGTGGAGATCCGCGGCGCGCGCGGGGCACCGGCCGAGGCCCGCTCGACGGCGTCGAGGTTGAGCTCCATCGCGCACGTGCGGGCGGGCAGGTGCAGAGCCTTGACGACCCGCGGGTGCAGCTCACCCGCGTACCCGACGACCTGCTCCTCGCCGTCCACGACGACGGCCAGCTCGGCGCAGCGGCCCGGGTGCCACGGACCGTACTGGCCCTGACGCACGATCAGCTCGGCACCGGCCTCGCGGGCGACGGTCCGGGCGGCCTCGACCGCGTCGGCCCAGTCGGACGGGCGGCCCTTGCCCCACCAGCCGGCCTGCTCACGCGCCCCGGCGAGCACGACCGCGACGTGCCGCGGCTGCTCGGGCAGCGGCGCGTTGAGCTTCGCGATCTCCTCGTCCGTGGGGCGGCGGTCGACGGGGAGGGCCACCGCGGCACCGGTCTCGTCGACGGGGTGGAAGACCAGCCCGGTCTCGAAGAGCGCCAGGTCGTGGCTGCCGCGCCCGTCGTTGCGGCGCAGCGCGCCGAGCAGCCCCGGCAGCAGCGCGGTGCGCATCGCCGGCTCCTCGTCGGAGAGCGGGTTGACGAGCGTGACCACCTTGCGGCAGGGGTCGTCCGCCGCCAGACCGAGCTGGTCGAAGACCTGCTCCGAGACGAACGGGTAGTTCGGCGCCTCGACGTACCCGGCGCCGGCCAGCGCCCGGCCGACGCGGCGGTGGAGCCGCTGCCGCCCGGTGAGCCCACGGCCGGACGGCGGCTTCGGCAGGGTGGACGGCAGGTTCTCGTACCCCTCCAGCCGGATGACCTCTTCGGCGAGGTCGTTCGGGTGGGCGAGGTCGGGGCGCCACGACGGGACGGTGACGGTCAGCTCGTCCTGCCCGTACACGTCGCAGCCGACCTCCTGGAGGCGGCGTACGACGGTCTCGCGGCCGTAGACGACACCGGCGACCCGGTCGGGGTGGTCCGCGCGCATCGTGATCGTGCGCGGCGCGGACGGCGCGATGATCTCGGTGACGCCGGCCTCGGCGGTGCCGCCCGCGAGGAGCACCAGCAGGTCGACGGTGCGCTGCGCGGCGGCGGCCGCGGCCTGCGGGTCGACGCCGCGCTCGAAGCGCCGGGACGCCTCGGACGACAGCTTGTGGCGGCGGGCGGTGCGGGCGACGGCGACCGGGTTGAAGTGGGCGGCCTCGATGACGACCTCGGTCGTCCCGCGGACCTCGCCCGTCTCCGGGTCGGTCACGGAGTCGGCGATCTCGGTGTTGGCGCCGCCCATCACGCCCGCGAGGCCGATCGGCCCGCGGTCGTCCGTGATCACCAGGTCCTCGGCGTCGAGGACCCGCTTGACGCCGTCCAGGGTGGTGAACTTCTCGCCCTGCTCGGCACGGCGCACACCGATCGCGCCCTGGACCCGGCCGCGGTCGTACGCGTGCAGCGGCTGGCCGAGCTCCAGCATCACGTAGTTCGTGACGTCGACGGCGAGCGAGATCGGGCGCATGCCGGCCTTCTGGAGGCGGCGGCGCAGCCAGATCGGGGAGCGCGCCTCGGGGTCGAGCCCGACGACCGTGCGCGCGGTGAAGCGGTCGCAGCCGATCGGGTCGGAGACCTTGACCGGGTAGCCGTACGAGTTCGGCGCGGGCACGTCGAGCAGCGCCGGGTCGCGCAGGGGCAGGCCGTAGGCGGTGGCGGCCTCGCGGGCGACGCCGCGCAGCGACAGGCAGTAGCCGCGGTCGGGGGTGACGGCGATGTCGAGGACCTCGTCGTACAGCTCCAGCAGCTCGGCGGCGTCGACGCCGACCTCGATCTCGGGCGGCAGCACGATGATGCCGTGCGTGCCGTCGTCGCCCATGCCGAGCTCGTCGCCGGAGCAGATCATGCCGCGGGAGATCCGGCCGTACGTCTTGCGCTCGGCGATCTCGAAGTCGCCGGGCAGCACGGCGCCGGGCAGGGCCACGACGACCTTGTCGCCCTCGGTGAAGTTCCGGGCGCCGCAGATGATCTCCTGCGGCTCGCCGGTCCCCCCGGCCCGGCCGACGTCGACGGTGCAGAAGCGGATCGGCTTCTTGAACTCGGTCAGCTCCTCGATGGTGAGGACCTGGCCGACGACCAGCGGGCCCTTGAGGCCGGCGCCGAGCCGCTCGACGGTCTCGACCTCGAGACCCGCCGCGATGAGCTTGGTCTGTACGTCACGGCCGGTCTCGGTCGCCGGCAGGTCGACGTACTCCCGCAGCCAGGAAAGCGGGACCCGCATCAGATCTCCATCCCGAACGGCCGGGTGAACCGGACGTCACCCTCGACCATGTCTCGCATGTCTTCGACGTTGTGGCGGAACATCAGCATCCGCTCGATGCCGAACCCGAAGGCGAATCCGCTGTACTTCTCGGGGTCCACGCCGCAGGCGGTCAGCACCTTCGGGTTGACCATGCCGCAGCCGCCGAGCTCGATCCAGCCCTCGCTGGAGCAGGTGCGGCAAGGACGGTCCGGGTTGCCGACGGACTCACCGCGGCACACGTAGCAGACCATGTCCATCTCGGCGGACGGCTCGGTGAAGGGGAAGAAGTTCGGCCGCAGCCGGGTCTTCATGCCCTCGCCGCCGAAGAGCGCCTGGACCATGTGGTCGAGGGTGCCCTTGAGGTCGGCCATGGTGAGGCCCTCGTCGACGGCGAGCAGCTCGACCTGGTGGAAGACCGGGGTGTGCGTGGCGTCCAGCTCGTCCGTGCGGTACACGCGGCCGGGGCAGATCACGTACACCGGGGGCTCGCGGTCCAGCATGGAGCGGACCTGGACGGGCGAGGTGTGCGTGCGCAGCACGACACCGGAGCCGGAGGTGCCCTCGGCGTCGGCCACGAAGAAGGTGTCCTGCTCCCCGCGCGCGGGGTGGTCGACGGCGATGTTGAGCGCGTCGAAGTTGAGCCACTCGGACTCGACCTCGGGGCCCTCGGCGACCTCGTAGCCCATGGCGACGAAGACGTCCTCGATCCGCTCCATGAGGGTGGTCAGCGGGTGACGGGCGCCGGCCGGGGTGCGGTCGTGGGGCAGGGTGACGTCCACCGCCTCCTCGACCAGCACACGGGCGTCGCGCTCGGCTTCGAGCTCCGCCTGCCGCGCGGCGAGTGCCTTGTTCACGGCACCGCGGGCCTGGCCGACGCGCTTGCCGGCCTCGGCCTTGGCGTGCGGCGGCAGGGCGCCGATCTCCCGGTTGGCGAGCGCGAGCGGCGAGGTGGGGCCGGTCTGCGCGACCTTCGCCTCGTGGAGCGCGTCGAGGTCACCGGCGGCGGCGAAGGCGGCGAGCGCCTCGTCCCGCATGCGCTCGATCTCTTCCGGTTTCAGTACTTCGACCTCGACTGGGTCGTACGACTTGTTCGGTGCCGACATCTCTTCCCGTACTTCCGATGGGCTGGCTGGGGCCCCCGCTCGACGACCGAGGACGCAAAGGTGCCAAAGGACGAGTCTAACGGGGTATGGGCATGCGGATGAGCCGCGGATCAGCCCGTGGACGGCGCCGGCGTCCGTCAGGACAGATAGGCCGGGGCGCCCACGGGCAGCGTGAATCGGAACTGGGCGCCACCGGCGGGCCCGCGGCCGACGGTGATCGTCCCGCCGTGCGCCTCGACGATGCCCTTGACGATGTACAGGCCGAGACCCGTCCCGCCGCGCTTGCTCCCCCGCCAGAAACGGGTGAAGACACGGCCCATCGACTCCTCGGGGATGCCGGGGCCTTCGTCGCTCACGGTGACGGCCGTTCCCTTCTCGTCGTCGGTGGCGCCGGTGGGCGCCACCTCGATGGTGACGGTTCCCTCGCCGTGCCGCACCGCATTTTCGAGCAGGTTGCCGAGGATCTGGTCGATCTTGTCCGGGTCGGCCCACAGATCCGGCAGCGGACTCCGTACCCGGAGGAAGAACCGGTCCGGGGACTGGCCGCGCGCGGTGTGGGCCTGGATGTGCCGTCCCACGGCGGCGGCGATGTCGACGGGCTGGCGGCGCACCTCGAGGCGCCCGGAGTCTATTCGGGAGATGTCCAGCAGTTCGGCGATGAGCCGGGTGACGCGGTTGGCGTCGGCGTCCACGGTCTCCAGCATCAGCCGCTTCTGGTCGTCGGTGAACCGCTCCCACTTGGCGAGCAGGGTGGCGGTGAACCCCTTGACGGAGGTGAGCGGGGAGCGCAGCTCGTGGGCGACGGTGGCGATCAGCTCGGCGTGGCTGCGCTCGGTGCGGCGGCGGGCCTCGGTGCCGCGCAGGGTGACGACGACCTTGCGCACGGGTCCGGTGGGGTGCTCGCGGACGTACCGGGCGGCGACGAGCACCTCCCGTCCGCCGGGCAGCAGCAGGTTGCGCTCGGGCTGGCCGACGCGGATGGCGAGACCGCCGTACGGGTCGGTCAGCGCCCACCAGCGGCGGCCCTTGAGGTCCTCCAGCGGCAGGGCCTCCTCCAGCGGCCGGCCGAGGGCCTGGTCGCGGGGTACGGCGGTGATGCGTACGGCGGCGGTGTTGAAGCACACCACGGTGCCGTGCTCATCGGCGACGACCAGACCGTCGGGCAGGTCGTCGGGGTCGTAGGTGTGCGCGTACGCGCCCGGCCCGCCGGACCGGTTCAGTAAAGCGGCCCGCGCCTCCGCCGGCCTGCTCGTCCCGAGCGTCATCGCCGCTCCCACCCCTCAGTGCAGCACAGTGGGCCGTCCCCCCGAGGCCGTCAGCCTACTAGCTCGGCGTCACGGAGCGGCACCCTCCGGCAGCGCGCTGCGCACGCGCGGAGCCGTAGAGACATACGGCGGCGGCGGTCGCCAGGTTCAGGCTCTCGGCCTTGCCGTGGATCGGGACGCGCACCACGGCGTCGGCGAGGGCGCGGGTCTCCTCGGGCAGGCCCCAGGCCTCGTTGCCGAAGATCCAGGCGGTGGGGCCGCCCATGGTGCCGGCGTCGAGCTCGGCGTCCAGGTCGGCCTCGCCCGCCCCGTCGGCGGCGAGGATCCGTACGCCCGCGCCCCTGAGGCCGGCGACGGCCTGCTCGACGGGGACGCCGACGGCCACCGGCAGGTGGAAGACGGACCCGACGGAGGCGCGGACCGCCTTGGGGTTGTACAGGTCGACGGAGGCGTCGGTGAGGACGACGGCGTCGGCGCCGGCCGCGTCGGCGCAGCGCAGCACCGTCCCGGCGTTCCCGGGGTCGCGTACGTGGGCGAGGACGGCGACCAGCTTGGGGCGGCCCGTGAGGATCTCCTCGAACGGCGAGTCGAGGAAGCGGCACACCCCGAGGAGCCCTTGGGGGGTGACGGTCTGGGAGACCTCGGCGAGCACGGCGTCGGAGGCGTGGTGGACGCGGGCGCCGGTGGCGCGGGCGGCCTCGACGATGTCGGCGTACCGCTCGGCGGCCTCGACGGTGGTGAACAGCTCGACCAGCGTCGGCTCGCCTCCGCCGCGGTGGGCGACGGCCTCCCGTACGGCCTGCGGGCCCTCGGCGATGAACCGCCGCTCCTTGCCCCGGAAGTTCCGCTTGGCGAGCCGCCGGGCGGCGATGACACGCGGGGATCGCGGGGAGATCAGCTCGGGGGTGCCCATGGTGGTCGGCGGCTCTCTTCTCGTACGCGCGGGGGTGGAACAGACCGGACCCGCAGGCGCGGGGCCTGCGGGTCCGGGCGGAGGTCTGCTGCCTGGGAGATCAGGCGGCGGCCTTCGGGGCGTTGACGTCGCTCGGCAGCGCCTTCTGGGCGGCCTCGACGAGCGCGGAGAACGCACCCGCGTCGTTGACGGCGAGCTCCGCGAGGATCTTGCGGTCCACCTCGATGTTGGCGGCCTTCAGACCCTGGATGAAGCGGTTGTAGGTGATGCCGTTGGCGCGGGCAGCGGCGTTGATGCGCTGGATCCACAGCTGACGGAAGTCGCCCTTGCGCTTCTTGCGGTCGTTGTAGTTGTAGACCAGGGAGTGGGTGACCTGCTCCTTGGCCTTGCGGTACAGGCGGGAGCGCTGACCGCGGTAGCCGCTGGCCTGCTCGAGGATCGCCCGGCGCTTCTTGTGGGCGTTGACTGCCCGCTTGACGCGTGCCACGTGTTAACTCCTTGTAGCGGGGCCGTGGTTGGACTCACACGGCCCGGAAACGATTAGGTCCCGGTCGGTGCCCGGAAGCCCCCGTCACCGAGGGCGCGAGGTCAATCAGATGCCCAGCATCTTCTTGATCTTGGCGGCGTCACCCGGGGCCATTTCGGCGTTGCCGGTGAGGCGACGCGTCAGCTTGGACGACTTGTGCTCGAGCAGGTGGCGCTTGCCGGCGCGCTCGCGCAGCACCTTGCCGGAGCCGGTGATCTTGAAGCGCTTCTTGGCACCGCTGTGCGTCTTGTTCTTCGGCATAGCGCCGTTCTCTCCTCGTCAGTGGCGCTCCCAGCCGGTCCGGGGACCGGCGCGCGGGAGCGTCAGGTGGATCGGTTGAATCCCGGGCGGGATGCCCTGGAATCAGGCCCTCGGGGTTCCGTGGGCCTACTCGGCGGACTGCTCCGCCTCGACGGGCTCCTCCGCCTCGACGGACTCGTCCGTCTGCGCGGGCTGACCCTGGCGCTCCGCCTTGCGGGCGGCCTGCGCCTCGCGGGCCTCGGCCATCGCCTCGGTCTTCTTCTTGTGCGGACCGAGAACCATGATCATGTTTCGGCCGTCCTGCTTCGGGCTCGACTCGATGAAGCCGAGGTCCTGGACGTCCTCCGCCAGCCGCTGCAGCAGCCGGAAGCCGAGCTCCGGACGGGACTGCTCGCGACCACGGAACATGATCGTGATCTTGACCTTGTCGCCCTGCTTGAGGAACCGGACGACGTGACCCTTTTTGGTGTCGTAGTCGTGCGGGTCGATCTTCGGCCGGAGCTTCATCTCCTTGATGACCGTGTGCGCCTGGTTCTTGCGCGCCTCACGGGCCTTCATGGCCGACTCGTATTTGAACTTCCCGTAGTCCATGAGCTTGCAGACCGGCGGACGGGCGGTCGCCGCGACCTCGACGAGGTCGAGGTCGTACTCCTGTGCAAGCTCCAGGGCCTTGGCAAGCGGGACAATCCCGACCTGCTCGCCGCTGGGACCGACAAGTCGCACCTCGGGAACGCGAATCCGGTCGTTGATGCGGGGCTCGGCGCTGATGGATCCTCCTCGGTAGCACCACGCGACCGCTTGGCGGACGGACGCGTAACGTCTGTTGTGTGAGACCAACCGCGCCGGCGCATGAAAAACGCCCCGGAACGGGACACAGGCGGGGCTCCTCGTGCTACCGGAGCACCGCCACGGAGAACCGCGGGGCGCACATTCGGGCGGCTCCATCGTCCGTACGGAACGATGGGCGCCACCTGACCGGTGACCCGCCGTCCCGGAGGACGGTCAGGTGGGAGAGCGGAGCCTCCACTTGTGGGCCGGATCACGAGTCGTGTCCAGCCGGTCGTCACACCAGGTTACCAGCTCCCGGTGGGTGCGGCTAACCGGGCGGCGTACGCCTATCGTGGGCGTCATGAGTGACGCCACGCCGAGCAACGCCTCCGCCGCCGAGACGACCGACTTCGACACGATGACCCGCGACATCGCGGAGGTCCCCGCGGTGGAGGTGATCGTCACGGTCGCCGTCAACCTGATGAGCGCCGCGGCCGTGAAGCTGGGGCTGACCGAGGAGGGCGACCGGTACAAGGACCTCGACGAGGCGCGCAAGCTGATCCAGGCGCTGGCGGGTCTGCTGGACGCGAGCGCCACGGAGATCAGCTCGTTCCACGCGGCGCCGCTGCGCGACGGCCTGAAGTCGCTGCAGCTGGCGTTCCGCGAGGCGTCGATCGTGCCGGACGAGCCGGGTCAGGGCCCGGGCGAGAAGTACACGGGTCCGGTCTACGGCTGAGCGCTCACGGCTTCACGTAGAAGGGCTCGCCCGGGGGCGTGGCCGCGGCCGGCAGGAGTGCCAGGTCGAGGCCGCGCACCAGGCGGGCCCTCAGTGTTTCGTCGGCCGCCAGCGCGCGGGCGACGCGCCGGGCCGCCTCGGCGGGCACCGCGTCCGGGGCCAGTACCAGGGCGAGCGTGCCGTCGGCGCTGCCCCGGGCCAGATGGGCGCGGACCACGGAGGGCTCGGCGGCGACCACGGCGCGCACCGCCGCCGTGATGGCCGGGTCGGCGAGCGGGTCGGTGCTGGTGCGGCCCTCGGCGAGCGCGAGCAGCGCGGGGCCGGTCAGCTGGTACGGCACGGGACCGGCGAGGTCCAGTACGAGCGTGTCGGCCTTCTCGTGGGCGGCGGCCTGGAGCGCCTGGTGCAGCGGTACGGCCACGGGGCGGGCGGCCGGGTCCCACAGGGCCAGCGACGCGACGGACGTGAACGCGGGCAGCGCGCGGCGGTCGCCGGCGGTGAGCGTCGGCACGGCCATGTCGCTGGTCTTCTCGCGGCGCAGCCCGTTCTCGTCCTCCTCCACCTCGCCGAGGACGGCGACGATGGGCACGAGCAGCCGGGCGCCCCTGAGCGCCGCGAGGACACGCGGCTCGGCGGACCGGTCCTCGGCCCAGGCCGCGAGGGCGGCGGTGAGCTCGGGGTCGGCGGTGCCGTCGTCGTCGGAGAAACCGGGGTCAGGGATGTTCTTGAGCGCCACGCGTCGAGCCTAGCCGGGGTGTCAGTACCCGCCCGCGCGGGCCCCTCGCCACAGGACGACGGCGATGCCGACGAGCAGGACGCCCACGCCGCCGGTGACGGGCGCGAGCAGCCCGGAGCCGGATTCGTCCGCCGGGGCGGGCAGGGGTCCGGCGCCGAAGTACCGCCTGGTGTAGCCGGAGGTGGCGGCCTTGGGGTCGGCGGGGCGTATCCGGGCGCCCGCCTCGATCGCGGCGGCGGGGTCGACCGTGCCGTACCCCTTGTCGTCGTCGTGGCCGCCGTCGTCGGGGCGGTCGCGGGCGGTGTCGGTCAGGAGCCGCTTGATCTGGGCGGGGGTCAGGCCGGGGTGTGCGGAGCGGACCAGGGCGACGGCTCCGGAGACGAACGCGGAGGCCGCGCTGGTGCCCCACCCCTGGTAGTACTTGCGGTCCGGGTCGGGGATGACGATGTCGACGCCGGGTGCGCTGACGGTCGCGTACCAGCGGCTGGTGGAGAAGGCGGCGTGGGTGCCGTAGCGGTCGACGGCGGTGACCGCGATGACGCCGGGGTAGGCGGCCGGGTACGAGATGTGGTCGCCCTTCTCTCCGCCGTTGCCGGCCGAGGCGACCACGACGACGCCCCGGGCGAGGGCGTACTGGACGGCGGCGTCCTCGGCGGCGTCGGGGTGGGCGGACTCGCTGTCGTCGCCGAGGGACAGGTTGATGACGTCGGCGCCCCGGTCGACGGCCCAGCGGATGCCCTTAGCCAGGGCGGTGCCCCGGGTGGTGCGGGCCTTGGCGCGGGCCGGGTCGCCGCCTTCGAGGATGACCCGGACGGGGAGGATCTTCGCCTCGGGCGCGATGCCGAGGACGCCGTCCCGGCGGCCGGGCCCGTGTCCGTGGCCCGCGATGATGCCGGCCATGGCGGTGCCGTGGCGGGCCCAGGCGCGGTCTCCCCGGTCGGCGCCGAAGCCGATGAGGTCCTTGCCGGGCAGGACGTTGCCGACCAGGTCGGGGTGGGTGGCGTCGACGCCGGTGTCGAGGACCGCGACGGTGACCCCCTCCCCCTTGGTGGTGCGCCAGGCCTCGGTGGTGTGCATCGCCTTCAGGCCCCACTGCTGGGCGCGGATCGCGTCGGCGTGGGCCGGGGCGGCCGGCAGCAGGACGGCACCGGAGGCCAGACCGGTGGCGAGGAGGGCCGCGAGGATACGGGGACGTCTCACCGCGCCTCCTCGGCGGTCTTCTCGGCCACCGCCGTGCGCAGGCCGCGTTCGATGCGGTCGGCGATGCCCTTGGCCTCGTGGCCCAGGCCCGCCTGGGCGGGCGCGGTCGTCCGGCCCTCGGCCATCGCCTCGGCGGCGGGCTGCGGGTCGGGGACGGTGCGGCCGTCGGCGAAGCCGGACACCGCGTAGACGACCACCGGTACCTCGGTGAGGACGCTCACCCGCCAGCTGGCCCGCTGCTCGTCACCGAACGCGGCGGCGACGGTGCCCGGGGCGGGCAGGGTGCGCGGCATGAGGTCGGCGCGCTCGTCGAGGCTCTCGTCGGCGAAGCGGGTGCGCAGGGCCGTCATCGCGGTGGAGTCGGCCTCGGTGAAGACCATGCCGACCGTGGTGACGCTGGTGGTGGTCGCGTCGGTGTACGTGGCGCGCAGGACGCGGGCGCAGCCGACCGGCCGCAGCACCTGGACGAGCAGCGGGTCGAGGGCGTTCGCGCAGGGGCCGTCGGGCGCGACGGCGACCCGGGTCCAGACGCGGTCGGCGCGGCCGGGTCCGGCGCCGTCACCCTGGAGGGTGCGCGGGAAGAGGGTGTCCACCGGGACGCTGTGCCAGAGGGTGCGGGCTTCGGTGTATCCGGTACGGGCGGCGGCGTCCTTGCCCGGGTCCCCGGCGAGCCACGCGCCCGCGCCGGCTCCGCCGACGAGTCCGAGGCCGAGCACGAGACAGGCGACGGCGGCCCCGGTGCGGGCGGGCTTGCGGTCCCGGATCGGCCGCAGCCGGGTGGTGGTCTCCACGGGCGCCTCGGGGGGCGGGCCCCAGTGCGGCTGCCGGTGCGGGCGGGGGTGCGGGTTCGCTTGGGGGTTCGGATGCGGCTGGGGATGGCGGTGGGGCTGGGGCTGGGGTTGGGTCTGCGGCTGCGACTGGCGGTGGGGCTGTGACTGGGGCTGCTGGTGCGGGTGCCCGTCGGGCCGGCCGGGGGGCCGGCCGTTCTGGAGCCGGGTGGGCGCGGGCACGGGCCGGAGCCGGGTGGTGGTCTCGGCGGACGTCGGCGCGGGCTCGCGGGTGGGGGCGCCGGCGAGTGGCTGCGCGGGGGCAGGGACGGGCTGCCGGGTGGGCGGCTGCTCGGGTGGCAGCGGGCCCGGCGGTATCAGGGGGGCCGCGGCCGGGCGGGCCGTCGGGGGTGGTGCGGTGGGCGCGGCGTCAGGGCGCTGCGGAGCCGGGCGTTCCGAGGGGAGCAGCGCGTCGGTGATGCGGGAGGCGGGGCGCCGTGCCTCGGTGCTCATCCGCCCCCCTGCTCGTCCCGGTTGTTCCTGGTGGCCGCCGATCGCCTTGCGGAGCAGGCCCGTTCGTCGGCGCGTGTCGTCACTCTACGGGCTCCGCCCGTACCCGCCGCAATGCGGCCCCGCCCCCTTACCCCCAGGTAGGCCGGTCTGGCAGGCTCGGGCCATGACTCCTCGTGCCGCTGACCGGACCCGGTACGACCGGGCCACCGCGCATCTCGACGCCCCGCTCGCCGTGGTCGACCTGGAGGCGTTCGACGCGAACGCCGACGACCTGGTCCGCCGGGCCGGCGGGAAGCCGGTCCGGGTGGCGAGCAAGTCCGTGCGGTGCCGCGCCCTGCTGGAGCGGGTGCTCGCGCGGGACGGTTTCGCCGGGGTCATGTCGTTCACGCTGGACGAGTCGCTGTGGCTGGCGCGGGCCGGCTTCGAGGACGTACTGCTGGCGTACCCCTCGGCCGACCGTGCCGGGTTCGCCGAGCTGGCGCGGGACGCGAAGCTGGCGGGCGCGGTGACCGTCATGGTCGACGACCCGGCGCAGCTGGACCTGATCGAGCGGGCGCGTGAGGGCGGGGCCGAGGAGATACGGGTGTGCCTGGAGCTGGATACGTCGCTGCGCCTGCTCGGCGGCCGGGTACGGGTGGGGGCCCTGCGCTCACCGCTGCGCACCCCGGGCCAGGTGGCCGAGGTGGCGCGGGCGGTGGTGCGGCGGCCGGGGTTCCGGCTCGTCGGTCTCATGGCGTACGAGGGTCATGTCGCCGGGGTCGGGGACGCGGTCGAGGGGCGGCCGGTGCGGTCGCGTGCCGTGCGGCTGATGCAGGCGGCGGCCCGCAGGGAGCTGGCCGTCCGGCGGGCGGCCGTGGTGGCCGCCGTGCGGGCGGTGGCGCCGGACCTGGAGTTCGTCAACGGCGGCGGTACGGGGAGCGTCCAGCACACGGCCGCGGAGGAGTGCGTGACCGAGATCGCCGCGGGCTCCGGGTTGTACGTGCCGCGGCTGTTCGACCACTACACGTCGTTCACGGGCCGCCCGGCGGCGCTGTTCGCCCAGCCGGTCGTGCGCCGTCCCGGTGTGGGCGTGGTGACCGTGCTGGGTGGCGGCCATCCGGCGTCCGGTGCGCCGGGCAGGGACCGGCTGCCCGTGCCGTACCTCCCGGAGGGGCTGCGCTACGACGCGATGGAGGGCGCGGGCGAGGTGCAGACGCCGCTGCTGGGCCCGCCGGCCGACGATCTGCTGATCGGCGACAAGGTGTGGTTCCGGCACGCGAAGGCGGGTGAGCTGTGCGAGCGGTTCGACCGGTTGCATCTGGTCGAGGGCGACCGGGTGACGGCGACGGTGCCGACGTACCGGGGCGAGGGCCGTACGTTCCTGTAGGACCGTACGTTGCTGTGGGGCTGCGTTGCTGTGGGGCCGCGTTCCGGCGGGGCTGCGTTCCCGTGGGGCTCAGGGGCCGATGCCGGCGGCGACGCCGCCGCCGGTCGCGCTGCCGATCGGGCGGATGCCCTGGGTGATCTCGTCCATGGGGGCGAGGGGCGGTCCGTCCGGCCCGGCGCCGAAGGCGAACCGCGCGAGGACCGGTGACTCGCTGCCCGTGGGTGCGGGGAAGGCCAGGGACCGGACGCGGGTCCGGGTACCGGCCGGGCGGGGTCGTCATGCTCATCCCGCCGGCCCAGGGGGCGGCTTCGGACGCCGTACACGGAGTCCACCCTGCCGGGGGGGGGCGGGGGGGGGGGGGGGGGCGCCGGGGGCGTGGGGTGCTGGACCGGGGTGTCATACCAGAACTTAATAGAACACCAATCAAATACAGTGTATATTATTTAAATATTTTT
>NZ_JBEXQK010000018.1:0-119733 GCF_040612535.1 Streptomyces sp. NPDC006368
CCGCGGCCATCAGCGACGGGATCGCGGGGCTGTTGCGGTCCAAGCCGGTGAAGTCGAAAGACAGGGCAGGCAAGTTCGTCTCGGGCAGGCTCGCGGCACCGGGTGGGGGTGCCGGGGCCGCCGCGTGGCCGGGCCGGGCTGTCCAGCGCTGGTCGGTGGTGGTCCAGGGCTGGTCAGGGGTGGTCCAGGGCCGGCCGGGGAGTGACCCGGTCCGGTCCGGGACCGCTCCGGGACGGTCCGGGAACGTCAGACGGTCGTGATGACGTCGTCGTACGACAGGCGCGGGCTGCGCTGGAACCAGGCGTCCTCGGCCGGCTTGCCGATGTTGACGACCATGAGAGGGGTGTGGTCGTCGTCCAGGAACTCCTTCTGGACGCCGGCGAAGTCGAAGCCGGTCATGGGACCGGCGGCGAGGCCGGCGGCGCGGACGCCGACGATGAAGTAGGCGGCCTGGAGGGCGGCGTTGAGGGAGGCGGACTGCTCGCGGACCGCGCGCTCGGAGAAGAACGCGTCCTTGGCCTGCGGGAAGTGCGGGAGCAGTCGCGGGAGCTCCTCGTGGAACTCGTTGTCGGCGGCCAGGATGGCGACCAGCGGCGCGGCGGCGGTCTTCGGCCGGTTGCCCTCGGCCATGTGCCGCACGAGCCGCTCGCGGGCCTCGGCGGAGCGCACGAGGACGACGCGCAGCGGGCTCTGGTTGAACGCGGTGGGCCCGTACTTGACCAGGTCGTAGATCGCCTGGACCTGCTCCTCGGTCACCGGCTCGTCGGTGAACGCGTTGGCGGTGCGGGCCTCGCGGAAGAGAAGGTCCTGGGCGGCGGGGTCAAGAACGAGGGACATGCTCGTGCCTTTCACGGGTGTGGGGATCTGGCGATGTCCCGACCGTACGCCCGAGATTGGTTAAGTTTCAACTAAACCCGGGTCCGGGTGATCGATTTCACTGCTCGTCCCGGCCAGGATCCTGCTCCGCCAGCGCCGCGTCCAGACGGGCACGGGCGCCCTCCAGCCAGCGGCGGCACACCTTGGCCAGCTCCTCGCCGCGCTCCCACAGGGCCAGCGACTCCTCGAGCGTGGTGCCGCCCGCCTCCAGCCGGCGCACGACCTCGATCAGCTCGTCGCGCGCCTGCTCGTACCCGATCGCCGTCTCCGCGCCCGTGCCGTCCGCGCCCGTGCCGTCCGTGCCTGCGCCGCTCGTGCCCGCGCTGCTCGTGCCCGTGGTGTCTGCTGCCATGCGCCCCACCCTAAGGGCCGGGTACGACAGCTTCGGCGCCCACGCGCACGGTGAAGTCGCCCTCCGCGACCCGGGCCCGCAACTCCTCGTCCGGCGCCACCTCGTGCGGTGACCGGACCACCGTGCCGTCCGCCCGCTGCAGCACCGCGTAGCCGCGCTCCAGCGTGGCCGCGGGCGAGAGGGCCACCACGCGCGCGTGGGTGTGCGACAGCTCCGAGTCGGCCCGGTCCAGCAGGTGCCCCAGCACCCGGCGGCTGCGCGCCACCAGCGCGTCCACCTGGGCCTCCCGCTCCTCCACCATCCGCTGCGGGTGCTCCATCACGGGGCGGGCCAGCGCGTGGGCCAGGCCCCGCTCCTCGCGGTCGATCAGTCCCCGTACCGTGCGCAGCGCGCGGTCGCGCAACGACCGCACCCGGTCCAGTTCCTCGCCCACGTCCGGGACGACCTTCTTGGCGGCGTCCGTCGGCGTGGAGGCCCTCAGGTCCGCGACCAGGTCCAGCAGCGGCGCGTCCGGCTCGTGGCCGATCGCCGACACCACGGGCGTGCGGCACGCGGCGACCGCCCGTACCAACTGCTCGTCCGAGAACGGCAGCAGGTCCTCCACGCTGCCGCCGCCGCGCGCCACGATGATCACGTCCACGTCCGGGAGCTCGTCGAGCTCCTTCACCGCCTGGACGACCTGCGGCACCGCGTGCACGCCCTGCACCGCGACGTTGCGCACCTCGAACCGGACGGCGGGCCAGCGGCGCCGGGCGTTCTCCAGCACGTCCCGCTCGGCCGCCGACGCCCGGCCGCAGACCAGCCCGATCAGCTGCGGCAGAAACGGCACCGGCTTCTTCCGGTCCGGCGCGAACAGCCCTTCCGCCCCCAGGGACCGCTTCAGCATCTCCAGTCGGGCCAGCAGCTCGCCGATCCCCACCGGCCTTATCTCCGCCGCCCGCAAGGACAGCTGCCCGCGCGGCGCGTACCACTCGGGCTTGGCGTGCACCACGACCCGCGCGCCCTCGGACACGACGTCCGCGACCGCGTCGAAGACCTGCCGGTAACAGGTCACGCTCACGGAGATGTCGTACGAGGGGTCCCGCAGGGTCATGAAGACGACCCCCGCCCCGGGCCGCCGCGACAACTGGGTGATCTGGCCCTCGACCCACACGGCCCCGAGCCGGTCGATCCACCCTCCGATGAGCCGCGACACCTCACCGACGGGCAGCGGGGCTTCGGCAGACGTATTCAGACCCATGCGAGCGAGCGTACGCGTCCCCACCGACACCACGGCGTGCCGAGGAGGCCGTGGACGCCGTCCGTGCGCGGTGTGGTGCGCGGTGTCCGTCCGCCCCGTGAACCGCCGTCGACCGCGGCCACGACCGCCCGTGGCTGCTCAACCTCGACTTCACCACCCCGCACCGGCCGTGGATCGCCGACGGCGACACCGAGGCGAGCGCGGAGTTCGTCCGCCGCATCAAGGGGTTACGCGAAGACCGACCCCGCCTGTGGGGCGACCCGCACCATCCGGGCGTAGCTGAAGGCGGTGAACGCCATCGCGACCGTCGCCACCACGTACACCAGCGCCACCGCGCCGTGCGACCTGGCGTCCAGGGTGCCGAAGACCCCGACCGGCGCCATGGGGGCGATGAAGAGCAGCCCGCAGACGACGAGATCCCGGAGTACGGGCGTCCGGCGCGGCCCGCCGTGCCGCTCCGTCTCCCGCTGACCGGTGCCCGCCACGCCCCCCAGTCTCCGCACGCGGCGGATCATGCGCCTGTTCTGCACGCCCTTACGATGGGACCCATGACTGCCGCTACGCCTGCCGCCCGCCGCGTCCTCCTCGCCGCCCCCCGCGGTTACTGCGCGGGCGTGGACCGTGCCGTGATCGCCGTGGAGAGGGCCCTGGAGCAGTACGGCTCTCCCATCTACGTCCGGCACGAGATCGTCCACAACAAGTACGTCGTCCAGACCCTGGAGAAGAAGGGCGCCATCTTCGTCGACGAGACGGCGGAGGTGCCCGAGGGGTCGATCGTGATGTTCTCCGCGCACGGCGTGGCCCCGACCGTCCACCAGGAGGCGGCCGAGCGCAGGCTCGCGACGATCGACGCGACCTGCCCGCTGGTCACCAAGGTGCACAAGGAGGCGGTGCGGTTCGCGAACGAGGACTTCGACATCCTCCTCATCGGCCACGAGGGCCACGAGGAGGTCATCGGCACCTCCGGCGAGGCCCCCGACCACATCACCCTCGTCGACGGCCCGGACGACGTGGAGAACGTCACCGTGCGGGACGAGTCGAAGGTCGTCTGGCTGTCGCAGACCACCCTCTCCGTCGACGAGACGATGGAGACGGTCGACCGGCTGAAGGAGAAGTTCCCGCAGCTGCTCTCCCCGCCGAGCGACGACATCTGCTACGCCACCCAGAACCGCCAGATCGCCGTCAAGCAGATGGGCGCCGAGGCGGACCTCGTCATCGTCGTCGGCTCGAAGAACTCCTCGAACTCCGTCCGGCTCGTCGAGGTCGCCCTCGGCGCCGGGGCGAAGGACGCCCACCTGGTGGACTTCGCCGACGAGATCGACGAGGCCTGGCTGGAGGGCGTGTCGACGGTCGGTGTGACGTCCGGGGCGTCCGTGCCCGACGTCCTGGTCGAGGGCGTCCTGGAGTGGCTGGCGGAGCGCGGCTTCGGGGACGTGGAGATCGTCAAGGCGGCCGAGGAGTCGATCACGTTCTCGCTGCCGAAGGAGCTGCGCCGCGATCTGCGCGCCGAGGCCGCCGCGCTGGTGGCCCGCGCCGACGCCGCCGCGGAAAAGTGACTGTCAGCGCCACCCCGTAACGTTGGGTCCATGAACGTCTTCGGAGTGGACATCGGCGGGTCGGGGATCAAAGGCGCTCCCGTGGACTTGGAGCGCGGGGATCTGACCGAGGCCCGCCACAAAGTACTGACCCCGCTGCCCGCGACGCCCGACGATGTCGCGGGCTGCGTCGCGGAGGTCGTCGCCCACTTCGGATGGTCCGGCCCGGTCGGCGTCACCTTCCCCGGTGTCGTCACGGGCTCCACCATCCGTACGGCGGCGAACGTCGACAAGGGCTGGATCGGCGTCGACGCGGCGGCGCTCCTCGGCGAACGGCTGGGGGAGGGGACTCCGGTCACCATCCTGAACGACGCCGACGCGGCGGGCATCGCCGAGATGGCCTTCGGCGCGGGACGGGGCCGCAAGGGCACGGTGATCCTGCTGACCCTGGGCACGGGCATCGGCAGCGCGCTCTTCACCGACGGCCGGCTCGTGCCCAACACCGAGCTGGGCCACCTGGAGCTGGACGGCCACGAGGCGGAGAAGCGCGCCTCGACGAAGGTCAAGGAGGACAAGGACCTCAGCTGGGCGGAGTGGGCGGAGCGGGTGCGGAGGTACCTGGCCCACCTGGAGATGCTGTTCTCGCCGGAGCTCTTCATCATCGGCGGCGGGGTGAGCCGCAAGGCGGAGAAGTTCCTGCCCCTGATCGAGGGCATCCGGGCGGAAATCGTCCCGGCGGGGCTGCAGAACAACGCGGGCATCGTGGGAGCGGCGATGGCAGCCGCGTCACGCTGATCGGACGGCGCCGCCTCGGGCGTCCGATGGCGCGCCCCTCGCCCGGCGCCCGGCTCGCAGGTCCGGCCTCCCGCTCCCCAGGCGGCGGCGGGGCCGGGCCGGGAACCGGGGCGGCTTCCCGGTCTGCGCCCGGATCCGCCGGTCCGGCGGCAGCGGGACGCCGGACCTGTGCCGGCTGCCGCCGTGCCCACGGCCGGGCGGTCGGCCGGGCGCCGAGGGGCGGGCCCCGGTCGGGGCTACGGGGCGGCGCGGCGTTCGGCCAGGCGGGCGGCGGCAGCGGCGCGCTGGCGGCGGCCCATCTCGCGCACCTTGCGTACGCAGGTGATGAGCCCGGCCACCAGCGTGCCGCCGTACAGCCAGCCGGCGTGCACGGCGAGCGCGGTGACCAGGGCCATGGTCTGGCCGCCCACGCCCCCGACGCCGCCGGAGATGGGTACGACGCCGACGGCGAACGCGATCGGCACGCTGATCGGCGCGGTGACGAGGTCGGCGGTGCGCACCCAGAGCGCGGTCAGGGCGCTGACCGGCAGGAAGAGCAGGCCGTACACCAGGGGCGACCCGTCGAACAGCAGCCGGTCCAGGACACCGAGCGTGAACATCGTGCCGGCCGCGAACAGCCCCGCGCCCAGCCCTGTCAGCCGCGGGTTGGGCAACCGGCGCAGCGCGAGGACGACGGGCGGCACGGGCGGCCGTCCGGGCCGCCGCTCCGGCCTGCCTCCGGGCCCGCCGCGTGACCGCTCGGGCCGCATGCCCGGCCGTGGGCGCCGCTGTCCGGCGGGGTGGCCGGGAGTGGCGCCCACGACGAGCGTGCCGGGGGGCCGATCGGGGGGACGAGGCCGCTGCCGACGCCGAGGGGGGCTGTTCCGTTGCTGCTCCACCTGGACAACGTAGGTCGCACGCGGGCGGGAAACAGGCATGGGACACGCCCTTTGAGTGACCTTGGCCGAGAGTTCGCCCTCCGGTCGCCGTCGCTGCCCGCCTCGGCGCGCCCGTAAACTGGGGGGTCGGCCCACCATCCACACTTCTAGGGAAGTCGCCAACGTGTCGCTCACGATCGGAATCGTCGGTCTGCCGAATGTCGGCAAGTCGACCCTGTTCAACGCCCTGACCAAGAACGACGTGCTGGCGGCCAACTACCCGTTCGCCACGATCGAGCCGAACGTCGGCGTCGTCGGCGTCCCGGACGCCCGCCTGGCCAAGCTGGCCGAGATCTTCGGTTCGCAGCGCGTTCTGCCCGCCACGGTCGACTTCGTCGACATCGCGGGCATCGTGCGCGGCGCGAGCGAGGGCGAGGGCCTGGGCAACAAGTTCCTCGCGAACATCCGCGAGTCGGACGCGATCTGCCAGGTCATCCGCGCCTTCAAGGACGAGAACGTCGTCCACGTCGACGGCAAGGTCTCGCCGAAGGACGACATCGAGACGATCAACACCGAGCTGATCCTCGCGGACCTCCAGACGATCGAGAAGGTCCTGCCGCGCCTCCAGAAGGAGTCCCGGATCAAGAAGGACGTCGCGCCCAAGGTGGCGGCGGTGGAGGCGGCCAAGGAGATCATGGAGAAGGGCGACACGCTCTTCTCGCACGGCATCGTCCAGGGCTCCGAGAAGGCCGAGCTCCTGCACGACCTGCACCTGCTGACCACCAAGCCCTTCCTCTACGTCTTCAACGTCGACGAGGACGAGCTGACCGACGAGTCCTTCAAGGACGAGCAGCGCGCCCTGGTGGCCCCGGCCGAGGCGATCTTCCTGAACGCCAAGCTGGAGGCGGACCTCGCCGAGCTCGACGAGGAGGACGCCATGGAGCTCCTCCAGTCCGTCGGCGCGGAGGAGCCGGGCCTGGCGACGCTGGCCCGCGTCGGCTTCGACACGCTGGGCCTGCAGACCTACCTGACGGCGGGCCCGAAGGAAACCCGCGCCTGGACGATCAAGAAGGGCGCGACGGCACCCGAGGCGGCCGGCGTGATCCACACCGACTTCCAGAAGGGCTTCATCAAGGCCGAGGTCATCTCCTTCGACGACCTCGTCGCGACCGGTTCGGTCGCCGAGGCCCGCGCGGCGGGCAAGGCCCGCATGGAGGGCAAGGACTACGTGATGCAGGACGGCGACGTGGTGGAGTTCCGCTTCAACGTGTAGCGGCGCGATATCGCCACGTCGCTTCTGGCAACGTGCAGCTCAAAAGGGGTTCGACTCTCCGGAGTCGAACCCCTGGTTTTTCCCGTGCTGGGATGGTGCTGGGATGCCTGACCCTTCGTCACCCGTATCCCCCTGTTCGCCCCTACGGTGCTGGGATCGTGCTGGGATGCAGGTGAGGTCCCCGTGTTGGATCGCGGGCCATATTCCCGCGAGGGGGCGCGGGAGGTCTTGACGGGCCCGCGCTCACCCTTCTTCACGGCTCCGCCGGGCTCCTGCGGAAACAAAACCGCACGAACGCGACGAATAGCGGCATCACCCAGGACACGCCGCGTCTTGTTGAGGTCGAGGCAGATGTGCAGGGCCGCGTCGAGGCGCCTATGGAGACGCAGCTGGGCGTCCGGTTCCCGGCGAGCGAGTACAGCACCGGGCCGGTACGTGGGATCTCGGCCGCCGCGACCGCCCATCACGGCGTCTTGAGCTCCTTCGTCTTCCGCTCCTCCTCCCCGCCTTTGCCCGGGCAGCGTCCCAGCGAGTGATGGTCTTGCCCAGGTCTCAGGACAAGGAAGGGCCCCCCGCTGCGGTGTGCGGTGAAGGGGAGCCTCGGAGAGCCGACCGCCTACCGGATCAGCTCCCGTCCTCGTCGTCCTCGTCCCGTGCGGCAGCAGCATGATCGCCGCGGCGCGGCTGCCGCTGCCGGGCGGAGCCTCCAGCAGCGCCACCGAACCGGGCTTATCCAGGCGGTCGGCCGCCACGCGGCAGCCCACTGGCGGAATGAACAGGTGGGCGCACCCGGCCTCGCGGGCGATCCTGAAAGACTCGACCCCTTCGCGGATCATCCACTCCGTTCCGACGCCGTAAAAGACGATCGTGCGGGACGTCGTGGCCCCGACTCGTGACGTGAGCGACAACTGGCGAAAGTACTCTACTAACGTCTATGTTACTAACATCAGGGTTAGTGTTGGAGGTGGAGGTCGACAGGCGTGGTGGATTTCGTAGGCCGCCGGCAGGAGCTAGCGGCGTTGGAGCGAGAGCTGCAGAAGGTGGCGGCAGGGGCTGGCGGGGAGCGGCCCGGTCGGTGCGTGATGTTGCGTGGGCGGCGCCGGGTGGGCAAGTCGCGACTGGTCGAGCGGTTTGCGGAGCGCTCCGGAGCCCCGTTCTTGTTCTACGCGGCGACCGGTGCCTCCCCCAGGGATGATCTGGCACGGCTGGCCCGGGACGCCCAGGCATCGACGCTGCCGTTGGCGCGGTTGGTGGCCGCCGCGCGCCCGGAGAGCTGGGACGCCGCGTTCGATGTGCTGGCTGCGGCGCTGCCCGCCGACCGGGCGAGCGTGCTGGTCATCGATGAGGTGCCGTACCTGATGGACGCCGATGGTGCCTTTGAGGGGATGCTGCAACGGGCCTGGGACCGGGTGTTGGAGACCAAGCCGGTGCTGCTGGTCCTCATCGGCTCCGATCTGTCGATGATGGAGGCTCTGAACAGCTATGGACGCCCCTTCCACCAGCGCGGCAGGGAGATGGTGCTAGGGCCGCTGAACCCCGCCGAGGTAGGGAGGATGCTCGGGCTGGAACCGGCGGAAGCCTTCGACGCCGCGCTGGTCACCGGCGGGCTGCCGCTGATCTGCGCGGAGTGGCCGAGAGGGGAGGAGCTGTGGGACTTCCTCGGCGAGGCGCTGAGTGATCCGGTCTCGGCCCTGCTGGTGTCGGCCGAGCGCTCGCTGGCTGCCGAATTCCCCCCGCAGGCCCAGGCGCGTACGGTGCTGGCGGCCATTGGAAGTGGCGAGCGGACCTTCACCAACATCGCCCGTGCAGCCGGCGGGATCGGGGCCACGCCGCTGCAGCGAGCGCTGGAACTGCTTACGGAAAAGCGGATCGTCGCCGCGGAGTTGCCCGTATCGCTGCGTCCGTCGAAGGATCGCCGCTACCGGGTGACAGATCCCTACCTGCGGTTTTGGCTGCACTTGCTCGGCCCATTCATGGAGGAGATCGAGCGAGGGCGGGGCGATCTGACCTTGGCGCGGATCCGGGAAAGCTGGACCAGCTGGCGCGGCCGGGCGATCGAGCCGCTCATCCGAGAGGCGCTCTGCCGGATACTGCCCGACGACCGACTCCCCGCAGCGCCCGCAGTCGGCGGCTACTGGACCCGCACCAACGACGTCGAGATCGACATCGTCGGGGCGGACCGCGCCCCCATTGCCAAGGAGCTGCTCTTCGTCGGCTCCATCAAGTGGCTGGAGCAGTCGCCCTTCGACCGGCACGACCTGGCTGCTCTGCATCGACACAGGGCCGCCCTCACCGACGAACCTGTTCCGGTCGTGGCGGTCTCGCGCAGTGGAGTCGACTGTCCGGGGCTCGACGCTGCCTACGGCCCCGGCGATTTGCTTGCCGCTTGGCCACTGTGAGTGGCCATTGGCAGGCAGGGTGCAGGAGTTGGTGAGCGCGATCAGGTGGCAGACGGTGCGGAGAAGTCCCACAGACCTCGGCTCCTCGCCGGCACTGTTGTGCAGCGTTGGCGACCCTGAGTCCTTCTCGTGCTTTGTCGTGGCTCCCGTGCTGGGACGGTGCTGGGACGCGGCCGCATATCCGCAGTGAGCGGTTCACTACCGCACCCTGGGTGATTCGTCAGGCGTGCTGGTCAGAAGGGGTCGGCTTCTCCGGGGACCGGCCCTTCGTCGCCACCGTGCTGGATGGGTGTGGATGTTCTGACGCCGGATCAGTCAGCATCAGGTGTCGGAAACGGTGGAGCGGTGTCCGACGTGAACGCCCCAGACCAGCAGCTCCCCGTTGTCGACCGTGTAGACGACGCGGTAATCGCCGACTCGCAGGCGACGGCGCTCCGGCTGCGACAGGAGTGCGGTGGTGTTGAAGCCGAGGGGATCGCTCTCCAGCTCGGTCAACTTGGCCAGGATGCGAAGCGCCATGTCTCGCGGGATCTTGCGCAGCTCGGCCTGTGCCTCGGGCCGGAAGGCGGTGCGGTACTCACTCACTGCGCGCCAACGTCTCCCTCATGACGTCCTCGATCGGGATGCCGGGTGCCGGGTTGGCCATGCGCTCGTCGATGATCCGGTTGATCTCGCGCTCTTCCCACTCCTGGTACTTGCGCAGCAACTCGATGGAGACGACGGCGGCGACTTCCTTGCCTCGGCGTGTGATCACCGTGGGCACGTCGTCGCGATCGGCACGCTCCACGACCTCAGCGAGGTGTGCGCGCACGTCGCGGATGGACTCTACGGGCAGCGGCTGTGTCATGCGCCCAAGCGTACCGAGTGTCGCATGTGTACACAATCGCCTCGTGTGTGCAGGGCTGCGGCCGGAGCGGCTTCCCGTCGTTACGGTCGATGCGTGCTGGATGTGCTGGATGAACTTCCACCGTGCTGAATCGGTGCTGCACTTACAGGGCCGCGTTTCCGCAGGTAGCGGCGTTGCGCTGCACGTTCCGCTGCAACGTCCGAGTCGACGCGGCAACGCCACGCCGCTGCTGTGGCACGCAGCGCACGTCAGCAGGGGCCGGGCTCTCAGGGCCCGGCCCCTTCGTCGATTCCATGCTGCTGGATCAGTGCCGGCTTCCCTGGCCCGGCTGGGCCGCTTGGGCGTTGTGGGCAGTGGGGCGATGGCCCAGGTGTACGACCCCGCACCACAGCTCGCCGTTGCCGGTCGTGCGGGTCGCCGGCGCCTCCCGTCACACCGAGAGCGGCACCTCGTGGATCTCATCCGCGGCGTGGCCCGTCCGCTCGTGGATCCGCTGCACCGCCTCGGCCGACGGGCCGGTGGACAGGCAGTAGATCGTTCCCGACTCCGGGTCCGCCCAGGCCCGCTCGAAGTGGACCCCTTCCTCCTTCTCGATGGCGAGGTCCGCCCGGTGGGCCTCCTGCAACTGCTCGGACGTGATGCCCTTCATTCCGTGGTGGACGTCCATGTACGTTCCCATGACTCCGCACCTCCAGGTCCTCGTGCGTTGCGGTCTCCCTTCCATGCTGGACCCGCTGGGTTCCGCGGGCGAGACGCCCGCAACCGGTGACGGGATGCCCGGCGTCCGTGAGGGGCGTGGAGAAGCAGGGGCGGGTGGCCGGAGCGTTCTCCGCCGGTTCCTGGTGCGGGTTTCGGGGGCGGCCCCGGGGCGTGGGGAGGCCGATCGTCCGGTCGGAGCCGGGGGACCTGGGCGGGCGGCTGCGTACCGTGCGGCGGAATTCGCCTTCCGCAGTGGCGAAGTGAGCAGTGCGACGGCGTGGCGGCGCGGTGCGCAGAACCGGGGCCCGCCGCCCGGGCCCGTGGGAGCCGTGGCAGGTCAGCGCGCATACGGGAGATCGCGCTCCGCATTCCGGACGGACGGGGAGCCGCGCCGGGGCCGTGGCCGCGGTGTGACGGTCGTATGGCGGCTCCATTACCACCTCGTCGACACCCTTGTGGGATTCCTATGGATCCGTCAATCTTTCGCTCGGTGGCCGGGCACGGGAAACGCCGCGTACATGTCGGCGTTGATTGTCATGCTCCTGGCAAGGCCGCCGCACCCCCACAGCAACGCACCACCAATGAGGAGGACCCCTCACATGTCAGTGATGCGTACCTCGCGGCGAAGACTCGCCGCAGCCAGCGCCATAGCCGTCGCCGCCCTCGCGCTCGGCACCGCGTCCGCCCTGCCGGCCGCCGCGGCCCCGGCGGCACCGGAAGGCGTCATCCAGTACGCGGGCGCTCCCAACGCCGTCGCGGGAAGCTACATCGTCACGCTCGACGAGTCCGCCGCCGACGCCGAATCGAAGGCGGGCAAGGCGGTCGCCGCGAAGTACGGCGCGAAGATCGAGAAGACGTACACCTCGGCCCTCAACGGGTACGCCGTCCAGCTCTCCGAGGCGCAGGCGAAGAAGCTCGCCGCCGATCCGGCCGTCGACTCCGTCGTCCAGAACCGCGTGTTCACGATCACCGGCACCCAGCCGTCGCCGCCGTCCTGGGGCCTGGACCGCATCGACCAGCGCGCCCTGCCGCTCAACCAGAGCTACACCTACCCCGACCCGGCGGGTGACGGTGTCACCGCGTACATCATCGACACCGGCGTACGCATCACGCACAGCGACTTCGGCGGGCGGGCCACCTACGGCTACGACGCCGTCGACAACGACAACACCGCGCAGGACGGGAACGGCCACGGCACGCACGTCGCCGGCACCGTCGCCGGGTCCTCGTACGGCGTGGCCAAGAAGGCCAGGATCGTCGGCGTCCGCGTGCTCAACAACTCCGGCTCCGGCACCACAGCCCAGGTCGTCGCCGGCATCGACTGGGTGACCCGCAACGCCGTCAAGCCGGCCGTCGCCAACATGAGCCTCGGCGGCGGCGCCGACTCCGCCCTCGACACCGCCGTCCGCAACTCGATCGCCTCCGGCGTCACCTACGCCCTCGCCGCGGGCAACGACGGCCGCGACGCCTCCGGCACCTCGCCGGCCCGCGTCACCGAGGCCATCACCGTCGGCTCGACCACCAACACCGACGCCCGCTCCAGCTTCTCCAACTACGGCAGCGTGGTGGACATCTTCGCGCCGGGCTCCTCCATCACCTCCGCCTGGAACACCGGCGACAGCGCCACCAACACCATCTCCGGTACGTCGATGGCCACCCCGCACGTCGCGGGCGCCGCCGCGCTGTACCTGGCCAACAACCGGACGGCCACCCCGTCCCAGGTCGCCACGGCCCTGACCTCCGCCGCCACCACCGGCGTGGTCACCAACCCCGGCACCGGCTCCCCGAACCGCCTGCTGTACGTGGGTGACGGTGGCACCACGCCGCCGCCCGGCAAGCGGTTCGAGAACGCCACCGACTACACGATCAGCGACAACGCCACCGTCGAGTCGCCGGTCACCGTCAGCGGCGTCACGGGCAACGCCCCCTCCGCCCTCCAGGTGCCGGTGAACATCGTCCACACGTACATCGGCGACCTCCAGGTGCAGCTGATCGCGCCCGACGGCAGCGCGTACACCCTCAAGGCGTACGGCACCGGCGGCAGCGCCGACAACATCAACACCACGTACACGGTCAACGCCTCATCGGAGGTCGCGAACGGCACGTGGAAGCTGCGGGTGAGCGACAACGCGAACTACGACACCGGGAAGATCGACTCCTGGGCCCTGCAGTTCTGACCCACCTGAACGAGGACGGGGCGGTCGCCGCACTGCGGCGGCCGCCCCTTTCGTATGCCCGGCCCCCCGCCCGGTCTTGCACGGCCCCGCCCGGTCTTGCCCGGTCTTGCCTCATCCCGCCCGGTCCTGCCCGCCCCCCTCGGACCGCCGCGACCGCGACCGCGTACGATGCCGCGCGCCGTTCATATGATCGATTCCAGCCGCCCCGACAGGAGCACCGTAAGACGTGGAACCGTCCTCCCAGGGGTGGCCTCCGCCCCAGCAGTACCCTCCGGTCGCCCCGCCCGGCTACGGCATGCCCGGCCCGGTCCCGCCGCCCGCCCCCCACACCAACGGGCTCGCCATCGCCTCCCTGGTCGTGGGCGTCCTGTGCTGCGTACCGCCGCTCGGCATGATCCTGGGCGGCATCGCGCTCGCCCGGATCAGGAAGAAGGGCCAGCGCGGCACAGGGCTGGCCGTCGCCGGCATGGTCCTGTCCCTGGTGAGCACGTTGCTGGTGGCGGCCGGGCTCGCGACAGGCGCCTTCCGCGAGGGGTACGACCGTTTCCGGGACGCCAGGGACGAGGCGGCCCGCGCCCGCTCCGCGTTCGACCTGCGCAAGGGACAGTGCTTCAACGCCCCCGGCGGCGCCATCGAGACCGAGACCGCCGGCGTCGACATCGTGACGTGCTCCCAGCCGCACGACGGCGAGATCACCGGCAACTTCAAGCTCACCGGCTTCGACACGTGGCCCGGCGACAAGGCGATCGAACCGGTCGCCGAAGAGCGCTGCGACACGATCAACGCGCAGTACGCGCTGGACACCTGGGCCGTCCCGGACAACGCCTTGACGTACTACTACCAGCCGAGCAGGGAGAGCTGGCGGGCCGGTGACCGCACCGTCACGTGCGCGTTCGCCGCCGAGGGCGTCAAGCTGACCGGCTCGGTGCGCGGCGACGCCACCACCCTCGACGCCCACCAACTCGCCTTCCTGACGGCGGTCAACCCGATCGACACCGTCCTCATCGAGCAGCCCGAGGAGGACGTCGACGAGGACCTGGACGCCAACGTGGCGTGGGCGGGTGACGTCGAGTCGGCCCTCACGCGGTCCATCGCGGCGCTGGACGACCACCAGTGGCCGGCCGCGTCCGACAAGCCCGTGGCGGACCTCGTGAAGCAGCTGAAGGGCGCCCGCAAGCACTGGGCGAAGGCGGCGGACACCTCCGACCCGGACGTCTTCTGGGAGCACTACGACCCCGGGTTCGACGCCCTGCCCTTCGACCTGGGCGCCGAGGCGCGCGGCGCGCTCGGGCTTACCGACGACCCGGGGGAGGAGAGCCAGGGCCCGGACAGCGGCACCAATGGCACCAGTGGCACCAGTGGCACCAGTGGCACCAGTGGCACCAGTGGCGGGGGTGCGGAGAGCGGGTCCGTCTGAGGGGTCACCGGTGACGAGGGCCGCCCCTACCCGCGGTAGGCCCTCGTCCAACCGGCCTTCATCACTTCGGGTGAAACTCTGGCCCATGCTTGCGGGTCTCAACTGTCGGTTGCGACGCTGTAGCTGTCTGTCAACCTGATGGGAGTGGCCCGTGACATTCGGTGAGCAGCCCGCCTATCTGCGCGTCGCAAGCGATCTCCGGGAGAAGATCGTCAATGGTTCGCTGCCGCCGCACACCCGCCTCCCGTCGCAGGCCCGCATTCGTGAGCAGTACGGGGTCTCGGACACCGTCGCCCTGGAGGCCCGCAAGGTGCTGATGGCCGAGGGCCTGGTCGAGGGCCGCTCCGGCTCGGGGACGTACGTGAGGGAGCGGCCCGTGCCCCGGCGCATCGCCCGCTCCGGCTACCGTCCGCCGTCCGGCGCCAGCCCCTTCCGGCAGGAGCAGGCGGACGAACAGGTGCGCGGCACCTGGGAGTCGAGCAGCGAGCAGGAGCGCGCGAGCGCGGGCGTGGCCGAGCGGCTCGGCATCACGGCCGGGGACCGTGTGATGCGCACGCGGTACGTCTTCCGCGAGGCGGGCGAGGCGATGATGCTCTCCACTTCCTGGGAGCCCCTGTCCGTCACCGGGCGTACGCCGGTCATGCTGCCCGAGGAGGGGCCGCTGGGGGGCTGCGGGGTCGTCGAGCGGATGGCCGGCATCGACGTCGTCGTGGACAACGTGGTGGAGGAGGTCGGGGCGCGGCCCGGACTGGCGGAGGAGCTGCTGACGCTCGGCGGGGTCCCCGGGCATGTGGTGATGGTGGTGGAGCGTACGTACTTCGCCTCGGGGCGGGCGGTGGAGACGGCCGATGTGGTGGTGCCCGCCGACCGGTACCGGCTCTCGTACCACCTGCCGGTGCGCTGACCGCGCGACGGACGGAGCGGCGAACGGGGCAGCGTTCGGGGTGCGTTGACGATTGTTCAAGTCTCCGCGCGAAGGGCAAGGGGGCGCACTTGGCCGAGTGCGCCCCCTTTTCGCACCGGTTTCCTGGCCGGAACCGTATCTCTTTGTGAAAACTCGTATCCGCTGCGTGAAGGTCAGGCGTAAGCTCAGGCATATGCGGATTGAGGTTTCCTCGGGATCCTTAAAAACATGCACGTCGGCGGGGGAAGAGGTGCGATGAGCGACAGCGGTGCGGTACTCCCCTGGCTGGTGATTCGCCAGGACGACAACGGCAACCACTACCGGGTCGGCCGGTACGCCACCAGGGACGAGGCGCAGAAGATGGCCGACAGCCTCGATGCCCGTGGGCACGAGCAGAAGTACTGGGTGGAGCGCGTCGGGCAGCGTACGGGCTGACGCGGGCTCGGGTGAGCTCACGGGGTCGACCACCAGGCTGACCACCTGGGCCCCGGCCGCCACGCGTTACGCTCCGGCGCATGACGGATCGTGTGGTGGTGGCCGGAGCGGTGTTCGACGAGGGGCGACTGCTGGCCGCGCGCCGCAGCGCCCCGCCCGCGCTGGCCGGCCGCTGGGAGCTGCCCGGCGGCAAGCTGGAGCCGGGCGAGACGGCGCCCGAGGCGCTCGTGCGCGAGCTGCGCGAGGAACTGGGCGTCGAGACCGAACCGGGCGAGCGGATCCCGGGGGAGTGGCCCGTGGCCCCGGGGTACGTCCTCCAGGTGTGGACGGCCCGCCTGCTCTCCGGCGAACCGCGCCCGCTGCAGGACCACGACGAACTGCGCTGGTTGGCCCGCCATGAATGCGACAGCGTCGATTGGCTCGATCAGGACCGCCCCGCGGTGGCGGAGGCCGCCCGTCGCCTGCCCGCCGCCCCCGCCGACTGACCTGGCTCGGCCGCCGCGTCGCGCCTCGGCGGCTGACTCCCGCCCGCAGCGCCGACCGCGGCGGACCCTCGCGCATCCCGGCGCGTTCCCGCCACGGCTGACGCCCGCCGCGCCGCGCCTCGCAAACGGCCGCCCCCGCCCCGTCGCTCCCCGCCTCCCGGCCGCCCGTCGCTCCTGCCGATGCCCCCCGCCCGCAGTGCCGCCGCAGACGACGCCCACCCCGGGTGTCGCCCGCCCCGGTTGCCGCTCGCCGGCGACCCTCCGCCCGGAGTGCCGTCCCGGGTGGCGCCCGCCCCGGGTGGCGTCCGCCTCCCGGCCTCCCCGTCGTCCCCCGGCGACCCCCCGCCCGGAGCGTCGCCGCGACTGACGCCCGCCGCGCCCCACCCCGATCGCCGCCGCACCCGCCGCGCCCACCCCGATCGCCGCCGCGACGTCCCCCACCCCGATCGCCCGCCGTGCCCGCCGCGTCCGCCGTGCCCGCATTTCCGGCGTGCGCCGCCGACTGCGTACGCCGTTCGTACCACCATGCGCCGGCCCCCGCGATAGCCCGCCCCGAATATCGGGTATGTGCTGTATAACCCCCCGAAATTGGACGTGGGTCAGCCGCTGGGTCTGGGGAAGTGGTCGGCGTGATCGACACCGACGGCGCGTGCGCCGAGTGGACCTTCCCCGGTGAGCTCGACGCGGCACGCGCCGCCCGCCACGTCGTGCGCGACACCCTGCGCGCCTGGGACCTCGACGGGGTGGTCGGGGACGTGACCGTCCTGCTGGTGAGCGAGCTGGTGACCAATTCCCTGCGGTACGCCTCCGGTCCGATCGGCGTCAGGCTCAGCCGCCTCTCCCGGGACGAGGTGTCTTTCTCGCCACAGCCCGGCCTGCTGGTGGAAGTCTCCGATCCGCTTCCCGATCCGCCGCACGAACGCCCCGCGGGACCCGATGACGAAGGGGGCCGCGGACTGCAGCTCGTCGCCTGTTCGGCCCGCCGCTGGGGGACGCGCAAGGGCCGATCGGGCAAGACGGTGTGGTTCGAGCTGGCCGTGCCTGGTTAGAAGAGTGAAGGGACAGCGATCACTTTCCGGGCCAGGCTCAAAACGACCGAGACCACCCTGTGATCGTGAACGGCGTGCCGCCGGGGGCCGTAGTGCTGAATACTGCGGGAATGGCCGGTCCGGTGCGGTGAGCTGGAGGGGACGGTCGCGTGAGCGAGATACCTGAGTCGGCGTGCGGCGTCATGTGGCAGAGCAGTCCGCCTGGCTCGATCTATGACTACATCCGAGTCGCCTCCTTCTCGATGGGTCCCGACGGGCTGGTCGATCAGTGGAGCCTGCGCGCCGCGGAGCTGTTCGGCATCCCCGCCCGCGAGATCAGGGGCAAGGACCCGGTCGAGGCGTTCATGCCGGTCGACCTGCGCCCGCGCGGCCACCGGAAGGTCGCCGAGATCCTCGACGGCAAGGAGTGGACGGGCCTGGTGCCCTTCCGCATCCCGGGGGAGCGGGGCACGCGGGGGATCGCCGAGCTGTACGTGATGCCCAGCGAGACCGGCGAGGGCGAGCGGGGCGCGCTCTGCATCGTCGTCGACGTACGCGCACTGCGGCGCATCGAGACGGATCTTGCCGCCTCGCAGGCGATTTTCGGCCAATCCCCGTTCGGGTTTCTCCTGTTCAATACGGACCTGACGGTCCAGCGCGCCAACCGGCGGTTCGCCACCGTCTTCGGCGGCAGCGTCGACGACCATCGGGGCCGTACCGTCCACGACTACCTCTCGCGCCCCGAGGCGGACCGGATGACCGCCGCGCTCGAACGGGTGCTGAGGACCGGGGAGGCCGTCACCGACCTCCAGATCGTGGGCACCATCCCCGGCAGCAGCGACCGCCGCCACTGGTCGATCAACCTCTACCGGGTGCACAGCGGCTCCGGCCGCCCCATCGGCGTCGCCGGGGTCGGCACCGACGTCACCCGCCGCCACATCGCCGCCCGCGAGGCCGCCAGCGCCCGGCGCAACCTGGCCATCCTCAACGAGGCCAGCGCCCGCATCGGCAACAGCCTCGACCTGGAGACCACCGCGCGGGAACTCCTCGACGTCGCCGTGCCCGGCTTCTGCGACCTCGCCTCGGTCGACCTCTATCAGGGGCTGCTCACCGGTGAGGAGGCACCGCCCGGCCGGGCCCTCGACGGGGGAGCCGAGCTGCGGCGCGTCGCCTTCGCCAGCGCCGTCTCCGACACCCCGCTGGTCAACCAGAGCGTGAACCCCGGCCCGTCGCCCGGCTGCTGCGACGCCGGACCGGTCGAGGTCGGAGCCGTACACCGCTACCCCTTCCAGTCGAGCTGCGCGAGCGCCCTGCGCACCGGACGGCTGCAGACCATGCCCGGCCCCGAGGGAAGCCTCGTCCAATCCACGCTGGTCGTGCCGATGGTGGCGCACGACACCGTCGTCGGGCTGGTGCAGTTCTCGCGCACGAAGGGCAGCGAGCCCTTCGGCGAACGGGACCGCGCCCTCGCCGCCGAGCTCGCCGCGCGCGCCGCCGTCTGCATCGACAACGCCCGCCTCTACCGGCGCGAACACGAGCGGGCCCTCATCCTGCAGCGCAGCCTGCTGCCGCCGGGCGACCCCGAGGCGGCGGGGCTCGACATCGCCTGCCGCTACCTGCCCGGCAACACCGCCACCGAGGTGGGCGGTGACTGGTTCGACGTCATCGAACTGCCGGGTCACCGCACGGCGCTCATCGTCGGCGACGTCATGGGGCGCGGGCTGCGCGCCGCCGTCGCCATGGGAGAACTGCGCACCGCGGTGCGCACCTTGGCGCAGCTCGACCTGGAGCCGGCCGAGGTGCTCTCCCATCTCGACGAGATCGCCCGCGGCCTGGGCACGCCCAGCTCCGCGCACCGGCCGCGCGGCCCAGAGCTCTCCGAGGTCTACCTCGCGACCTGCGTGTACGCGGTCTACGACGCCGTCACCCGCCGCTGTACGTTCGCCAACGCCGGCCACCTGCCGCCCGTGCTCGTCGCGCCGGGCGAGAGGGCGCTGATGCTGGACGTGCCGCCCGGGATGCCGCTCGGTGTCGGCGGCGAGCCCTTCGAGGAGGTCGAGTTCGAGCTCCCCGAGGGCGCGCTGCTCGCCCTCTACACCGACGGGCTGGTCGAGTCGCGCGACCACCCCCTCGATGAGGGCCTGGAGGCCTTCCGCAGCGCCCTGACCGACCCGGGCCGGCCGCTGGAGGACGTGTGCGACCACGTCCTGAGCACGCTCGACACCCGGCACGGCGAGGACGACATCGCCCTGCTCATGGCCCGTATCCAGGGGCTCCCCGCCGAGGCCGTGGGCGACTGGCGCCTCCCGCGCGAGCCGCGCTCGGTGGGCCGCGCACGGGAGCTGGCCCGGGCGCAGCTGACCGCCTGGGACCTCACCCCGCTCGTCGACACGGTCGAGCTGCTCGTCAGTGAACTGGTCACCAACGCCCTGCGGTACGGCGAGGGCGAGATCCGCCTCCGCCTCCTGCGCGACCGCACCCTGGTCTGCGAGGTCTGGGACGCGGGCCTGGTCCAGCCGCGCCGCCGCCGCGCCCGCGACACGGACGAGGGCGGTCGCGGCCTCCAGCTGGTGGGCCTGCTGAGCGCGGCGTGGGGCTCACGCCGTACTCCGCGCGGCAAGACGGTCTGGTTCGACCTGCCGCTCCCGTCCGGTTCCGCCGCGGCGGAACCGACGGTCGACCAACTGCTGAGCATGTTCTGAGGCGGGGGACGGCGCGGACGCAGGGGCCTGCCCCTGCCCGCAGACCTGCCCCCCCGCCCACGCGTCCGCCGCACGCGGGCCGAGGGGCGCCCGGAGCACGACCCGGCCGAGGGGGCCCGCCGAACGCCGGGCCGAGGGACGGTCCGCCCGGTGGTCATGGCGCCTGTCCCCGATGACCGGGCCCCCCGAACAGCCGGTCGGCCGCCTCCCGCTCCGCGTCCAGGCGCCGGCCCGCCGCCACGCAGCGCGCGACGATCTCGTCGAGCGTCCGGCGCCGCGACGCCTCGTCCTCGAAGGCGCCCTCGTCGAGCCGCCGCCGCAGCCGGAGCGCCGCGGCCAGCTCCTCCCTCGCCTGCGCCACCGCCCGGGCGAAGGGCCGCACGGCCTCCTCGCCCCACCGCACGGTGGCGCGGGACAGCGTCTCCTCGGCCGCCCGCACGGCGCCGTCGGCGGTGCGGAGCGCCCGCTCGGCCCGGGCCCCGGGGTCCTCCGGCGGGGGCCCGCCGTGCGGCGTCGTACGGGTGGCGGCACGCCTGCGGCGCTTGAGGGACGAGTACGCCGCGACCGCCGCCGCCCCGACGAGCAGGGCGACCGGCAGGATCAGGTCGGCCGCCCGGCCTCCCGCAGCCACAAGCGTCACATCTGTGAGGCTATGTTCCCTTTTTCGGCTGCGCGACCGGACGCCGGCCGATCTTGTTGCCCAGCCAGACCAACGGGTCGTACTTGCGGTCCACGGCCCGCTCCTTCAGCGGGATCAAGGCGTTGTCCGTGATCTTGATGCCTTCCGGGCAGACCTCGGTGCAGCACTTGGTGATGTTGCAGTAGCCCAGCCCGTGCTCGTCCTGGGCCGTCCGCTTGCGGTCCAGGCCCGCCTCCTCCGCGGCGTCCAGCGGGTGCATGTCCAGCTCCGCGATCCGCATCAGGAAGCGCGGCCCGGCGAAGGCCGTCTTGTTCTCCTCGTGGTCGCGCACCACATGGCAGGTGTCCTGGCACAGGAAGCACTCGATGCACTTGCGGAACTCCTGCGGGCGCTCCACGTCCTGCTGCTGCATCCGGTACTCACCCGGCGCCACGCCCGGCGGCGGTACGAACGACGGCACCTCGCGCGCCTTCTCGTAGTTGAAGGACACGTCCGTCACCAGGTCCCGCACCACGGGGAAGGCCCGCAGGGGCGTCACGGTGATCGTCTCGTCGCGCGAGAACGTCGACATGCGCGTCATGCACATCAGCCGCGGCCGGCCGTTGATCTCCGCGCTGCACGAGCCGCACTTGCCGGCCTTGCAGTTCCAGCGCACCGCCAGGTCGGGGACCTGGGTCGCCTGGAGCCGGTGGATGATGTCGAGCACCACCTCGCCGTCGTTCACCTCGACGGTGAAGTCCTTCAGGCCGCCGCCGGCCGTGTCGCCCCGCCAGACCCGGAAGCTCGCGTCGTACGTGGTCACTCGTACAGCTCCTCTTCGGCGAGGTACTTGACCAGCTCCTCCTTGTCGAAGAGGGCGAGCAGGTCGGTACGGATGGGCTCGGTCGTCGTCCGTTCGAGCGTGATCTGTCCGCGCGTGGAGTCGGCCGCCGCGAGCCTGCACAGCAGGTTCACCCGCCGCCACTCGCGCTCCATGCCCGGGAAGTCCTCCCGGGTGTGCCCGCCGCGGCTCTCCCGCCGCTCCAGCGCCGCGCGCGCCACGCACTCGCTGACGAGCAGCATGTTGCGCAGGTCCAGGGCCAGGTGCCAGCCGGGGTTGAACTGCCGGTGGCCCTCGACGACGGCGCGCCGCGCCCGTACGCGCAGCTCGGCCAGGGTGCGCAGGGCCTGCGCCATCTCCTCCTCGCGCCGGATGATGCCGACCAGGTCGTTCATCGTCTGCTGGAGTTCCTGGTGGAGCGTGTACGGGTTCTCCACGGGCGCGCCCACGCCGGTGTCCTCGCCGCTGAAGGGGCGCAGCGCCTCGGCCGCGGCCCGGTCGATCTGGGCCGCGTCCACCCCGGGCCGCTCGGCGAGCCCGGCCGCGTACTGTGCCGCGTGCTGCCCGGCCCGGCGGCCGAAGACCAGCAGGTCGGAGAGCGAGTTGCCGCCGAGCCGGTTGGAGCCGTGCATGCCGCCCGCGACCTCACCGGCCGCGAAGAGCCCGGGAACGCCGACCGCCGCGGCCGTGTCGGACTCGACGGCGACGCCGCCCATGACGTAGTGGCAGGTCGGCCCGACCTCCATCGGCTCGGCCGTGATGTCGACGTCCGCCAGCTCCTTGAACTGGTGGTACATCGACGGCAGCCGCCGCTTGATCGTCTCGGCCGGCATACGCGTCGACACGTCCAGGAAGACCCCGCCGTGCGGGGAGCCGCGGCCCGCCTTCACCTCGGCGTTGATCGCGCGGGCGACCTCGTCGCGCGGCAGCAGCTCGGGCGGGCGACGGTTGTTGTCCGGGTCCTCGTACCAGCGGTCGCCCTCCTCCTCCGTCTCGGCGTACTTCTCCTTGAAGACGTCCGGGACGTAGTCGAACATGAACCGCTTGCCGTCGCTGTTGCGCAGGACGCCGCCGTCACCGCGTACGGACTCGGTGACGAGGATGCCCTTCACCGACGGCGGCCAGACCATGCCGGTCGGGTGGAACTGCACGAACTCCATGTTCACCAGCGGCGCGCCCGCCAGCAGCGCCAGCGCGTGTCCGTCGCCGGTGTACTCCCAGGAGTTGGACGTCACCTTGAAGGACTTGCCGATGCCGCCGGTCGCGAGGACCACGGACGGCGCTTCCAGCACGAAGAAGCGGCCGGACTCCCGCTCGTAGCAGAAGGCCCCGGCCACCCGGCCGCCCGCGGCGGAGCCGCTGTCGGACACCGTCTTGAGGACGCGGGTGACGGTGCACTCCTGGAAGACCTTCAGCCGGGCCTCGTAGTCCCCGAACCGCTCCTCGTCCTCCTGCTGGAGGGAGACGATCTTCTGCTGGAGGGTACGGATCAGCTCCAGGCCGGTCCGGTCGCCGACGTGCGCGAGGCGCGGGTACTCGTGGCCGCCGAAGTTGCGCTGCGAGATGCGGCCGTCCTTCGTGCGGTCGAAGAGGGCGCCCCAGGTCTCCAGCTCCCAGACCCGGTCGGGCGCCTCGCGCGCGTGCAGCTCGGCCATCCGCCACTGGTTGAGGAACTTGCCGCCGCGCATGGTGTCGCGGAAGTGGACCTGCCAGTTGTCACCGGCGTTGGCGTTGCCCATGGAGGCGGCGATGCCGCCCTCCGCCATCACCGTGTGGGCCTTGCCGAACAGCGACTTGCAGATCACGGCCGTACGGGCGCCCCGCTCGCGCGCCTCGATGGCCGCCCGAAGCCCCGCTCCGCCGGCCCCGACCACGACGACGTCCCACTGCTGCCGTTCCGCTTGACTCATCGATAGGCACCCTTTCTAGAAGAAGCGCGGATCCGCGAAGGCGCCCGTGGCGAGCAGGTACACATAGAGGTCGGCGAGCGCCACGCTGATCAGCGACGCCCATGCCAGCAGCATGTGGCGGGCATTCAGCTTTCCGGCCCAGCTCCAGAGCCGGTAGCGCACGGGGTGCTTGGAGAAGTGCTTCAGCCGGCCGCCGACGATGTGCCGGCAGGAGTGGCAGGAGAGGGTGTACGCCCAGATCAGGGCGATGTTGACGAGGAAGACCAGCGTTCCCAGACCCATGTGGCCCCACGCGTACGACGCGTCGCGGAAGGCGAGCACGGTGTCGTAGGTGAGGATGCCGGCGACCGGCAGCGCCGCGTAGAAGAAGTACCGGTGGAGGTTTTGCAGGATCAGCGGGAAGCGCGTCTCGCCGGTGTACTTCGCGTGCGGCTCGGCCACCGCGCAGGCCGGGGGCGACGCCCAGAAGCCCCGGTAGTAGGCCTTGCGGTAGTAGTAGCACGTCAGCCGGAAGCCGAGCGGGAAGACAAGGATCAGCAGGGCGGGGGACAGGCCCCACCAGCTGCCGAAGATCTCCCAGTTCGGACCGCCCTTCATCGGGACGCAGTTCTCCGCGAGACAGGGCGAGTAGAACGGCGAGACATACGGCGCCGCGTAGTAGTCGGTGTTCGCGAACGCCCGCCAGGTCGAGTAGGCGATGAACGCGAGCAGTCCCGCGGCGGTGGCGGCGGGCGCGAGCCACCACCGGTCGGTACGGAGATGGCGGGCGGCGATGGCGGCGCGCGTGGGGCCGTGCACGCCGGTGCGCGCGGGGTCCGCCGGGTCGATGTGCGGTTGTCGGGTGCCTGTGGCCAACGAGGTCTCCTTGGGAGCGGGCCTTTCCAGGGCGGCGTCGGCGTGCTGGTCCGCGTCAGGGGGCGCGGCGGTCGCGGGCTCCCAGCCCCTCGTCGTCCGAGTCGGTCCAGAGGGACGAGTCGTAGGGGGTGTCCGGGATGGACACCAGGCCCTCGGGCCGGCCGGGGGCCGTGGGAACGGGCTGCCCCTCCGGTTGCCGCGCGAGGTTCTGCTCCAGCCGGATGACCGAACGGGCCAGCTCTTCGAGGCAGCGCTTGACCTCTGTCAAATCGTTCTGAAGTGACATGGATTGCCCTCACTTCGCGATCGCGGGGTGGCAAACACGCGCCTGCGAGTGTTGCGCGTCACATCACCCGTTGGGAAGCCGTGTGCACGGATTCCACCCTTCTGGAGCTCCCGTTGGGCCGCACGGGTGGCTTTTGGCGGGCCCTGCCGCCGTGTCGCCGTCACGGGGGCCGCTCTGTCGTCTTCAGTGTAGGGGCAATAGGTCTGATCATCTCTAAATGCCTAAATTCGACATAACAGGACTAAGAGGTACAAGACATGTCCGACGTCGGCGCCCCTCTCCGGTCCGTCGCCCTCCTCACCGGAGGCGTCCTCGCCGTGTCCGTGCTGACACTCACCGGATGCGGATCCGGCGAGGAGGAGACCACGGCGCGGGCCGTGCCCCAGGACATCGCCCCCGCCGAACGTGACCGGATCGCCGACGGCGGCACCCTGCGATGGGCGGTCGAGTCCATGCCGACCACGCTCAACGCCTTCCAGGCCGACGCCGACGCCACCACCTCCCGGATCGCCGGTGCCGCGCTCCCCGCCCTCTTCACCCTCGACGAGCGCGGCCACCCGCACCTCAACCCCGACTACCTGGAGTCCGCCGAGATCATCGAGCGCGAGCCCAAGCAGGTCGTCCTCTACAAGCTCCACCAGCAGGCCGTGTGGAGCGACGGGCGCGAGATCGGGGCGCCCGACTTCCTCGCCCAGTGGCGCGCGCTCAGCGGCAAGGACTCCGCCTACTGGACCGCCCGGAACGCCGGCTACGAGCGCATCGAGAAGATCGAGCGCGGCGCCGGCGACCTGGAGGTGCGGGTCACCTTCAACAAGCCGTACGCCGACTGGCGCGCCCTGTTCACGCCGCTGTACCCCAAGGACGTGATGGGCAAGCCGGACACCTTCAACGACGGCGCCCGTACGAAGCTGCCGGTGTCGGCCGGGCCCTTCCAGCTGAAGTCGCTCGACGCCAAGGCCGGCGCCGCGACCCTCGTGCGCAACCCCCGCTGGTGGGGGCGGCCCGCGAAGCTGGACGCGCTGGAGCTGCGCGCCGTCCCCCGCACCGGCCGGGCCGCCGCGCTCACCGCGGGCACCGTCGACCTGGCCGAGGTCGACCGGGCGACGGCCGACCGGATCGCGTCGGCCGCGCGCCAGGGGGCGGCCGGCCCGGCCGCCGGTCCCTCAGCCGCGCCGGCCCCCTCGGCCGCGCTGAAGTCCTGGGCGCAGGCGCACGGCTCCGACGAGGAGACCGCCGCGCGGGTCCGGGCCGCGCGCCTGAGGCTGCGGCAGGCCGCCGCCGCGTACGCGGGCGAGCAGAAGGCGCTGCGCCGCTACCACCTGCGCAAGTCGCTGGAGCCCGCGTACACCCAGCTCGCGCTGAACGGCGAGTCCGGACCCCTCGCCGACGAGCGGGTACGGCGGGCGGTGGCCCGCGCCCTGGACCGCCAGGAGCTCGCGGAGGCCGTTCTGAAGCCGCTCGGGCTGCCCGCCCACCCCGTGGGCAGCCACCTCGCGCTGGCCGGGCAGTGGGCGTACGCCGACAGCAGCGGCGCCCTGGGCGACCAGGACACGGAGGAGGCACAGGCCCTGCTGGCCGACGCGGGCTGGACGCCGGGCGGCGCCGCCCGCAAGCCCGCCGCGCCGAAGGACGGCACGAAGGCGGGCGCCGAGGCGCCGGCCTCGGCCCGGGCGACCCGCCCCGCGGGCTCCCGCGCCGCCTCACCCGCCGCCGCGCCCGGCAGGACGACCACCGCCGGGGCCGCGGGCGACCACCCCTCGAACGAGGGTCTCTACATCGTCGGCGACGACAAGCCCCGTACCGCCGCGGAAGGCGCCGACGGGCCCGACGGGACGTACATCCTCGCCCCCGCGCCCGTCGAGGCCATGCAGGGCGCCCTGCTCCGGCAGGCGGCGGCCGTGAGCGACCCCGACAACCCCGACAGCGCCCGGGGCGGCGTCCCCGGCGCGTACGCCCCGCGCGGCACCGCCGCCCCGGGGCCCGCGTCCCCTTCCGCCAAGGCCGCGGCCGGACCCCTCGGCAAGGACGGCAAGGAGCTCAGCCTGCGGTTCGTCCTGCCGTCCGGGCCCGGCTCCGAGTCGCTGCGCACGGTCGGCGACAGGATCGTCCGGATGCTCGACCGGATCGGGATCCGCACCGAGATCGTCAAGGTCTCCGACGAGAACTACTTCAAGGACCACATCGCGGCCGGCGACTACGACCTCGCCCTGTACTCCTGGCCCGCCACGGCCTACCCCGCCACCGACGGACGGCCGATCTTCGCCAAGCCGCAGCCCGCGACCGACGGCTCCCTGCTGGTCGAGCAGAACTACACCCGGGTCGGCACGGACCACATCGACCAGCTCTTCGACCAGGCGGTCGGCGAGCTCGACGAGAAGGCGGCGCGCGACCTGGTGAAGCAGGCCGACGCGCGGATCTGGGCCGCCGCCGGTTCCATCCCGCTCTACCAGCGGCCGCAGCTCGTGGCGGCCCGGACGGACGTCGTCAACGCCGGGGCGTTCGGGTTCGCGACCCCCCGTTACGAGGACATCGGCTTCCGGCGGAAGTAGCGAAGCGGCCGGCCACAACCTCAGAATCCGCTCAAGTCGCTTGCCCGCCGGGACCGCCGGCGGGCAAGCTCGCTGCGGACCCTGACCCGGGCCCCGCACGCACCCCAGCGCGACAACACGTGTGTTCCCGCTTCTCCGAACAGGCCGGGAAGCCTCTTCCTCGCATGCCCCGTACCATGGAACACAGCCGTGGCGCGACCGCCCGGCGGGCGTACGAGGAACCAAGAGACGCCGCACCCACGATTTGAGAGAAGCGCCAGCCACTTATGCCCCTGCGCCACGACATCCGTAACGTCGCCATCGTCGCCCACGTCGACCACGGCAAGACCACCCTGGTCGACGCCATGCTCAAGCAGGCCGGTGCCTTCGCCGCGCACCAGCAGCTCGACGACCGCATGATGGACTCGAACGACCTGGAGCGTGAGAAGGGCATCACGATCCTGGCGAAGAACACCGCCGTCAAGTACCACCCCAAGGCCGGCGGTGAGCCGATCACCATCAACATCATCGACACCCCCGGCCACGCCGACTTCGGCGGCGAGGTCGAGCGCGGCCTGTCGATGGTGGACGCGGTCGTCCTCCTCGTCGACGCCTCCGAGGGTCCGCTCCCGCAGACCCGGTTCGTGCTCCGCAAGGCCCTCCAGGCCCGGATGCCCGTCATCCTCTGCATCAACAAGACGGACCGCCCCGACTCCCGGATCGACGAGGTCGTCAACGAGACGTACGACCTCTTCCTGGACCTGGACGCGGACGAGGACCAGATCGAGTTCCCGATCGTCTACGCCTGCGCCCGTGACGGCGTCGCCTCGCTGACCAAGCCGGAGGACGGCACCGTCCCGGCCGACAGCGACAGCCTGGAGCCGTTCTTCACCACCCTGCTGGAGACCGTCCCGGCTCCCGAGTACGACGAGTCCGCGCCGCTCCAGGCCCACGTCACCAACCTGGACGCCGACAACTTCCTCGGCCGTATCGCGCTGCTCCGCGTCGAGCAGGGCGAGCTGCGCAAGGGCCAGACCGTGGCCTGGATCAAGCGCGACGGCACCATCTCCAACGTGCGCATCAGCGAGCTGATGATGACCGAGGCGCTCACCCGCAGGCCCGCCGAGCTGGCGCGCCCGGGCGACATCTGCGCCGTGGCCGGTATCCCGGACATCATGATCGGCGAGACCCTGGCCGACCCGGAGAACCCGATCGCGCTGCCGCTGATCACGGTCGACGAGCCGGCGATCTCCATGGTCATCGGTACCAACACCTCGCCGCTGGTCGGCCGGGGCGGCACCGGCAAGGGCGCCGACAACAAGGCCGCGGTCAAGGACCGCAAGGTCACCGCCCGCCAGGTCAAGGACCGCCTGGACCGCGAGCTGATCGGTAACGTCTCGCTGCGCGTCCTGGACACCGAGCGCCCCGACGCCTGGGAGGTGCAGGGCCGCGGTGAGCTCGCGCTGGCCATCCTGGTCGAGCAGATGCGCCGTGAGGGCTTCGAGCTGACCATCGGCAAGCCGCAGGTGGTCACCAAGGAGATCGACGGCAAGCTCCACGAGCCGGTCGAGCGCATCACCATCGACGTGCCCGAGGAGCACATGGGCGCCGTCACGCAGCTCATGGGCACCCGCAAGGGCCGCATGGACAACATGTCGAACCACGGTTCCGGCTGGGTCCGCATGGAGTTCGTCGTGCCGTCCCGCGGCCTGATCGGCTTCCGTACGGAGTTCCTGACGAACACCCGTGGCACGGGTATCGCGCACTCCATCCACGAGGGCCACGAGCCCTGGTTCGGCCCCCTGCAGACCCGCAACAACGGCTCGCTGGTCGCCGACCGCTCCGGTACGGTCACCGCCTTCGCGATGACGAACCTTCAGGAGCGCGGCGTGCTCTTCGTCGACCCGGGCACCGAGGTGTACGAGGGCATGATCGTCGGTGAGAACTCGCGCTCCGACGACATGGACGTGAACATCACCAAGGAGAAGAAGCTGACGAACATGCGGTCGTCCTCGGCCGATTCGTTCGAGGCGATCGTCCCGCCGCGCAAGCTCTCCCTGGAGCAGTCGCTGGAGTTCTGCCGCGATGACGAGTGCGTCGAGGTGACGCCGGAGGCGGTGCGCATCCGCAAGGTCAACCTCGACCAGCGTGAGCGCGCCCGTGCGGCCTCCCGGGCCAAGCACGGCTGACCCGCCCCACCCCGCTGTACCGACGGCCGCCGGGCCCTACCACCCGGCGGCCGTCGCCGTTTGCGCACGACCGCGCGACGAGCCGCGGCGGACGGTGCGTCAACGGCTTTTCCCGGGCGGAGCGTCCGGATATCGGCGCTCGCTCTCCGGAACATGTGTTAACGGTCCGTTTCGGGGGTGTCTGTCTGTGATCGCTTTGTCCGGATTTCGGTCTTCGGCCCCTTGGTGATGTTGTCAAAACGAGACCCTTTAAGTGTGGTTTACCGCCCGGACGTACTTAATAGTTGGCTCCATTGAGCTCGGGTCAATGGGTCACGCGCTGTGGGGAGCGCCGACTCACGAGCACACTCGGGGCACTTGGGTCCTCGTCGTCAGGGGTGTCGGCGAATCTCGAAGTGCCTCTCTCGTAGTGACAAGTGGACTCATGAGGAGGAACCCATGCGCGGTGCCAAGAGCGCCAAGTGGGTCGCGGGAGCGATAGTCGTCGCCCTTGCTGCTACCGCTTGCGGTGGTGGCAGTGACAGTTCCGGTAAGGGCGGCAAGGCCCGCCAGGTCGTGATGGAGCTCGGTGAGCCCCAGAACGGCCTGGTTCCGTCGAACACGTACGAGTCCGAGGGCTCTGAGGTCATGAACGCCCTGTTCACCGGCCTCGTGCAGTACGACGAGAAGAACGAGACCCAGCTCGACATGGCCGCGTCGATCGAGACCAAGGACAGCAAGGTCTGGACGATCAAGCTCAAGGACGGCTACACCTTCCACAACGGTGAGCCCGTCACCGCGCAGTCCTACGCGGACGCCTGGAACTACGGCGCCAACCAGAAGAACACGCAGGAGACGAACCCGCTCTTCGGCAAGATCGACGGGTACGCGGACCTGAACCCGGGCGAGGGCAAGCAGCCCGCGACCGACAAGATGAAGGGTCTGAAGGTCGTCGACGAGAAGACCCTCGAGGTCACGCTCACGGCTCCGTTCAGCTCCTTCAAGACGATGCTGGGCTTCAACGCGTTCTTCCCGCTGCCGAAGGCCTTCTTCAAGGACCCGAAGGGCTTCGAGACGGCCCCGATCGGCAACGGCATGTTCAAGATGGACGGCAAGTTCGTCCACAACCAGCAGATCAAGACGGTCAAGTACGACAAGCACCCCGACGCGGGCAAGCTGAAGATCTCGGGCGTCACGTTCAAGATCTACAACAACCAGGACACCGCCTACCGTGACCTGCTCGGTGGCCGCGTCGACATCATGGACACCGTTCCGCTGTCCGCGATGACCACCGCCGCCAAGGACCTCGGCGACCGCTACATCCAGGGCACCGACTCCGGCCTCGGTTACATCGGCTTCCCGCTGAAGTACAACAAGGCCTTCGCGAAGCCGGAGGTCCGCAAGGCGATCTCCATGGCGATCGACCGGAAGGCGATCACCGAGAAGATCTTCGTCAACACCCGTACGCCGGCGGACGACTTCATCAACCCGCTGGTCCCGGGCTACCGCCAGGGCGCCTGCGGCACGGCCTGCTCCTACGACCCGGCCGCGGCGAAGAAGATGCTGGACGCCGCGGGCGGCCTGCCGGGCAACAAGATGGAGCTCGGCTACAACAACGACGGCGGTCACAAGGACTGGATCGAGGCGGCCGCCGCCCAGATCGAGAAGAACCTCGGCATCGAGGTCACCGTCAAGCCGTTCGAGCAGTTCCAGAAGATCCTGAACGACCTCGGCGACAAGAAGTACGGCGGCGCGTTCCGCCTGGCCTGGTCCATGGACTACCCGGCCGCCGAGAACTACCTGCGCCCGGTCTTCTCCGAGGACGCCATCGAGCACGGCTCGAACTACTCGGGTTACGTCAACCCGCAGGTCGAGAAGCTGCTCGACCAGGCCGACACGGCGGCCACCGAGGACGCGGCGATCAAGCTCTACCAGCAGGCCGACGACATCCTGCTGAAGGAGATGCCGTACATCCCGGTGTACTTCTACAAGCTGAACGCCGGCCTCAGCAAGAACGTCAAGCCGGGCGTGCGGATCGACAACATGACCCAGGTGGACTGGACCTCGGTCAACCCCGCCTGACGGTTCAAGGGATCTCCGCAGGGAGATCGCGACAGCAGTGGGGGTGACGGGGTCCTGCCCCGTCACCCCCCTTCTGCCGTCTGTCGTTGTCGATTACCCCTCACCCGGGCCGGGGCCCAGCGATGTGCCCCTCCCGGTATCCGTACAACTGGAGACCTGATGGGTCGTTATGTGATCAGGCGTCTTCTGCAGGCGATACCCGTACTGCTCGGCGCGACCATTCTTCTCTACTGCCTCGTCTTCCTGCTGCCCGGTGACCCGATCCAGGCCCTCGCGGGAGAGAAGCGGGCGGACCCGAACATCGCAGCGATCCTGCGAGAGCAGTACCACCTCAATGACCCGCTGTACCAGCGCTACTGGTACTACATCTCGGGTGTCGCCACCGGCGACTTCGGCACGGACTTCACCGGCCGTCCGGTCTCCGAGATCATGAGCGAGGCCTTCCCGGTCACGCTCAAGCTGGCGGGGATCGCGTTCGTCATCGAGGCCGTCGTCGGCGTCATCGCGGGTGTCTTCGCCGCTCTCGGGCGCGGCAAGTTCCTCGACAACGTCGTGCTGCTGTCGACGCTCCTGCTGGTCTCCGTCCCCTCGTTCGTCCTCGGCAACGTCCTCCAGCTGGTGCTCGGTGTGCAGTGGGCCATCGCGCCCATCAGTTACGATCCCGAGGACATCACCACGCTGATCCTCCCGGGCACCGTGCTGGCCGCGGCGTCGCTGGCGTACATCACCCGGCTCACCCGGACCAGCATGATGGAGACGATGCGCGCGGACTACGTGCGCACCGCGACCGCCAAGGGCCTCAGCCGCGGCCGGGTCATCGTGCGGCACGCGCTGCGCAACGCGCTGATCCCGATCGTCACCTTCCTCGGTGTCGACCTCGGCGCCCTGATGGGCGGCGCGATCATCACCGAGCGCATCTTCAACATCCCCGGCATCGGCGGCACCCTCTACCAGGCCGTGTACCTGCGCCAGGGGACGACCGTCGTCGGCATCGTCACCACGCTCGTCCTCGTGTACATCGCCGCCAACCTGATCGTGGACCTGCTCTACGCCGTGCTCGACCCGAGGATCCGCTATGCCTGAGAACACCTCCACCACCATCGAGGAGAGCGCGGCCACCACGCCGGCCGCGCCCGGCGGCGTCACCAAGGGCACCCAGGACAAGCCGGAGCGGGTCGCGAGCATGTGGAGCGACGCGCGTCGCGACCTGATGCGCAACTGGGTCTTCCTGGTCTCCGCCGTGCTGATCCTGTTCCTGCTGGTCATGGCCGTCTTCCCGCAGCTGTTCACCAGCGGCGACCCGTACGCCAAGGGCTTCTGCGACCTGTCCAACTCGGTCGTCCCGCCCAGCGGCGCCCACTGGTTCGGATACGACATCCAGGGCTGCGACATCTACACGCGTACCGTCTACGGCACGCGCAACTCGATCATCGTCGGTGTGCTCACCTCGGTGCTGACCGCGTTGGTCGGCGGCGTCCTCGGCATGGTCGCCGGTCTGCGCGGCGGCTGGATGGACGTCCTGGTCTCCCGCTTCACCGAGATCTGGTTCGCCATCCCGACCATGCTCGGCGGTCTGCTGGTGCTGGCGATGCTGGGAACCGGCAACGTCGTCACCGTCTCGCTGATCATGGCCGTGCTCGGCTGGCCGCAGCTGTTCCGCATCATGCGCGGCTCGGTGATCACCAACAAGCAGAACGACTACGTGATGGCCGCGCGCGCCCTCGGCGCCGGCGGCTGGCGCATCGCGATGCGCCACATCCTGCCGAACGCCCTCGCCCCGGTCATCGTCGTCACCACGATCAACCTGGGCGTCTACATCGCGGCCGAGGCGGCGTTCTCCTACCTCGGCATCGGTGTGCAGTCCCCGAACATCTCCTGGGGTCTGATGATCAGTGACGGCCAGGACCGCTTCCTGAGCTCCCCTCACATGGTGCTCTTCCCGTCGCTGTTCCTGAGCATCACGGTCCTCGCGTTCATCATGCTCGGCGAAGCTGTCCGCGACGCCCTCGACCCCAAGCTGCGCTAGGAGGGCGTACGTTGACCACCATCGACAAGAAGACGAGCGCGACGAACGCTCCACTGCTCGAAGTGCGCGACCTGCACGTCGAGTTCCACACCCGGGACGGGGTCGCCAAGGCGATCAACGGCGTGAGCTACAGCGTCGACGCCGGTGAAACCCTCGCCGTGCTCGGCGAGTCCGGCTCCGGCAAGTCCGTCACCGCGCAGACGATCATGGGCATCCTCGACATGCCCCCCGGCCGGATCACCGGCGGCGAGATCCTGTTCCACGGCGAGGACATGCTCACGATGTCCGCCGAGGAGCGCCGGAAGATCCGCGGCCGTCGCATCGCGATGATCTTCCAGGACGCGCTCTCCTCGCTGAACCCGGTGCTGTCCGTCGGCTACCAGCTCGGCGAGATGTACCGGGTCCACCTCGGCCTGTCCCGCAAGGAGGCCAAGGCCCGGGCGATCGAGCTGATGGACCGGGTGAAGATCCCGGCCGCGGCGGCGCGGGTGAACGACTACCCGCACCAGTTCTCCGGCGGTATGCGCCAGCGCATCATGATCGCCATGGCGATGGCGCTGGAGCCCGACCTGATCATCGCGGACGAGCCGACCACCGCGCTCGACGTGACCGTCCAGGCCCAGGTCATGGACCTGCTCGCGGAGCTCCAGCGCGAGGAGAACATGGGTCTGATCCTGATCACCCACGACCTGGGTGTGGTCGCCGACGTCGCCGACAAGATCGCGGTGATGTACGCGGGCCGGATCGTCGAGAACGCCCCGGTCCACGAGCTGTACAAGCGCCCCGCGCACCCGTACACGAGAGGGCTGCTCGACTCGATCCCGCGCCTGGACCAGAAGGGCCAGGAGCTGTACGCGATCAAGGGCCTGCCGCCCAACCTGATGAAGATCCCGCCGGGCTGCGCCTTCAACCCGCGCTGCCCCAAGGCGCGGGACATCTGCCGTACGGAGATCCCGGCCCTGGTGCCGGTGACGGAGCAGGACGGGTCGGCGCTGCCGGGCCGCGGCAGCGCCTGCCACTTCTGGAAGGAGACGATCCATGGCTGAGCTCGGGAAGAACGGTGAGGCCGTGGACGCGACCCCGAACGTCACCGAGGTCGAGACGGTCGAGGCGGCCACCGAGACCGCTGCCGTCGCGGCGATCGAGGCTCCGGTGGAGCGCGGCGAGCCGATCCTCCAGGTGCGCAACCTGGTCAAGCACTTCCCGCTGACCCAGGGCATCCTCTTCAAGAAGCAGGTCGGCGCGGTCAAGGCCGTGGACGGCATCTCCTTCGACCTCTACCAGGGCGAGACCCTCGGTATCGTCGGCGAGTCCGGTTGTGGCAAGTCCACGGTCGCCAAGCTGCTGATGATGCTCGAGACGGCGAGCTCGGGCGAGATCTTCTACAAGGGCCAGGACATCACGAGGCTGTCCGGGCGCGCGCTGAAGGCGGTGCGCCGCAACATCCAGATGGTGTTCCAGGACCCGTACACCTCGCTCAACCCGCGGATGACGGTCGGCGACATCATCGGGGAGCCCTTCGAGATCCACCCCGAGGTCGCCCCGAAGGGCGACCGGCGCCGCAAGGTGCAGGAGCTGCTCGACGTGGTCGGGCTCAACCCCGAGTACATCAACCGCTACCCGCACCAGTTCTCCGGCGGCCAGCGCCAGCGCATCGGCATCGCCCGCGGTCTGGCGCTCAACCCCGAGATCATCATCTGCGACGAGCCGGTCTCGGCGCTGGACGTCTCGGTGCAGGCGCAGGTGGTCAACCTGATGGAGAAGCTGCAGGACGAGTTCAACCTGTCGTACCTCTTCATCGCGCACGACCTGTCCATCGTGCGGCACATCTCCGACCGGGTCGGCGTGATGTACCTGGGCAAGATGGCCGAGATCGGTACGGATGTGCAGATCTACGACCACCCGACGCACCCGTACACGCAGGCGCTGCTGTCGGCCGTCCCAGTCCCGGACCCGGACGCCCGGGAGGGCCGCGAGCGGATCATCCTCACCGGTGACGTCCCGTCACCGGCGAACCCCCCGTCCGGCTGCCGCTTCCGTACCCGGTGCTGGAAGGCCGAGGAGAAGTGCGCCACCGAGGCGCCGCTGCTCGCGATCCCGGAGCGGTTCCAGGGCACGGACACCCCGGCCGCGCACGAGTCGGCGTGCCACTTCGCCGAGGAGAAGGACGTCGTCCACGCGGCGTAGTGCCGAGGGACGCGCACGAGGGCGCCCCGGGCCGTCACCGGCCTGGGGCGCCCTCCCGCATGTGGGTGGTGCGGGGCCCGGACGGGTGGGTAAAGGGTGCGTCTTCGTCATATATGGGGTGATATGTGGGCCTAGGCCAGTGGACCACGGGAGGCACCCCCCATGCGCGGAGCCACGTACGTGCACGTCAGGACGGCCGCGTGTGCCGTGGCCGTCGCCCTCGCGGCGACCGCCTGCGGCGGCGGCGCCGGCGGCGGCGCCGACGGCATCGTGCGCTCCTCCTGGGGTGATCCCCAGAACCCGGTCGAGCCGGCCAACACCAATGAGGTCCAGGGCGGCAAAGTCCTCGACCTGATCTTCCGCGGCCTGAAGCGGTACGACCCCAGGACCGGCGAGGCCCAGGACATGGTCGCCGAGAGGATCGGGACGACCGACTCGCGCACCTTCACCATCACGCTGAAGGACGGCTGGACCTTCAGCAACGGCGAACCGGTCACCGCCAGGTCCTTCGTCGACGCCTGGAACTACGGCGCCCACATCGACAACAAGCAGAACAACGCGCCCTTCTTCAGCGACATCGCCGGCTTCGACGACGTCCACCCCGCCTCCGGCAGCCCCAAGGCGCGGACCATGAGGGGCCTCGTCGTCAAGGACGACAGGACCTTCACCGTCGAACTGAAGGACACGTTCTCCACCTGGCCCGAGACCCTCGGCTACCAGGCCTTCGTCCCCCTGCCCCGGTCGTTCTTCACCGACCACGACGGCTGGCTCGACAAGCCCGTCGGCAACGGCCCGTACACCGTCGAGTCGTACCGGAAGGGCAGCGGCATGAAGCTGCGCCGCTGGGACGGCTACGCGGGCCCCGACAAGGCCCGCAACGCCGGCGTCGACCTCACCGTCTACACCGACAACAACACCGCCTACACCGACCTGATGGCGGGCAACCTCGACCTCGTCGACGACGTACCCGCCCAGCAGCTGAAGAACGTCAGGAACGACCTCGGCGACCGCTACATCAACCAGCCCGCCCTCATCATCCAGACGCTCGCGTTCCCGATGTACCGCCCCGAGTGGGCCAAGCCCGGCATGGAGAAGGTCCGCCGCGGCCTGTCCATGGCCATCAACCGCGACGAGATCACCCGGCAGATCTACCAGCGCACCCGCACCGCCGCGAAGGACTGGACCTCCCCGGCGCTCGGCGGGGACGGCGGCTACAAGGAGCTGTGCGGCGAGAGTTGTACATACGACCCGGTCCGGGCGAAGAAGCTCATCGAGGAGGGCGGCGGCCTGCCCGGCGGCAAGCTGACGCTCACCTCCAACGTGGACACCGGCTCGCACCGCGCCTGGATGGACGCCGTCTGCAACAGCGTCAACAACGCGCTCGGCAGGGGCGCCGTCTGCACCGTCAACCCGGTCGGCACCTTCGCCGACTACCGCAGCCGCACGACCACGTTCAAGATGACCGGCCCGTTCCGCTCGGGCTGGCAGGCCGACTACCCGCTCATCCAGAACTTCCTGGAGCCGCTGTACTACACCGGCGGTTCGGCCAACTACGGCAGGTTCAGCGACAAGCGGTTCGACGCCCTCGTCGACAAGGCGAACCGCGAGTCCGACCAGACCACGGCCGTCGGGGACTTCCAGGCCGCCGAGGGGATCCTCGCCGAGCAGATGCCGGTCATCCCCCTCTGGTACCAGAACGGCAGCGCCGGCTACTCGGACCGGCTCTCCGACGTGGCGCTGAACCAGTTCAGCGTCCCGGTCTACCACGAGATCAAGGTCAGCTGACGCCCTGCGACGGACCGGAGCCCCCATGGGACGCTATGTGATCCGGCGGCTGCTCCAGATGATCCCGGTGTTCATCGGCAGCACCTTCCTCATCTTCTTCATGGTGTACGCGCTCGGCGACCCGGTCGCCGCCCTCTTCGGCGACCGGGCGCCCGACCCCGCCACCGCCGCCCGCATCCGCAAGGACCTGTACCTCGACCAGCCCCTGTGGAAGCAGTACCTCCACTACATGGGCCAGATCTTCCAGGGCGACTTCGGCACCGCCTTCAACGGCCAGCGGGTCACCGAGCTGATGGCGTCCGCCTTCCCCGTCACCCTGCGGCTCACCCTCGTCGCCGTCGTCATCCAGGTCGTCATCGGCGTCACGCTCGGCGTCGTCAGCGGGCTCAAGCGGGGCCGCCCCCTCGACACCGGCCTGCTCGTCCTCACGCTCGTCGTCATCTCCGTGCCCACCTTCGTCTCCGGCTACCTGCTCCAGTTCCTGCTCGGGGTGAAGTGGGGCTGGGTGAGCCCCTCGGTCTCCTACGACGCCCGCCTCGACGAACTCATCCTGCCCGGCACGGTCCTGGCCCTGGTCTCGCTCGCCTACGTCACCCGCCTCAGCCGCACCTCCATCGCCGAGAACATCCGCGCCGACTACGTCCGCACCGCCATCGCCAAGGGCCTGCCCCGCCACCGGGTGATCACCCGTCACCTGCTGCGCAACTCCCTGATCCCCGTGGTCACCTTCATCGGCGCCGACGTCGGCTCGCTCATGGGCGGCGCCATCGTCACCGAGCGGATCTTCAACATCCACGGCGTCGGCTACCAGCTCTACCAGGGCATCCTGCGCAACAACGCCCCCACGGTCGTCGGCTTCGTGACGATCCTCGTGATCGTCTTCCTGGTGGCGAACCTGCTCGTCGACCTGCTGTACGCGGTCCTGGACCCGAGGATCCGTTATGCCTGAGCAGTACGAGAAGCCGTACGAGAAGCCGTACGAGACGTCTTACGAGACGTCTTACGAAAACCCGCTCCCGCGGCCGTACGAGAACCCGAACGAGGCCATCGCCCCGACCGGAGCGGGCGGCGCCATGGACCTCGCCATGAGCGAGGCCGAAAGCGTCGGCCCGGGTGGAGGCCGGCCCCGCTCCCTCTGGTCCGACGCCTGGCACCAGCTGCGCCGCAACCCCGTCTTCCTCGTCTCCTCCCTCCTCATCGTCTTCCTCCTCCTGATCGCCGTCTGGCCGCAGATCCTCGCCGCCGGCGACCCCCTGAAGTGCGACCTGTCCAAGTCGCAGCAGGGCTCCGCCCCGGGTCACCCGTTCGGGTACGACACCCAGGGCTGCGACGTCTACACCCGTACGGTGCACGGCGCCCGCGCCTCCATCACCGTCGGCGTCTGCGCCACCGTCGGCGCATCTCTGCTCGGCAGCCTGCTGGGCGGGCTCGCCGGGTTCTTCGGCGGCTGGTGGGACGCCCTGCTGTCACGGGTCGCCGACGTGTTCTTCGGCATCCCCGTCGTCCTGGGCGGCCTGGTCTTCCTCTCCGTCCTCACCAGCTCCACCGTGTGGCCCGTGGTCGGCTTCATCGTGCTGCTCGGCTGGCCGCAACTCGCCCGCATCGCCCGCGGCTCCGTCATCACCGCCAAGCAGAACGACTACGTGCAGGCGGCCCGGGCGCTCGGCGCGGGCAGTGGGCGCATGCTGCTGCGCCACGTCGCCCCCAACGCCCTCGCCCCCGTCATCGTCGTGGCGACCATCGCCCTGGGCACGTACATCGCCCTGGAGGCGACGCTGTCCTTCCTCGGCGTCGGGCTGCGCCCGCCCACCGTCTCCTGGGGCATCGACATCTCCAACGCCGCCCCGCAGATCCGCAACGCCCCCCACATGCTGCTGTGGCCGGCCGGCGCCCTGAGCATCACCGTGCTCGCGTTCATCATGCTCGGCGACGCCGTGCGCGACGCCCTCGACCCCAAGCTGCGGTAGGCCACCATGCTGCTGGAAGTACGCGACCTGCGCGTCGAGTTCCGCACCCGGGAAGGGACCGCGCACGCCGTCAACGGCGTCTCGTACGCGGTCGACGCCGGCGAGACGCTCGCCGTGCTCGGTGAATCGGGCTCCGGCAAGTCCGTCACCGCGCAGGCGATCATGGGCATCCTCGACATGCCGCCCGGCCGCATCACGGGCGGCAGCATCCTCTTCAAGGGCCAGGACCTGCTGACGCTCAAGGAGGACGCCCGGCGCAGGATCCGCGGCGCCCAGATCGCCATGATCTTCCAGGACGCGCTGTCGGCGCTGAACCCGGTGCTCAGCGTGGGCGACCAGCTCGGCGAGATGTTCGTGGTCCACCGGGGCATGTCGAAGAAGGACGCCAGAGCGAAGGCCGTCGAGCTGATGGACCGGGTGCGCATCCCCGCCGCCCGGGAGCGGGCCGGCCAGTACCCGCACCAGTTCAGCGGCGGCATGCGCCAGCGCGTCATGATCGCCATGGCGATGGCGCTGGAGCCCGCCCTGATCATCGCCGACGAGCCCACCACCGCCCTCGACGTCACCGTCCAGGCGCAGGTCATGGAGCTGCTCTCGGAGCTCCGGCGGGAGCTGGGCATGGGCCTGATCCTCATCACCCACGACCTGGGCGTCGTCGCCGACGTCGCCGACCGCATCGCCGTCATGTACGCGGGCCGGATCGTCGAGACCGCGCCCGTCCACGACATCTACAAGCGCGCCGCTCACCCCTACACCGCCGGGCTGCTCGACTCGATCCCGCGCCTGCACCACAAGGGCAAGGAGCTGTACGCGATCAAGGGCCTGCCGCCCAGCCTGCTGGACATCCCGCCCGGCTGCCCCTTCCACCCCCGCTGCCCGCGCGCCCGGGACCTGTGCCGCGTCGACGTACCGCCCCTCCACGACGTCCTGCCGGCGGCCGGCGACCGGCGCAGCGCCTGCCACTTCTGGAAGGAGACCCTCGATGCCTCCCCTTCTTGAGGTGCGCGGACTGGTCAAACACTTCCCCCTGACGCGGGGCGTCCTCTTCAGGAAGCAGGTCGGCGCGGTCAAGGCCGTGGACGGCGTCGACTTCGAGCTGGGCGCGGGCGAGACGCTCGGCATCGTGGGGGAGTCCGGCTGCGGCAAGTCCACGGTCGCCAGGATGCTCGTCAACCTGGAGCGGCCCACGGCCGGGCGGATCCTCTACAAGGGCGAGGACATCACGAGGCTGTCCGGGCGCGCGCTGAAGGCGGTGCGCCGCAACATTCAGATGGTGTTCCAGGACCCGTACACCTCGCTCAACCCGCGGATGACGGTCGGCGACATCATCGGGGAGCCCTTCGAGATCCACCCCGAGGTCGCCCCGAAGGGCGACCGGCGCCGCAAGGTGCAGGAGCTGCTCGACGTGGTGGGCCTCAACCCCGAGTACGTCCACCGCTACCCGCACCAGTTCTCCGGCGGCCAGCGCCAGCGCATCGGCATCGCCCGCGGTCTCGCCCTGCGGCCGGAGATCATCGTGGCCGACGAGCCGGTGTCGGCGCTGGACGTCTCCGTCCAGGCACAGGTCGTCAACCTGATGGGGCGGCTCCAGGACGAGTTCGGCCTCAGCTACGTCGTCATCGCACACGACCTGTCCGTCGTGCGGCACATCTCCGACCGGGTCGGCGTGATGTACCTCGGCAGGATCGTCGAGACGGGCACGGACACCGAGATCTACGACCACCCCACGCACCCGTACACCCAGGCCCTGCTGTCCGCCGTCCCGGTCCCCGACCCGGACGCCCGGAAGGACCGCGACCGGATCCTCCTCACCGGTGACGTCCCCTCACCCGCCGATCCGCCGTCCGGCTGCCGCTTCCGTACCCGGTGCTGGAAGGCGCGCGAACAGTGCGCCCTGGAGGCGCCGCCGCTCGCGGTCCCGGACCGTCTGGCCCACCTGGACACCCCGGCCCGGCACCACTCCGCCTGCCACTTCGCCGAGGAGCGTCAGGTGGTCCCGGGATACACCGGCTGATCGGCCCTCACCTCCTTTAACGCGGGAGTAATGAGGCCGACCCATGTCCGATATACGGACGGGGCAGGGTGGACGGCGTACGGCCGTGCGGGTGCCGTGGACCGGCCGGGGCGTCGCCATGTCGCCCCGGCCGGTCGCCGTTCACACCATCCCGAGGGACCGCTTCAGGAAGTCGACCTGAAGCAGCAGCAGATTCTCCGCCACCTGCTCCTGCGGCGTCATGTGCGTCACGCCCGACAGCGGCAGCACCTCATGGGGCCGCCCCGCCGCCAGCAGCGCCGACGACAGCCGCAGCGTGTGGGCCACCACCACGTTGTCGTCCGCCAGACCGTGGACGAGCATCATGGGCCGGGCCGGCTCCTCGGGCGCCACCAAACCGTCGTCGCCCACCAGCGAGTTCGCCTCGTACACCTCCGGGGCGTCCTGCGGCATGCCGAGGTAGCGCTCCATGTAGTGCGTGTCGTACAGCCGCTGATCGGTCACCGGCGCCCCCACCACCGCAGCGTGGAAGACGTCCGGCCGCCGCAGCGCCGCCAGCGCGGCCAGATAACCGCCGTACGACCAGCCCCGGATCGCCACCCGGTCCAGGTCCAGCGGGAACCGGCCGGCCAGCCCCTGCAACGCCTCCACCTGGTCGTCCAGCGTCAGCGTCAGCCGGCCTTTGATCGCCTTCTCCCAACCGGGCGACCGGCCCGGCGTGCCCCGCCCGTCCGCCACGACCACCGCGAAACCCTGCTCGGCGAACCACTGCGACGTGAGGTGCGCGTTGTGCGTGGCCACCACCCGCTGCCCGTGGGGCCCGCCGTACGGGTCCAGCAGCACCGGCAGCGGCCCGTCGCCGTCCTCGTACGCGCTCGGCAGCAGCACCGCGCACGGGATGCGGTGCGCGCCCGACTCGGTGAGCGTCAGGCGCGGCGAGAGCACCGGCGTCTCGGCGTGCGAGCCGACCTCCGCCACCTGCCCGCCGTCCCGCAGTACCCGCACCCGCGCCCCCGGTACGCCTGGCCGCGCCGACGCCAGCACGGTCACCGCCCCGCACCGGACCGCCGAGTGCACCCCCGGGCCTTCGGACAGCCTCTCGACGCCCAGTTCATTGACCCGGTACACATGAATCTGGCCAATTTCCGGGTCGGCCGCCTCCTCGCCCGCCGACGCCTGGACCAGTACGTCGTTGTCGCCGACGTCGAGTACCGCGCGAAGGTGGAGCCGCGCGCCCGTCAGCGCGCGATCGCCCACGGCCAGCACCCGCGCGCCTCCCTCGTCCGCGATTCGCACCAGCCGGCCGTCCGGAGCCCAGGCCGGCACCCCCGCGAGCAGTTCCAGCCAGTCCGGGTCCTCGTCGACGTGCACCGTGCGCGTCCCCCCGGACTCCGTGTCCACCGCCAGACAGACCTGGGTGCGCTGGTCCCGGGCCTGCACCAGCAGCAGCGGCGCCCCCGCCGGCGACCAGTGCACGCGCGCGAGATACGGATAACGCGCCCGGTCCCACTCCACCTCGGTGCGCGAGCCGTCCAGCCCGAGCAGACAGAGCCGTACGTCCGCGTTGGCCGTCCCCGCCGCCGGATAGGCCACCTCGGCCGGCTCCCGGTCCGGATGCGCCGGATCGGCGATCCACCAGCGCTGTACGCCGCTGTCGTCGGCCCGCGCCACCAGCAGCCGGTCCGACCCGGGCGCCCACCAGAAGCCGCGCGAGCGCCCCATCTCCTCCGCCGCGATGAACTCCGCGAGCCCGTACGTGACACCGTCCGCCTCCGGCTCGGCGAGCGCCCGGTCCCCGCCCCCCTCCACCGCCGTCACCCGCAGCGCTCCCCCCGCCACGTACGCGATGTGCCGCCCGTCGGGGGAGGGCCGCGGATCGATCACCGGACCACGCACGGGCAGTTCACGCGCCGTCCCGGCCCGCAACTCCGCCACGTACAACCGCCCGGACAGCGCGAACGCCGCCAACTCCACGGCCTGGTCCACCGCGTAGCCGACGATGCCGCCCGCTCCCTCGCGGCTGCGCTCCCGGCGCGCCCGCTCCTGCGGCGACAACTCCTCCTCGGCGCCGCCGAGCAGGGCCTCCGGGTCGGCGGCGACCCGCTCGCGCGGCTCCCCCTCCAGGTCGAGCACCCACAAGTGGTGGGCGCGGCGCGTCCCGCCGGGAGAGCGGAGGAAGACCACCCGGTGACCGTCGGGTGAGACGGTGAACGCCCGGGGTGCGCCGAGGGAGAAGCGCTGGGTCCTGGCGTACTGACGGGGGAACGAGAGATGTTGCCGTGGCGTCATGCGTCCGAAAGTAGCGGTCGTGCGCCCCCATGTGCTGCCGTGCACCGATCGATGCGTGAGAACGGATAGTTATGATCCGTAGCACCAGGTGGGTATAGACCCTCCGGCACATGCACGCTGCCCGGTCCGGACTGAATATGTATGGAGGTGAACCGCCGTGGCACTCTCGATTTCGGCGGTGGTGCTGCTGGCGATCGTCGTCTTCCTGCTGATCAAGAAGTCGGGCCTCAAGGGCGGACACGCGGCGGTCTGCATGCTCCTCGGCTTCTACCTGGCGAGCTCCTCCATCGCCCCCACCATCAGCGAGCTGACCACCAACGTGGCGAGCATGATCGGCGGCATCAAGTTCTGAGCACGCGGGCTCCGTGCTCCAGGGGCTCTAGGGTGTCCGTATGACGGAAATGCCCGCCCGTCGTCTGCTCCTGGTGCACGCGCACCCCGACGACGAGTCGATCAACAACGGCGCCACCATGGCCAAGTACGCGGCCGAGGGCGCCCAGGTCACCCTCGTGACCTGCACACGCGGCGAGGAGGGCGAGGTCATCCCGCCCGCCCTCGCCCATCTGGCACCCGACCGGGACGACCGGCTCGGCCCCCACCGCGTCGGCGAACTGGCCGCCGCGATGAAGGAGCTGGGCGTCACCGACCACCGCTTCCTGGGCGGCCCCGGCCGCTTCCGCGACTCCGGAATGATGGGCGCCCCGCAGAACCACCGCGACGGCGCCTTCTGGGACACGGACGTCGACGACGCCGCGCCGTACCTGGTCGAGGTGATCCGGTCGGTCCGCCCGCAGGTGCTCGTCACCTACGACCCGGACGGCGGGTACGGCCACCCCGACCACATCCAGACGCACCGCGTCGCCATGCGCGCCGCCGAACTGGCCGCGGAGCGCGCCTACCGGCGAGACCTCGGCGACCCGCACGAGATCGCCAAGATCTACTGGAACCGGGTGCCGCGTCCGGTCGCCGAAGAGGCCTTCGCGCGGCTGCGCGCGACCGGGACGTTCCCGGAGGTCGCCGACATCGGCGACGTACCGGGCATCGTCGAGGACGCGCTGGTCACGACGGAGATCGACGGCACGCCGTACGCGGAGCGCAAGGCCGCCGCCATGCGGGCGCACGCCACCCAGATCGCCGTGGACGGGCCCTTCTTCGCCCTCTCGAACAAGCGGGGCCAGCCCCTCTTCACCACCGAGTACTACCAGTTGGCGCACGGCCGGTCCGGAGCGCCCGCCGGTGAGCGCGAGCACGACCTGTTCGAGGGAATCGAAGGATTCGAGGGACTCAACGGATTCGAGGGACTCAAGGGGGGCGCGTCATGAGTGTCACCCGTGTCGCGTCCTACGTGGGTCTCGCCGTCCTCGGCTCGCTGGTCGGAGTCGCGGGCTCGCTGGTCCAAAGCGGCTGGTTCCCGGGCGGGTTGCTGCTCGCCCTCGCGGCGACGGCCGGCCTCTTCTACGGCGGGCTGCGGCTCACCGGCACGACGGTGGGCGTGGGGGCGGCGGGGTTCGGCTGGCTCGCCGCCGTCGTGGTGCTCAGCTTCGGCCGCCCCGAGGGCGACGGCGTCTTCGCGGGCGGCATCGCCGAGCTGGTGTTCCTGCTGGGCGGGATGGCCGTCGCTGTGATCTGCGCCACGATGGTGCGAGTGCCGCAACCGGGCGGTACGCCCCGCCGACGGGAGTCCTGACGTGCCCGGACCGACCGGACTTGGGCCGGAATGACCGTTCGTGTTCCCCTGGTCGCGGGATACGCCCCGGCGGTGGCCAGTATGGTGGTGCGCGCCGCCGGGCGCCCGCGGGTGTGAGTGCGGGCGGCGGAGCCAACCGGGAGAACCTGCATTGAGTCGTGAAACTGACAGTTCGTCCTCCGGCCCCCAGGGGCGCGGCGGAGCCGCGTACCCCTCGGGAACGCCGCCGTACGGATCGCGCCAGTATCCGTCGCTGCACCCGACGCAGGACGCTCCGGAGGAGGCCGACCGGGCCGCCGCGGAGCCGGACGAGCCGAAGACGGAAACCACGCTGACCACGCGTATCCGGATCAACATCCCGGGTTCGCGGCCGATCCCGCCGGTCGTCATGCGCAAGCCGATGAGCGAGGCGGACGCCGCCGCCGCGGCTGCGGCTCCGGCGCCTCGGGTCGCCGAGCGGCCGGTGGAGGACGCGCCGCCCCGGCCAAGGGGGGAGGCGGGGCAGCCGAAGCCGCCCGCGCCACCCGCGCAGGGGCAGTCACAGCCGCCGCAGTCGCAGTCGCCGTCGCAGTCGCCGTCGCAGTCGCCGTCGCAGGCGAAGTCGACGAGCGACTGGTTCGCCCCGCGCAAGCCTCCGGCGCCCTCGCCCTCGCCGACGCCGGCGAACGGCACCGGCGCGAACGGCACGGGCCACCCCGGCGCGGCCCCCGTGGTGGGCGGCCATCCCCGTCCGGGCGGCGGCTCCCTCCAGGGCCTGGCGGCGACCGCCGACGGCCCGCCGTACGGCGCCGGTCCTTCCGGGCCGACGACGGGCCCGGCGACGGGCAGCATGGGCGCCGTCCCCCGGATGGCGGACGACACCGCCGTACTGACCCCGCAGAACCCCGCGCCCGCACCCGGGCCGGGGGCGGCGACCGGACCGGCCGGTCCGGCCGGACCGCCGCCGGGTGGGAACGTCTCCGGTGACACGCTCACGAGCGGCCTTCCGGTGATCCCGTCCGACCACCGCGGCGCCCCGTCGCCCTCGCCGTTCCCGGTGACGGGCCCGGCCCAGGTGGCGTCGACGCACGCCGCGCCCGAGCCTCCGGCTCCCGCGCCGGCCCCCCGCCCGGCCCCTGCCCCTTCCTCCGCCCCCGCACCGAAGAAGAAGGGCCGCTCGAAGCTGGTCCTCCTCGGCGTGGGCGCGTTCGCCCTGGCGGGCGTGGCGTACGGCGCGGGTCTGCTCCTGAACCACTCCGAGGTCCCCAAGGGCACCACGGTCCTGGGCGTGGACATCGGGGGCGGTACGAAGGAGGAGGCCGTCCAGAAGCTCGACGCCGCCTTCGGCAAGCGCGCCTCCGCGCCGCTGCGGCTCTCCGTGGACGGCACGAAGGAGGAGCTGGCCCCGGACAAGGCGGGCCTGTCCCTGGACAGCCAGGAGACGGTGCGCGCGGCGGCCGGCAGCGACTACAACCCGGTCTCCGTGATCGGCTCCCTCTTCGGCGTCGAACGCGAGGCCCGGCCGGTCTTCCCCGTCGACGAGGAGAAGCTGGTCGTCGCCCTGACCGACCTGGCGGGCGCCTCGGGTACGGCCACCGAGGGCACGATCAAGTTCGAGCCGGGCAAGGCCGTCGCGGTCCCCGGCAAGGCGGGCAAGGGCCTCGACGTGCGCAGCTCGATGATCTCGGTCCGCGACGCGTACCGCGCCCAGGTCGAGACGGGCGAGGAGAACATCGTCGAACTCCCCGTCACGACCAAGGAACCGACGATCACCAAGGCCGAACTGGACCGGGCGATGAAGGAGTTCGCCAGGCCCGCCATGTCCGGCCTGGTCACCATCAAGGCGGGCGGCAAACAGATCCAGTTCGGCCCGGCGCGCTCGCTGCCGAAGATCCTCTCCATGAAGCCGGTCAACGGCCGCCTGGTCGAGGTCTACGACAAGAACGCGATCAACGAGCTGCTGGACGGTGTCTTCGACGGCATCATGATCACCAAGGGCGACGGCCAGAAGCACCAGGTGGGCGCCGACGACGTGGCCCACGCGATGCAGACGGCCCTGCTGGGCAAGACCCCGGCGGAACGCACGGAAACGATCGAGCTGGACGGCGAGGGCTGAGCCCCGCGCCCCCGGCGCCCCGAAGCCCCGCCCGGCGAACCGGACGCTGTGGGTTGATTCCGCCCCGCTGGATTTCATCCAGTGGGGCGGAGTGCTGCAAAGGGTGAGGTCCGGGTGCGGGCGAGGGGTCTGCCGGTGAACCGGGCATCGATGCGGGCGGGATTGATCGCGGCGCCGGTGAGGTGGTGTTGCAGCCTGGTCTTCGTCAGGCCACGGTAGCGAAATCTGCGCAAGCCGAAAGCCTGGATGGCCTGGGAGATGGTGCCCTCGACGCCGGCGCGGGTGTCCGTAGCGCTTGCGCCACTGATCACTGTCCTGCTCAGGCCGGATCTGCTGCAGGATCTCGTGTTCGGGCCGGGGCCGCAGGGTGATGTAGCGGCCTTTGGTGAGTTCGTGCACTCCTGTCGGGCCGGACAGGACCTGCAGCCACGTGTCGGGAACTTCGCCCGAACCACTCCGGCGCCGCCACCCCGCCAGCCAGTCCCCGGCCGCTGGTCCGTGCGCTGCCGCTCTGACCAGCCCCGCCTTCCCAGCCGCGGTCAGGACCGTGTCGAACACCATCCGGCCCCCGTCGCTGTCGGCCAGCCGGGCACGGAACTCGCTGAGCACGGAGAAGTCGAAGCCGGTATCGGTCAACTCAAGGGACAGGGCTTACTTCCAGTCCAGCCGCGTACGGACCGCGTGTGCGGCCTGCCGTCGGTCACCCCTCCGTGAACTGCAACACCGACACCAGCGCCAGCCGGGCCGGCGACACCACCGGCCGCCCCCCGCATCGCCACGGCCCTTCGGGAACACCGCACGAGCCACCCGCACGGTCTCCTCCGGGATCTCCGCCAACTCCACCCTACGCAACGACACCAACCCACCCCAGGAACACGACGACGGCCTGCACAACCCCAACGGGGTCGCACAGGCCGTCGACACGCACGCCCCCGGCTTTACCGACAGCGTCCGGTTCGCCGGGCGGGGGCTTCGTTCGCTTCAGAGGTTCCCTCAGTACGGGGGGAGTGCCCATGACCGGGCCGAACGCCTCGTCCGGAGTTCCACCCCCCGGGGTGAGCCCACGCCGTGGTTGTCTCTGGAACCAACCGTGTGGACTCGCGGATATGGCGCTCGCAGACCACTACCCGAATCGGAACATCGCGGTCGACCAGGCCTTTGTGCCTCCCGGGTGCCTCTCGTGCCGTTCCGCCAAGCCCTCAGAGTGCGATAGGTCGATACGCCAGCGCTTGATCAACGACTTCCTCGGCGGAGAGCGGGGGGCTCGAATGGTAGATCAAGCCGACGACACGAGGGTGCGGCACGTTCTTCTGCAGCAGCTGAACCAGCTGATCGTGTTCTTCTTCCGTTCCTTCGCCAGCCATGATGCGCTCGACAAGGCGAATCAATTCATCCCGATTCATTCTGTGTTCCTCCCCGCGTGCGGATGGGTCGCATTTTATCCCATGTGGTACTTGGGGTCCAATATTTCGCGGTGTTGCTGGGGTGTGAGTACGAGGATGTTGTCCAGGTCGTAGACGCCGCCGCCGTGTTGAATGGGTTGGATATGGTGGAGAACGTAGCGCATGTTCCCGCCGACAGCCTGCTCGGGCACAGCAAACGGGGCTTTCCCCTGTGCGATAAGGGTTTGATTGGAGGGGCTGAATTGTGAGGCTATCTCAGGCACCCTGGAGACTTCCATCCAGAATGCCTCTCTGAAATCGTCGAAGTTTTTGAATTGACGCCCCTGCAGGGCTCGAGCGACCTGCCCCGGGACCCGCCCGGCGTTTCCGGCGCTGCCTCTGAGCCAACGTCCGTCGACGTCCCTCAAATTGCCCCCGCCCGTGACGGAACCCGCTCTGTTTCGGTGTGCGGAGGCGGGTTTTGGAGCCTCGAGTTCCTTGCAAGGCGCCAGACCCAGAGGATCTCCAGTGCCGCAGGGGTTGGTGACATAGGCGATCGGATTGGGGGCAGGGGCGAGCCCCAGGGGGTCCGGTGCGGTATAGCGGGCCGTATCGGGGTCGTAATGTCGGAAATAATTGTAGTGCAGGCCGGTCTCAGGATCGGCGTATTGCCCCGGAAAGCGCAGCGGAGTGTAGGCAGCGGCGGTGCGGTTCCAGGTGGTGGTTCCCCAGAGTGTGGCTCTGGTATGCCACGCGATGTCGCCGCGCTCATCGACCAGCTCCGTGGGTGTGCCGATCAGGTCCGTGACGATCGCGAAGAAACGGGAGTCGACCGTAGCCTGATCAGTGTGGCGGCGCTCCAACTGCGTGAGAGGCCGGCTGCCGTCGTGGTCCCACGTCAGTATGGTGCCGGTGGTGGAGTCGGACTGCTCCACCAGGATGGTGCCGTCCCAGGTGAAGGTGGTCTGCTCGACAATCGCACCGTCCGGGGCGTGGCGCAGTTTGGCGATGCGCCGGCCGAGCGGGTCGTATCTGTAGGTCCATCGAGCCCCGTCGGGAGTGGTACAGGAGATGAGACGGTCCTCGGCGTCCCAGGTGTATTTCCAGGTGTCGGCTTTGCGGGACAACCGGGTCTTGCGCCGGATGACGGTACGGCCAGCGGCATCGTACGTGTAGCGGACGGCGCCGGCTGTGAGCAGACGGGTTCCCGTATAGGTGCGCTCGCCGCGCGCCTCCGGGTGGGCGACATCGGGCCACTCGGCGGAAACTTGATTGCCGGTCGCGTCGTACGCGTATCGCTCGGTCCACCCGTTGCCGTGGACGCTCAGCGGGCGTCCCATCGGGTCAAGGGTGTACCGCCTGGTAGTTCCCCTGACCCGGTCGGTAAGTGCGATGAGGTGATGGTCCGCGCGGTACCGGTAGGCGCGTGAGGTGACGGTGCGCGCCCCGGCGGTGAGTTGTTGCTCGCTGAGACGTCCCGCCGCGTCCCAGGCGCTGGTCAAGCTCAACCGACTGTCCGGAGCGCCGAAGGTGCGCCTGAGCTCGCGTCCGAGGGGGTCGTGGGCAAAGGACAGCCGGTGTCCGTCGACGTGGAGACCATCGCGATTTCCGGCCTGGTCGTAGCTGAGCCGGGTGACTGCCCCGGTCGGCGTGACGCGGGTCAGGCGACGGCCGTTGGGGTCGTATGTGTACCTGATGGTACGGCCGTCCACGGTCTCAGCCAGGATCCGGCCAAGGCTGTCCCGCTCCAGATGGAGAGAGGAGTCGGGTGCTACAGCACTGAGCAAGCGGCCCGCGTGGTCGTACGTGTATTGGGTGACCGTGCCGGTCACGTCCTTGGCCATGACGCGGCCCATGGCGTCCCGGCGCAGCTTGATTGCCTGACCGAGCGGTGTGATGCGAGAAATGAGTTGCCCGTCCGCGTCATAGCTGTAGGCAACCGCGCGTTCGTCGAAGTCGGTCTCGCCCGTCAGTCGACCGGCCGCATCGTATGAGTAGTGCCAGGAGAGACCGTCCGGGTTGGTCACCTGGACCAACCGCAGCTCCGTGTCGTAACTGAAGACGTGACGACTGCCGTCGGGGCCGGTGCGAGAAGTGAGGCTGTCGAAATGCCCGTACTCGTAACGAGTTACCTGACCGAGTGCGTCAGCATGGGCGACGCAATTTCCCTCACCGTCATACTCCCATGATTCCTGGGACCCGTCCGGATCGGTACGACTGGTGAGCAGACCTTCGATGTTCCACGACAGCCGGACTTCTGCGCCCGAAGCGTCGACCATGGACACCTGCCGGCCAAAGGCGTCACGAGTGATTGTGGTGACATTCCCCAACGGGTCAGTGACTACTCGGGGCAGGCCCGCCCGGTCCGTCTTGATAAGTTCCCTCTCGCCCGACGGGGTGATGAGCTGAGAGGGGGCGCCCGCGGCGCCGTACACCATGCGACTGGTGGCTCCGTCAGGGGCAATGATCCTGAGATGGTTGCCGCGCTCGTCGTACTCATGACGCCAAACGGTGTCATCGGGTGCGGTAACGCAGGTGGGCTGGTTCAGATCGTTGTACTCGATCCTCGCCGCCGTACCGTCGGGGTGTACGACACGGGTGAGGTTCCCGCGGCCGTCGTACGTGTAGGTGGTGCTCCGGTTGAGTGCGTCGGTGTGGGCGAGCAGACGGTCAAAGGGGTCGTACTCGCTTCGGCTGGTGTGTCCCAGAGGGTCGGTCTCGGCGACGACCTGGAGGCGGTCGTTGAGGTGGTACGTCGTCGTCGCGCCCAGCGAGTTGGTGTAGCGCGTGATGCGGTCGCCCGTCTCGGAGTGGACCTCGTACGCGAAGGTCGAGGAGAGGTACCCGTCCGGGCCGATGGTGCGGACGACGCGGCCGGCCGCGTCGTAGACGTAGCGGAACGTCGAGTCGTTGCGGTCGGTCCAGGAGGTGATGCGGCCCTCCGGGTCGTACGTGAAGCGGAGCGGCAGTCCGGACGAGTTGGTGACCGCGTCGAGGTTGCCGAGTGCGTCGTAGCCGTACGTCATGACGGTGACGGGGCCCTCGGGGGTGCGCAGTGCCAGCTCGCGGACGCGGGCGTCCTCGGTGGTGAGCTGGACGGTGTAGCCGCCGCTGTGGACGACCGAGCCGGGTGTGCCGTCGGGGCGGCGGGTGAAGGTGACGCGGTTGTCGTTGCGGTCGGTCAGCTCGGTGAGCCAGTAGGCGGGGGAGGTGCGATACGGGCTGCCGGTGAACGAGCGCGTCAGGCCGGTGTGCGGGTCGGTGACGCGGTACGTGGTCTCGTCCTCGTACTGGCCGCCGTGGACCAGCGGCAGACGCGGGCCCTCCAGCGGGAGGACGGGGTCGCCGTCGGGGAGGGGCAGGCTGGGGTAGATCAGGGCGGAGCCGTCCTCGCGGGCCCAGATGGCCCCGGTGCCGACGGGGTCCAGCTCCAGGCGCTCATCGAGGGTGGACGCCCAGCTGCGGCCGAACCAGTGGCCGTAGCGGTACTCGGACAGATGGGTCCGCCGCAGTACGAGCGGAAGCGTGCCGGGGAGGGACAGGTCCGTCTGCGTGAGGGTCATCTCGCCCGTCGCCACGTCGACGGGGTCGTTCTCGCACTTCTTCTTGTTGAGTTCGATGCCGTGGCGGCGCGGGTCGGACTTGGTGTCGCGCAGTGAGGCCGGCTTGAGGTGCGCGTCGTTGCCGGAGCCCCGGCTGTTGTTCGCGCCGGACCGGCCGCGGCCGTCGTCCCCGTCGTCGCCCTTGCGGAGCCTGGCGATGCGGTCGCGGATGTCGTCGTCGTTCTTCTTGTGGTCGGCGGAGATCTGCTTGACGGCCTTGGGGAGGGTCTGGCCGACGTGGTCGCCCATGGTCTTGGCCGACTTCACCAGGGCGCCCAGGGCCTTGTCGAGGACCGGGTCCAGGACCTCGGCGATGCCGTCCTTGCCCCGGGTGCGGCCGTGGTGGGTCTTGGCCTTGGTCAGTTTTCCGGTGGTCTTGCCGTGGATGAAGGTGCTGACGCCGTTGAGCTGGGTGGAGGCGTGGTCATGCTCGTCGTGCTCGATGTGGAAGCCGTCCTTGCCGCCCTTCCCGCCACCGCCACCGCCGCCCCCTCCGGCGGACGCGAGGTGCATGGCGTCCTTCGCGCCCTGGACGCCCTCGTCGAAGCCGTCCTTGCCGGCCTGCTTGGCCTGGTCGACGTTCACACCGTCCTGGAGGTCCATGGCGGTGGCGCCGACCTGTACGACGAGGTCGGCGGCCAGGTTCTCCAGCGCCGCGACCGCCGGTTCGGTCATCGCGGCGGCGACGTACCCGACCGCTTCCTCCATGCACTCGGTGATGGCCTTGCTGATGGCCTTCTTGGCCACCGCTATCGCCCCGGCGCCGATCAGGGCCGAAAGGCCGCCGGTGACCGGGATCAGCGCCATCGACAGCCCGGTCTGCCCCGCCAGGATGCCCAGCTCGACCAGCGCCTTGAGCTTCATGGCCTCGATCGCGCCGGCCGCCGTGTCCAGCGCCGTGGCGATCGTGCGCGCGGCGGAGGTGACGTCCTTGAGGTGCTTGTCCTTGACCTTGGTCCAGTGCCCGTTCAGCGCCTCCATCGCCTCGCCGTGCCCCGACGACAACAGACGCGTCACATGGTTGTTCGCGAGCTGCCCGTCGTCCTCCAGGTCCTCGGCGAACTCCCGCAGCGCGATCGCCATGTCCCGGTAGGCGTCCTCGTCCACATTCGGCCAGGACACACCGATGACGTCCAGCAAGGTGTCGGCCCAGTCGGGCACCGTGACGGCCATGCCTCAAATCCCCCCGTACGCACATCCGTTCGCAGCATGCTTGTGCGAACAGCGTTTCATGCGCGTACGAAGGCGATCAAGCCGGAAAAGGGCCGTCGCGCAGCTGTCGCGCAGCCGTCTCACGGCCGTCGGCAGGTCGCGCGCGCGTGGTCGCGGCGAAGCGCACGGACCTGACTCGTCGCCAGACCCCGTCGCCGCCGAAGACCTTGCCGGGCCCGTGATCCTCCGTGCGGAGCGGTTCCCGGCCCTGACCTCCCGCCGTGTGCGCCGAACCGCTTATCCGGTGAGGTGTGTGGCTACGCCCGGTAGGGGTTTGCGTGTGACAACCCAGAGGTCAAGGCCGTCCGGCCCCGCCGTCGTGTGCGCCCCGAGGTCCGGGCGTCGTTCGTCGGGGCCGTCAAGGGCGGCGGCGGGTTCAGCTGGACTCGGTGGGCCAGACGTCGGCATACGGTTCGAAGACGTGGTCTTCGGCGTAGAAGTCGGGCAAGTAGGAGGACTGCACCTCGCCCGTCATGAGGCCCGCCAGGAACTCCGTGCAGGACACATGGTGGTGCTCCCATTCCGGCCCGCGACCCTCGTTGAGCAGCACCGTCCACTCCGACGCCGACCGGCCCGGCAGGGCGAGCCAGTACAGGAAGTGGCCGCTTCCCTCGACGTACGCCCAGGGGATCGCGCGGGCGCCGGCGGGGTGCAGCTCGGCGGGCTTGGGTTCGCCGGTGGACCACAGTTCGGCGAGGACGTCCGCGCATTCCCGGGTCTGGGCGACCAGGTCGTAGTCCTCGTCGACGCAGTCCGGTTCGAGGACCCAGATCGTCTCGTCGAAGATGCCGCCGCCGTACGTCTCGATGAGCTGCTTGTAGTCGTTGGGCAGTCGGGTGCCCAGGGCGTGCTCGACGGGCGACCAGGTCACCGGGCGGGGGGCGAGGGGCGGGGGGCAGAGTCGGGTGAGGGCGTCAAAGGGGTTCATCAGGTGCACAGCTTTTCATTGGTGGGGGGTGTGCGCCTGATCGGGTTGGCTCCGCGGTGAGTCGGCATGGCCGTCCGGCTCGGGCGGTGGGGGTGGCGACATGGGCGTTCCGACCCGCCCCCTCCGTATCCGTGCCGTCGCCGCCGTGTGCGCCCTCGCCGGTTCGACCGTGCTGGTCACCGCTTGCGGCAACGACGAACCCACGCGGGCCCGCCCCGCAGCCGCCCCCACCTCCGCGACCCCGGCCGCCCCGCGCCACACCGAGGACCAGGACGAGCGCGAGGCCCCCATCCCGGCGGCGAAGGCGCCGTGGGGCGAGGCGGCCGCCACTTCGGTCGCCGAGGTCCCGCAGGGCGGGCTCACCGGGATCGAGCTCAAGCGCGCGGCGGCCGGGGCGAGCCCGAGCCCCGGCGCGCCCACCCCCGGCGCCCCCCCCCAGTGGGCCGCCGGGATCGCCCCCCCGGACGGCACCGTCCGCACCCTCCGCGTGGACACCGCGTCCGGCAAGGTGACCGACTCCCGGGTAGGGCCCGGCCAGGACGCCGACGACAAGCGCGAGGCGGCCGACCTCCTCCGCGGGGCGAAGCAGACACCCCAGCTGGCCGTCGGGACGGCCACCGGCGGGAAGAACGGCACCGTCAGCGCCGTCCGGCTCGACGAGGGCGACGCCGACAAGGTCATCCGGTCCGTCGACGTCGTCACACCGGAGGACTGGGACGAGACCACCGCCGAGGTCGACGCGACCACCGGCACGATCCTGCGCGAGCACGTCGACCGCGACTGATCGCGCCGCCCGCCCACGGGCACCCCCGTGGGCGCGGCGTCAGTTCAGCATGGCCCGCGCCGCCCGTGCCAGCTCGCGGATCTTCTCCGCCGCCACCGGCTCGATCCCGGCCACCACCTCCGCGTACGCCTCCATCTCCACCGCCCCCGTGATGAAGTCGCCGCGCTGGATCAGCAGCTGGGCGCGCTCGTACCGGAGCCGTGCCGGGTGCGCGGGGAGCAGCAGGGACAGCTCGACGGCCCACAGGGCGACGTGCGAGCACTCGGGGCGGGCGGCGGCCCAGGCACGGATGTTGTTGAGGATCCGCAGGACGATGTCCAGCGGGTCGGCGGGCATCAGCATCGACGGCCGCAGCGGTTCCCCGGTCGCGCCCGCCACCAGCAGCTCCACGTCCGGACCGGTCAGGAGCCGGCCCCGGTCGAAGGGGTCCGCGAGGACCTGTTCGCCGGGCTCCCCGAAACCGACCACGAAGTGGCCCGGCAGCGCCACGCCGTACACCGGGGCGCCCGCCCGCCGGGCGACCTCGATCCACACGACGGACAGCAGGATGGGCAGGCCGCGGCGGCGCCGCAGTACCTGGTGGAGAAGCGACGACTCCAGACGCTCGTAGTCGCCGGGGGTGCCGTGGAAGCCGCAGCGCTCACCGAGCAGGTCGGCGAGCGCCGCCGCCCAGGCGCGCGGGCTCTTCGGACCGAAGGGCACCAGTCCCGCCAGCCGGTCCAGTTCGATCTCGGCGGCGTCCAGCCCGGCCTGGTCCAGCGCCGGGTCGGCCTCCGCGCTCACGAGCAGGCACAGGGACGTGAGGTCGGGCCGCTCCTCGCGGGCCTCCTCGGCGAACCGGCGCCGCCACTCGGTGCTGTGCATACGCCTCACGTACCCGCTTCCGGAGACCGGAAGTGGTGGTAGAGGTGGTGAAGGGCGAAGCCCATCCCGTCGTACAGGGCGCGGGCCCCGCCGTTGTCCTCCTCCACCTGCAGCCACGCGGCCGACGCGCCCTCGTCGAGCGCGCGCCGGGCCAGCGCCGCCATCACGGCCGTGGCCAGACCCCGGCGCCGGTGGGCCGGGTCGACCTCGACGGCCATGAAGCCGGCCCACCGCCCGTCGACCACGCACCGCCCGATCGCGGCCGGAACGTCTGCCTCACCTTCGCCGGGCTCACCCGGCACGGACGCGAACCACACCGACGGCCCGCTGCCCAGCACCGCGCGCGCCTGCGGTCCCGGCACGCCGGACCGGTTGTACCGACGGAGCCACGCCTCGTCGAAGGAGCGCGCGAGGACCACGCCTCCCGCGTCCCGGTCCGCGACCGGCGCGAGCGCCCCGACCCGTACCTCCGCCGTCACCTCACGGCGCCAGCCGCGCTCCTCCAGCGCCGCGCACAGCTTCTCCTGTGTGCCCGCCGCACCGGTCGCCACCTGGATGTACGGGGGCAGGCCCCGCTCCTCGTACCAGGCCCGCACCCGGGCGAGCGCCCGGTCCAGCGGGACGCCCGGATCACCGAGGGGCAGCGCCGAGTTGGCCCGCCGGGTGAACCCGGAGGCCGCCCGCAGCGTCCAGGCGCCGAGCGGCTCGCTCTCCACCGGCTGCCAGGCGCGCGCCAGGACCGGCGCCAGCTCCGTGAAGTCCGTCGCTGGGCCGCGCCGCCGGGCCGGCGCGGCGGGCACGACCTTGCCCGCGACGAGCGAGGATTCCGCGATGCGGACGCTCTCACCGGTCCGTCGTGTGATCAGCAGCACACCCTTGTTCCATGATGTGAGAACACCGACGGTGTCGGTGAACGTCTCCCGCCCCGCCATCGAGTCGCCCAACCGGCGCACCGACACGCGTTTCCCCACGTCAGCAGGGGTGATCCGGACCTCCAGCCGTCCGCCACCAGCGAATTCCACGGGTCTGTACGCCCCTCACTGTTCGGATCGTTACCAAGAACGGAGATACTAGGTGCGGGCATCGACGACGCCGCGCTCCCGCGCAAGCCAGCCCTACCGAGGAGGAACGACAGCGTGACCTACGTCATCGCAGAGCCTTGTGTCGACGTGAAGGACAAGGCGTGCATCGAGGAGTGCCCCGTCGACTGCATCTACGAGGGCCAGCGGTCCTTGTACATCCACCCGGACGAATGCGTCGACTGTGGTGCCTGCGAGCCGGTTTGCCCGGTCGAGGCCATCTTCTACGAGGATGACACTCCGGAGGAGTGGAAGGACTACTACAAGGCGAACGTCGAGTTCTTCGACGACCTGGGTTCGCCCGGTGGTGCTTCGAAGCTCGGTCTGATCGAGCGGGACCACCCCTTCATCGCAGCGCTTCCCCCCATGGGTGAGGGGCACTGACCGCGCACACCCGGTCCCGTACGGCTTCGCCGCCGTGCGGGGCCGACGCGTTTGTCCTCCGGACCCTCCGGACCAGAAAGTGAGCACCGTGGCCCCCGTCTCCGCACGCCTGCCCGTCTTCCCCTGGGACAAGCTCGAGCCGTTCAAGAAAACGGCCGCGGCCCACCCGGACGGCATCGTGGACCTGTCCGTCGGCACACCGGTGGACCCCGTCCCCGAGCTGATCCAGCGGGCCCTGGTCGGCGCGGCCGACTCGCCGGGGTATCCGACGGTGTGGGGGACGGCCGCGCTGCGCGACGCGCTCGCCGGCTGGTGCGAGCGGCGCCTGGGCGCGCGCGGCATGGCGCACACCAACGTCCTGCCCGTGGTCGGCTCCAAGGAGCTGGTGGCGTGGCTGCCGACCCAGCTGGGGCTCGGCGCCGGTGACACGGTCGCCTACCCGCGGCTGGCCTACCCGACGTACGAGGTCGGCGCGCGGCTGTGCGGCGCGACGCCGGTCGTCTACGACGACCCGACCGAGCTGGACCCGGCCGGGCTGAAGCTGCTGTGGCTGAACTCGCCGTCCAACCCGACCGGCAAGGTCATCCCCAAGGACGAGCTGATCCGGATCGTCGCCTGGGCGCGCGAGCACGGCGTGCTCGTCTTCAGCGACGAGTGCTACCTGGAGCTCGGCTGGGAGGCCGACCCCGTCTCCGTGCTGCACCCGGACGTCTGCGGCGGTTCGTACGAGGGAATTGTCGCCGTCCACTCGCTGTCCAAGCGCTCCAACCTGGCCGGCTACCGCGCCGCGTTCATCGCGGGCGACGCGGCCGTCCTCGGCGAGCTGCTGCAGATCCGCAAGCACGGCGGCATGATGACGCCCGCCCCGGTGCAGGCGGCGACGGTCGTGGCCCTCGGCGACGACGTCCACGTACGGGAGCAGCGGGCGCGGTACGCGGCACGGCGGACCGCGCTGCGCGCGGCGCTGGAGTCGCACGGTTTCCGCATCGAGCACAGCGAGGCCAGCCTGTACCTGTGGGCGACCCGCGACGAGCCGTGCTGGGACACGGTGGCGTACCTGGCGGAGCTGGGGGTCCTGGTCGCGCCCGGTGACTTCTACGGCGAGGCGGGGGAGCGGTTCGTGCGGGTGGCGTTCACGGCCACCGACGAGCGGGTCGAGGCCGCGGTGAAGCGGCTCGGCTGACCGGCCGCCGGACCCGGACGCGGGCATACGGACCCGGACCCGGACGCGGGCATACGGAAGGGCCCGAGGGGCGGTGCTCCTCGGGCCCTTCCGCGTCCGGACCCCGTGGGACCCCGCCGGTGGGGCGCGGGGTGAGTGACCGGTGCCGGTGGCTACCGGCCGAGCGCCGGCAGCGTCTTGACGGGGAGCTGGTCGACGGCCGGCAGGCCGCCGTTGCCCAGGGCGCCGGTGGGCGCGGCGGAGGTGGCGCCACCGGCGATCTCACCGGCGTTGCCCGCCGCGTCGCCGAGGGCCTCCTGGGCGGCCGGGGTGGTGGTCTTGCCCGTCTTGCCGACGGTGTCGCCGACGGCGGGCACGGCCTTCTTCACCGTCGCGCTGCCTGCCTCACCGGCCAGGCCGGTGGCGTTCCGGGAAGCGCCGCCGACGGTGTCGGTCACCGACGCGGTGTCGAGCGACGACACGCCACCGAGGTCGGTGGCCTGGGGCAGGTCCATGGCGCTTGCGGAGCCGGCCGCACCGACCACGGGAGCCGCGCCCGCTGCGATCAGCAGCGCGGCACGGGCGATCCGACGGGGCAGGGGGAGGGACATGGTGCTCCTTCGACGGGAGATGTCGTTGTCTGTGGTTCCTGTCCGACGATCGGACGCTGTGACAACCGGTCGGAGGGCGGGGGAGGTTGCGGTGGCCAAAGGTAAAGAATGGGTAATGCATCGCATAATCAGCTTCCCGCAAAAACGGGCAAACGCGTCGCGTTCGAAACGGGAGGAGAACCGTCACTTCCCAGTGATCGCAAGGAAAACGCGCACGGAGGACGGAGTGGGACCGGCTCCCGGGTGAAAGGTGCCGGGCGGCCGACCGGAAGTAATCCGGGAGGGTGAACTGGCGCCCCGCTGTGCGAGCTACTGTGCGACGCGGATACGGACTTCGCCGACGCGCGCATTGCCGGAGTCGCGGAAATCATCCCCCGTACCGGAATGGTTCCCCGTACCGGAATCGTGCTCCGTACCCGGATCGTCGCCGTTACGGGAATCGCCTGCGGCGCGGGAATCGTCGCCGCCGCGCGCATGGCCGGGGTCTTCCCTTCGCCAGCCCTCCGCCGACCGCTCCGCGCTCCACACCCGGCCCGCGTACGACACCTCCGCCAGCCCCAGCGCGTCCGCCCGCGCCACCGCCCACTGCGCCAGCTCCCAGCCCCGCTGCGAGGCACCGTCCGCGGCCTCCGGGCCCGCGGACTCGGCGGTCACCGGCACCGGCAGCGCTATGTCCGTGCCGCCGCCCGCACCCCCGGGCCCGGCCGGCCCGCCGGGCAGGACGTCCTCGCCGAACGACCGCACCAGCTCCGCCCGCACCTTCACCGGGTCGCCCGTCCGCCGCGGACCGCTGCCCGACGTGCAGGTCAGCGACGCGGCGGAGCGCCCGGTGAGGGCGGCGGCGAGCAGCGCCGCGTCCGGCTCGTGCTTCGCGTACGCCTGCGGGAAGCCGCTGCGCTGCACGCGCTGCGCGGCGACGGTCAACGGGAGGCGCGAGTACCCCGGAACCTCGGCGAGGCGCTCGTAGAACCGGTGCGCCGAGAAGACCGGGTCGAGGATCTGCCGCGGGGTGCCCCACCCCTGCGAGGGGCGCTGCTGGAACAGGCCGAGGGAGTCGCGGTCGCCGTAGCGGATGTTGCGCAGCGCCGACTCCTGGAGGGCGGTCGCCAGCGCGATGGTCACCGCGCGCTCCGGCATCCCGCGGCTCGTGCCGACGGCGGAGATCGTCGCGGCGTTCGACGCCTGCTCGGGCGTGAGGCTGTACGTGGTGCCGCCGCTGCCCACGACGCAGCGCGGGCCGCCCTTTCCGCCCGTGACGTACTGCATCGCCACGTAGGCGATCAGCGCCAGCAGCACGGCGAATCCCGCGGCGATCCTGAAGCGGCGAGAGGGGGTGGACTCGGACACGGAGCCCACCGTACTGGAGCCCCGGGATAGGCTCGGCACCATGTCCGAGACCATGCCCGCCACCCTGCTGGACCTCACCCAGGACGGTCCGGCGCTGACCGCCGCGCTCGTCGACTTCCCCTCGGTCAGCGGCACCGAGAAGCCCCTCGCCGACGCCATCGAGCAGGCCCTGCGGACCCTTCCGCACCTGACGGTCGACCGGTACGGCAACAACGTCGTCGCCCGGACGCACCTCGGCCGGGCCCAGCGCGTCGTCCTGGCCGGGCACATCGACACCGTCCCCATCGCGGACAACGTCCCCTCGCGCCTCGACGACAACGGCGTCCTGTGGGGCTGCGGCACCTCGGACATGAAGTCGGGCGTGGCCGTCCAGCTGCGCATCGCCGCGACCGTCCCGGAGCCCAACCGCGACCTCACCTTCGTCTTCTACGACAACGAAGAGGTCGCCGCCCACCTCAACGGGCTCGGGCATGTGGCCGAGGCACACCCCGACTGGCTGGAGGGCGATTTCGCGGTCCTGCTGGAGCCCTCCGACGGCCAGGTCGAGGGCGGCTGCCAGGGCACCCTGCGGGTCCACCTCCGTACGAAGGGGGAGCGCGCGCACTCCGCGCGCGGCTGGATGGGGTCCAACGCCATCCACGCCGCCGCGCCGATCCTCGCCCGGCTCGCCACGTACGAGCCGCGCCGCGCGGTGATCGACGGGCTGGAGTACCGCGAGGGCCTCAACGCCGTCGGCATCGAGGGCGGTGTCGCGACCAACGTCATCCCCGACGAGTGCACCGTCGTGGTCAACTTCCGCTACGCGCCCGACCGCTCCATGGAGGAGGCCGAGGCGCACGTCCGGGAGGTCTTCGCGGACTGCGGCGTCGAGGAGTTCATCGTCGACGACCACACCGGCGGAGCGCTGCCGGGGCTCTCCCACCCCGCCGCGGCGGCCTTCATGGCGGCGGTGGGCGGCAGCGCGCACCCCAAGTTCGGCTGGACGGACGTGTCCCGGTTCAGCGCCCTGGGCGTGCCCGCGGTCAACTACGGGCCCGGCGACCCGCTCTACGCGCACAAGCGGGACGAGCACGTGGCCGTCGACCGGATCATCCACTGCGAGCGGCGCCTGTACGACTGGCTCACTGCCTGACCTCCGTAATTTCGCCATTTGTAACGTGCCTGGACCTACCCTGAGCGGGAAACGATGTTCAGCGGAGGGAGCAGGTCATGGGCAACCCCGAGGCCGACACCGAAGGACTGCGGGCGCTCGCGGAACAGCGGATGGGGCCGGTGCTGCGCCGCCGTGAGCAGGTACAGCCCGGCACCACGGATCAGCGGCTGCTGGACACCGCGGGTGACTCCGAGTGGGTGCACACCGATCCGTGGCGGGTCATGCGGATCCAGTCCGAGTTCGTGGAGGGGTTCGGCGCGCTGGCCGAACTCCCCAGCGCGATCAGCGTCTTCGGCTCGGCCCGCACCCCGGAGGGCACACCGGAGTACGAAGCGGGCGTCCGGATCGGCAAGGCGCTGGTCGAGGCGGGCTTCGCGGTGATCACGGGCGGTGGCCCGGGCGCGATGGAGGCCGCCAACAAGGGCGCGCGGGAGGCGAAGGGCGTCTCGGTGGGCCTCGGTATCGAGCTCCCCTTCGAGCAGGGCCTGAACCCGCACGTCGACATCGGCGTCAACTTCCGGTACTTCTTCGTCCGCAAGACGATGTTCGTGAAGTACGCGCAGGGCTTCGTGGTCCTCCCGGGCGGGCTGGGCACGCTCGACGAACTCTTCGAGGCGCTCACCCTCGTCCAGACGCGCAAGGTGACCCGCTTCCCGATCGTCCTGTTCGGCACGGAGTACTGGTCCGGCCTGGTCGACTGGCTGCGCGACACGGTCATCGCCCAGGGCAAGGCGTCGGAACGCGACCTGCTGCTCTTCCACGTCACGGACGACGTGGAAGAGGCGGTGGCACTGGTCACCAAGGAAACGGGCCACTAGGCGGGCCGGGCCGGCCGGGGGCCCGTTTCGCGGGGCCCGGGGAGCCCCGGCTCAGGCCAGGCCGCGCCGGGCCACCGCCGGCGGGCGGTGGCCCGCGATGGCGGCCACCATGTCGAGGACCTGCTTGGTCTCCGCGACCTCGTGCACGCGGTACACCCGCGCCCCCAGCCACGCCGACACCGCCGTCGTCGCGAGCGTCCCGAGCAAGCGCTCCTTGACCGGCTTGTCGAGCGTCTCGCCGACGAAGTCCTTGTTGGACAGGGACACCAGCACCGGCCAGCCGGTCGCCGCCATCTCGCCGAGCCGGCGCGTCGCCTCCAGGCTGTGCCGGGTGTTCTTGCCGAAGTCATGACCCGGGTCGATCATGATCCCGTCCCGGCGGACGCCGAGCGCGACGGCCCGCTCCGCCAGCCCCACCGTCACCCGCAGGATGTCCGCCATGACATCGTCGTACGCGATCCGGTGCGGCCGGGTGCGCGGCTCCGCGCCGCCCGCGTGCGTGCACACCAGGCCCGCTCCGTACCGCGCGGCGACCTCCGCCAGCTTCGGGTCCACCCCGCCCCACGCGTCGTTCAGCAGATCCGCACCCGCCTCGCAGACCGCCTCGCCGACGTCGTGGCGCCAGGTGTCGACGCTGATCACCACATCCGGGTACCGCCGCCGCACCTCGGCGACGAAACCGACCGTGCGGCGCGCCTCCTCCTCGGCCGTCACCTCTTCACCGGGACCGGCCTTGACGCCGCCGACGTCGATGATGGCGGCACCCTCGGACACGGCCCGCTCGACGCGGGCCAGCGCGGGCTCGTCGCGGAACGTGGCGCCCCGGTCGTAGAAGGAGTCCGGGGTCCGGTTCACAATCGCCATGATCACCGGCTCGTGCGCGTCGAATTCACGCCGTCCCAAGCGCAGCATCCCGTTCGTCCTCCTCGCGTTCGGTCGCCTGCGACCTTAGCCGTCGGTGGCGCATGGCACGATCGGGGCCAGACGGTTTCAGCTTCCCGGGAGAGGCACGCCTGTGTTCTGGTTCTTGATGATCGCGATGGTCGTGGTGATCGCCGCGGTCACCCTCGCGGTGGTCGGCGGCGGTGAGAGCGACGTGCTTCCCGAGGCGGCTCCCGAGCAGCTCGTGGACCCGCTGCCGCTGAACCGGCCCGTCGGCCGGGCGGACGTCGACGCGCTGCGCCTGCCGGTCGCCCCGCGCGGGTACCGGATGACCGACGTGGACGACGTCCTCGCCCGCCTCGGCGCCGAGCTCGCCGAACGCGACGCGCGCATCGCCGAGCTGGAGGCGGCGCTGGCCGGGGCACAGGCGACGGCGGTCGGCGGCGCGGACCTCTTCGGCAAGGGCCCGGCCCGCCCGCAGTCCCCCGAACCCCCGCAAGCCCCGCCGTCCCCGGAGAACGGCGAGCGGGAGCAGGAGGGCGACCGGTGACCGGCGGGACCGTACCCGGGCCGGACGGCAGGCCCCGCTGCCCCTGGGGTGCGTCGGCCGCCGACTACATCCCGTACCACGACGAGGAGTGGGGCCGCCCGGTCCACGGCGACGACGCCCTCTTCGAGCGGCTCTGCCTGGAGGCCTTCCAGTCGGGCCTGTCCTGGATCACGATCCTGCGCCGCCGCGAGGGCTTCCGCCGGGCCTTCGCCGACTTCCGTATCGCCGCCGTCGCGGAGTTCACCGACGCCGACCGGGAGCGGCTCCTCGGCGACGAGGGCATCATCCGCAACCGCGCCAAGATCGACGCCTGCCTGGCCAACGCGCGCGTGCTGGCCGGCTGGGAGGAGGGCGAGCTGGACAGGGTCATCTGGTCCCACGCCCCCGACCCCGCCGCGCGCGCGGCGGCGCCCCGCACGATCGCCGATCTCCCGGCGGTGACGGACGAGTCGACCGCGCTGTCGAAGGACCTGAAGAAGCGCGGCCTGCGCTTCATCGGCCCCACGACGGCGTACGCCCTGATGCAGGCCTGCGGCCTGGTGAACGACCACCTGGCCGACTGCTTCGCCCGCTCCACCCCCACCCCCTGGGACCCCACCCCCTGAGACCGGGCGCCGGGCCCCGCACGACCTAACGGCCGACGTACCGCGGCTTCTGCTTCGCCAGGAACGCCTCGACCGCGATCCCGTGGTCCTGCGACGCGCCCGCCTTCGTCTGGAGTTCGTCCTCCTTGTCGAGCGCCTCGTCCAGCGTGTGCGCCGTGCCGTACGCCAGCGACTCCTTCAGCGCCGCGTAGGCCACCGTGGGGCCCTCCGCCAGGGTCCGGGCCACCGACGCGGCCTCCCGCGCCAGGTCCGCCGCCGGGACCAGCCGGTTGGCGATGCCCAGCTCGTACGCCTCCCGCGCCGTGATCGAGCGGGGGAAGAACAGCAGGTCCGCCGCGCGGCCCGGCCCGACCACCCGGGGCAGCGTCCACGAGACGCCGGAGTCGGCGGTCAGCGCCACCCCGGCGAAGGAGGTGTTGAACGAGGCGGTGTCGGCCACCACCCGGTAGTCCGCCGCCAGGGCGAAGCCGAGGCCCGCGCCCGCCGCGACGCCGTTCACCCCGGCCACCACCGGCTTCGGCATCCCGGTGATCGCCCGGACGATCGGGTTGTAGTGCTCCCGTACCGTGCTCATCGTCTTGCCGGGGTCCTCGGCCAGCAGGGTGACGTGCTCCTTCAGGTCCTGGCCGACGCAGAAGGCCCGCCCGGTCGCCGTCAGCAGCACCGCCCGCACCGCGGTGTCGTCGCCCGCCGCGTGCAGCGCGTCGCGCAGGGCGACCTTGGTGTCGATGCTCAGCGCGTTCATGGCGTCCGGCCGGTTGAGCGTGATCGTCGCGAGCCCGTCGCTCACCTCGTACAGCACGGTGTCGGCCATGGCAGGTCCCCTCAGTCGATGACGGCGTATCCGCTCAGCATGGCGGAGATCGACGCGCCCGGACATGCCGCCCGGCATGTGACCTGCGTCAAAGAAAGTCCGGCCACGCCGCGACCTGCGGCGGCGAAGTATCGCAGGCGGACCGCCGAAATAGGCGGTTTTGCGGGAGCGCGTTGCGCAAGCGATGCCTTCCGATGTTGGTCATCGGGTCCCGCCATGCGGGATAATGACCTGGACGCAATGTGTTCGATGCCGGTGATGCGTGCCCATGCCAGAGGGCCGTCGGCGACGATGAGCTGGTTTCAGGAAGGGGAACGAGCATGGCGGCCATGAAGCCGCGGACGGGCGACGGCCCGCTCGAGGTGACCAAGGAGGGGCGGGGCATCGTCATGCGCGTTCCGCTCGAAGGCGGCGGTCGGCTTGTCGTCGAGCTGACTCCGGACGAGGCCGATGCCCTCGGCGACGCGCTGAAGAAGGTCGTCGGCTGACGCGACACTGCCCATGGATGTGACGACAGCCCCGGCTCGGTGTGCCTTACCGAGCCGGGGCTGTCGTATCCGCTGATCCGCTGTCGTCTCCCCGCCGTATCCGCGCGCGGCGGTCATCCGCGCCGCACCGCGCACAGCAGCCCGTCGCCGACCGGCAGCAGCGACGGCAGCAGCTCCTGGCTCTCCCGCACCGCCCGCAGCAGCTCCCGCAGCCGCAGCACCTCGGGCGGCTGGGCCGCCGAGTCGACCGTACGGCCGTCGGCGAAGACGCCCTCGAAACAGACGAGCCCGCCGGGGCGCAGCAGGCGCAACGATTCAGCAAGGTACTCCAGCGACTCGGTCCGGTCGCCGTCGCAGAAGACGAGGTCGTACCCGCCGTCCGCCAGCCGGGGCAGGACGTCCAGGGCGCGGCCGGGGATGAACCGCGCCCGGTTCCCGGCGAACCCGGCGGCCCGGAAGGCCTGCTTGGCGAACTGCTGCCGCTCCGGCTCGGTGTCCACCGTGGTCAGGACGCCGTCCGGCCGCATGCCGTGCAGCAGGTAGATCCCGGACACCCCGGTACCGGTGCCGATCTCGGCCACCGCCTTGGCGTCCGCGGTGGCCGCCAGCAAACGCAGCGCGGCGCCGGTGCCTGGCGACACCGAGGGCAGCCCTGCGTCCCGGGCCCGGTCACGGGCCCAGCGCAGCGCTTCGTCCTCGGCGACAAAGGCGTCGGCGAACGCCCAGCTCGTCTGCCGGTTGGCGGTAATGACCCTCTCCTGTCCCCGTAGTTGGCGCAACGGTGACTGTATCCGCTCGGGGCCGGGAACCCGCAGATGGGACCGTGCGTTGGGAGGAGCAGAGGGACCAGACCGGAAGAGTCCCGGAAGACGGTCCCAAATTCACGCAAAGATTCTTATCCGGAGCTAACGGGCGAGGTGGCTATGGTAGGGGCTCCACTGGACACCACCAGAGCCGACAGGGGAGGTGCGGCTGCGCCTGTGGATCGGGGACGAGCGCTGCGGCTGCGGCGCTTTCTCAGGTCGGCGGGTGAGCCGAAATCCGTGACCTACACCGCTGACAGTTCCCGCGCAGCCGACGACTCCGCACCCACCACGGCGACCTTCGCATCGGATGCGGAATCGCAGGCGTGGGCTCCCCCCTCCTGGGAGGAGATCGTCAGCACCCACAGTGGCCGCGTCTACCGCCTCGCCTACCGCCTGACCGGCAACCAGCACGACGCGGAGGACCTCACGCAGGAGGTCTTCGTCCGCGTCTTCCGCTCCCTGTCGACGTACACGCCGGGGACGTTCGAGGGCTGGCTGCACCGGATCACGACCAACCTCTTCCTGGACATGGTGCGCCGCAAGCAGCGCATCCGGTTCGACGCGCTCGGAGACGACGCGGCGGAGCGGCTGCCCAGCCGCGAGCCCTCCCCGCAGCAGGTCTTCCACGACACGCACTTCGACGCCGACGTGCAGCAGGCGCTGGACACCCTCGCGCCCGAGTTCCGTGCCGCGGTCGTGCTCTGTGACATCGAGGGACTGTCGTACGAGGAGATCGCCGCGACCCTCGGCGTGAAGCTCGGCACCGTCCGCAGCCGTATCCACCGCGGCCGTTCCCATCTGCGCAAGGCCCTCAAGCACCGGTCACCCGAGGCCCGGGCCGAGCAGCGCGCCTTCGCGGCCGTGGGCGGGGAGGGCGGGCCCGCGTGAGTGGCACAGGTCCGACCCCCGCGGAACAGCACCTGGGGGACCGGCTCGCCGCGCTGGTGGACGGGGAGCTCGGTCATGACGCCCGTGAGCGGGTCCTCGCGCACCTGGCGACCTGCGCCCGGTGCAAGGCCGAGGCCGACGCCCAGCGCCGGGTGAAGAGCGTCTTCGCCCAGGCCGCCCCACCGCCGCCCTCCGAGGGGCTGCTCGCACGCCTCCAGGGGTTGCCCGGGGGTGCTCCGGGAGCCCGGGGCGACGACGACCAGGACCCGGGCAGACCCTTCGGCCGGTCCGGCCCCTTCGACGACCGCGGCTTCGGCGGCGGCCACTTCGACGACCGCCGCTTCGACGACGGCGGCGTCTTCGCCGTGAAGCACGACGGATTCGCGCTGCCCGGCGGGCCCGGCTCCGGCTTCCGCATCCACGAGGTGGGCCGCCCGGGCACCGCGGAGCGTTCACCGTGGCGGGGACGCCGGTTCGCGTTCGCCGCGGCCAGCGCGGTGTCCTTCGCGGCGATCGCCCTCGGCGGTGCGCTGCCGACAGCCGCCAACGTCGACGCCCGCGGCGAGGGCGGCAACAACGTCACCCCGCTGCGCACGTCCGGTCAGACGCCGAACGCCGCGGCGGACCGCCGTCGCGGGCTCGGCACCGGCACCGGTACGGGCTCCGCGTCGCCGCTGCCCGTCGTCCGCGCGCAGGGGCGGCAACCGGCAGCGCATCCCTTTCTCTCGGCGACCTCGCTGAGCGGCGCCGCGCCCCTGTCCCCGCTGCTGGTACGGCCCACCGTGTCCGCCTTCCACTTCGCCACCGCGCCCGGGCCGGCGGCGGCCCCCGGCCCGGCCCCCGGCGCGTCCGTCGCGCCGTCGCCGAGCGTCCTGCCGTTCACCGGCCGGCGGTGACGGGTCCGCCACCCGTCGGGCCCGTCGCCCGACGGGTCTTCCGCTGCCCCTGCGCAAGCGTCACCGGACCTGGTTGAATCCATGCGCAGGGGCGCCCGAAGGGGCGTGGACGGGTCAGCAGCGCGGTAGCGGGGAGCACATGAACGACGGGAAGCCCACCGGTCAGAAGCCGAAATGGTGGAGCCGGCCGACGCCACCGGACGCGGCGCCGCATCCGGCCCCCACCCCGCCGGCCGCCGAGGCCCCCGCGCCCGTACCGGCCCAGGCCACGCCCATGGAGACGCGGGGCGCCGCCCCCGCCGTCGACGGCACCGCCCGTCCGCAGCCGTTGCACGAACCCGACGAGTACCGCACACCGCCCTACGGCGAGCCCGGCCCCTGGGCGCCCGCGCCGCCCGTGCAGCGCCCGGTGCCCACCCCGCCGCACGGCACCCCCGTGCCGCCGCCCGCGCAGCCCCCGGTGCCCGCGTACGGCTCACCGCACCCCCAGCCGCAACCGCACCCACAGCCGTCGCAGTGGCTCCAGTACGACCCCTGGAGCACCCCCGGCGCCCCGCCCCACCAATCCCGGCCCCACCAGCCGCCGCAGCCCCTGAGCCACCCCGGCGAACCGCCCGCGCCCCGGACATCGCGGCGCGGGCTCGGGCTCGCCGGCGCGCTGGTCCTCGCGCTGCTCTGCGGCGTACTCGGCGGCGGCGTCGGCGCGTACATCGAGCGCAACGGCGGCCTCACCACCGTCGAACTGCCGCAGGCCGCCCACGAGGACACCGGCCGTGCCCCCGACAGCGTCGCCGGGATCGCCGCCAGCGCGCTGCCCAGCGTCGTCACCCTCCACGTCAGCGGCGGCAGCGAACAGGGCACCGGCACCGGCTTCGTTCTCGACGAGCGGGGCCACATCCTCACCAACAACCACGTCGTCGACCCGGCCGGCACCTCCGGCGACATCACCGTCACCTTCAGCGGTGGCGAGACGGCCCGGGGCCGGCTCATCGGCAAGGACAGCGGCTACGACCTCGCGGTCGTCCGGGTCACCGGTGTCTCCAACCTCAAGCCGCTGCCCCTCGGCAACTCCGACAACGTCCGCGTCGGCGACCCCGTCGTGGCCATCGGCGCGCCCTTCGACCTCCAGAACACCGTGACCTCCGGCATCATCAGCGCCAAGGAGCGGCCGATCACCGCGGGCGGCGAGAGCGGCGACGGCAGCGACATCAGCTATGTCGACGCGCTCCAGACCGACGCCCCGATCAACCCCGGCAATTCCGGTGGCCCGCTCGTCGACTCCAAGGCCCGCGTCATCGGCATCAACAGCGCCATCCGCGCCGCCGACAACGGCACCGGACTCGACGGCGGCCAGGCCGGCTCCATAGGGCTCGGGTTCGCCATCCCGATCAACCAGGGCAAGCGCGTCGCCGAGGAGCTGATCAACACGGGCAAGGCCACCCACCCGGTCATCGGCGTCAGCCTCGACATGAAGTTCAGCGGCGACGGCGCCCGGGTCGGCGCCAGGGCCCAGGACGGCGGCCCGTCCGTCACCCCGGGCGGCCCCGCCGCCAAGGCCGGCGTCCGGCCGGGAGACGTCATCACGAAGGTCGACGGCCAGCGGGTGCACAGCGGTGAGGAGCTCATCGTCAAGATCCGCGCCCACCGCCCCGGCGACCGGCTCCAGCTCACCCTGGTGCGCGGGGGCAAGGAGCAGACCAGGACGCTCACCCTCGGCTCCGCCTCGGACGACTGACGCGGTGACCGGTGACCGGAGACCGGCGGACCTGTGAAAGGCGCACCGGTGAGCGGTGAGCGGTGAGCGGTGAGCGGTGAGAGACCGGAACGGCCACTCGGTGGTCATCGCAAGGTACCGCCCCGACAGCTCGGCCAGGTACCGTGGAGCGGGCCCCGGGCCCTGGGAACCGGAACCGGACCCCGTGAAGGAGCGGCAAGGTGTTCAATGACATAGGCGCACTCGAGCTCGTGGCGCTCGTGATCCTTGCCGTGCTCATCTTCGGGCCGGACAAGCTGCCCAAGGTCATTCAGGACGCGGCCCGCTTCATCCGGAAGATCCGCGCGTTCTCGGAGAGCGCGAAGCAGGACATCCGCAGCGAGCTCGGCCCGGAGTTCAAGGACTTCGACTTCGAGGACTTGAACCCCAAGACGTTCATCCGCAAGCAGCTCACGGAGAACGAGGACCTCAAGGAGATCCGCAGCAGTTTCGATCTCAAGAAGGAGATCAACGACGTGGCGACCGCGGTCAACGACCGCGGCGAGACCGCGTCCGTCCCGGCCGCCGCCGTCAGCGGCAGCGGCCCCGACCTGCTGAAGAAGCGCGACACGCCGGATCCGGGCGAGCGGCCGCCGTTCGACGCCGACGCCACCTGACCGGCGGTCTTCCCGGTCCGGCACCGTCGAGGTGGCTAAGCTCTGCCTCTGTCACGTATCGAGGAGGCGGCCGGGCAGATGGAGACGACGAGTCGGGTAGGGGCGCAGAGTGCTGCGCCCGGTGTCAGATCCGGGTCCGAGGGGGTGCCCCAGGCCCGGCGTACCGTCGACGGCTATCTGCGGGCGCCGTTCCCCTGGTACGGGCTGGACGAGGCGTTCACCGGGCCGCGCTGGCTGATGCAGGTCGGCACCTCCGCGGACGGCACCGTCCAGCACGGCTCGACCGGCCACGGTGACGAGCCGTCGATACGGCCCGACCCGACCGCCGCCGACAGGGCGCGTTTCGCGGTCGTCGTCACGGTCGCCGCGAGCCCGGTGCGCCGCAGCGGCGACGGTACGGGCGTGCTGGAGGCGACCACCGTCTCCTCCGCCGCCTGGTTGGCCGGCTCCGGGCTCCTCGCGTACACCTGGCCACCCCAGCTCGACCACGCGCTGCGGGACGACTGGCTCGACCAGCAGACGGAGACCGCGTTCGAGCTCGCCGACGACCTGACCGGGCCGGCCTGGACGACGCTCTCGCTCCCCGTCGACGGCGAGCCGATGCCGTTCCACTACCGCGAGTCCGAGTTCGGCTGGGTGCTGGCCGGGACGACGCGGGGCGGGGTGCACCTGGGCGCGTACGGGCGCGGGATGAGCGCGTACGGGCTGGGCTTCGCGGTCGTCCGCGACATCACGGCGTACGCGTAGGCGCCGGGTACGGCGAAGGGGGGCACCGCTCGTCGAGCGGTGCCCCCCTTCGCCGTACCGGATCAGAACTTGTTGCGCGGCGTGATGCCCAGGCTCATGCCGGACAGGCCGCGCTGACGGCCACCCAGCTTGCCCGCGATCGTGCGCAGCGCCGCGCCCGCCGGCGAGTCGGGGTCGGACAGCACGACCGGCTTGCCCTCGTCGCCGCCCTCGCGGAGCCGTACGTCGATCGGGATCTGGCCCAGCACCGGCACCGCGGTGCCCGTGGTCTTCGTCAGGCCGTCGGCGACCTTCTGGCCACCGCCCGTGCCGAAGACGTCGACCATCTCGTCGCAGTGCGGGCACGGCAGGCCCGACATGTTCTCGACGACGCCCACGATCTTCTGGTGGGTCTGCACGGCGATGGAGCCGGCGCGCTCGGCGACCTCGGCCGCCGCCTGCTGCGGGGTGGTGACGACGAGGATCTCGGCGTTCGGCACGAGCTGCGCGACGGAGATCGCGATATCACCGGTGCCCGGGGGCAGGTCGAGCAGGAGGACGTCCAGGTCGCCCCAGTACACGTCCGCCAGGAACTGCTGGAGCGCGCGGTGCAGCATCGGGCCGCGCCACACCACCGGCGCGTTGCCCGGCGTGAACATGCCGATGGAGATGACCTTCACACCGTGCGCCGACGGCGGCATGATCATGTTCTCGACCTGGGTGGGGCGGCCGTCCACGCCCAGCATGCGCGGCACGCTGTGACCGTAGATGTCGGCGTCCACCACACCGACCTTCAGCCCGTCGGCGGCCATCGCGGCGGCCAGGTTCACGGTCACGGACGACTTGCCGACGCCGCCCTTGCCGGAGGCCACCGCGTACACCCGGGTCAGCGAGCCGGGCTTGGCGAACGGCACCTCGCGCTCGGCGGTGGTGCCGCGCAGCGCGGCGGCCAGCTCCTTGCGCTGCTCGTCGCTCATCACGTCGAGAGTGACGTCGACGCCCGTGACACCCTCGACGCGGGAGACGGCGTCGGTCACACGCGAGATGATCGTCTCGCGCATCGGGCAGCCGGAGACCGTGAGGTAGACGGTGACGGCCACCGCCCCGTCCCCGCCGATCTCCACTGACTTGACCATGCCGAGTTCGGTGATCGGCCGGTTGATCTCGGGGTCGTTCACCGTCGCCAGTGCTTCGCGCACCGCGTCTTCCGTAACCATACGGAGATGGTACGGCGCCGGACCCGGGGGCCGGAAAGCCCTGTCAGCGGTCGGCTTCGTCACTTCCGTGCGGGAATACGCCCCGCCGCTCGTCCAGCTCCCGCACCAGGTCCTCCAGCTCGGAGCGGATCCAGTCCCGGGTGGCGACCTCGCCGAGGCCGATGCGCAGGGTCGCGATCTCCCTGGTGAGGTACTCGGTGTCGGCGATCGAGCGCTCGTTCTGCTTGCGGTCCTGCTCGTGGGTGACCCGGTCGCGGTCGTCCTGCCGGTTCTGGGCGAGCAGGATGAGCGGAGCGGCGTACGAGGCCTGGAGGGACAGCATCAGCGTCAGGAAGATGAAGGGGTAGGGGTCCCACCGCAGGTGGACGGGGGCGGAAACGTTCCACAGGACCCACACGATGATGGCGCCGGTCATCCAGACGAGGAAGCGGCCGGTGCCGAGGAAGCGGGCGATCCGCTCCGACAGCCGTCCGAAGGCCTCGGGGTCGTACGCCGGCAGCAGCCTCGGCCGCCGCACCCGCGGCTGGTCGAGCCGGATGCGGGGCGTGGCGGGCCGCTCCCCCGTACGGTCAAGCGCCATGCGTGGCCTCCCCCTCCGGCTCCGGTTCGAACTCGGTCTCGCGCCAGTCCTCGGGCAGCAGGTGGTCCAGGACGTCGTCGACGGTGACCGCGCCGAGCAGCGACCCGCTCTCGTCCACGACGGGGGCGGCGACCAGGTTGTACGCGGCGAGGTAGCTGGTCACCGAGGGCAGCGGGGTGTCCGGGGAGAGCGGCGCCAGGTCGGTGTCCGCGATCGCCGAGACCAGGGTGAACGGCGGGTCGCGCAGCAGCCGCTGGAAGTGCACCGTCCCCAGGTACTTGCCGGTCGGCGTCTCGTCCGGCGCCCGGCACACGTACACCTGTGCCGCCAGGGCCGGCGACAGGTCCTGCCGGCGTACGCGCGCGAGCGCGTCGGCGACCGTGGCGTCGGGGCGCAGCACGATCGGCTCGGTCGTCATCAGCCCGCCGGCCGTCCGCTCCTCGTACGACAGCAACCGGCGCACGTCGGCGGCGTCGTCCGGCCGCATCAGCGTGAGCAGCCGCTCCTTGTCCTCCTCCGGCAGCTCGGACAGCAGGTCGGCCGCGTCGTCCGGGTCCATGGCCTCCAGGACGTCAGCCGCCCGCTCCTCCTTGAGCTTGCCGAGGATCTCGACCTGGTCGTCCTCGGGCAGCTCCTCCAGGACGTCGGCGAGCCGGTCGTCGTCGAGGGCGGCGGCGACCTCGGCGCGCCGCTTGGGGGAGAGGTGGTGCAGGACGTTGGCGAGGTCGGCCGCGCGCATCCGCTCGAAGGTCGCGACCAGGTTCTCGGCGCCCTGCCCGTGCTCCTCCAGCGAGAAGCCGGTCACCGCCGACCACTCGACGGTCAGCGTCTCGCCCTTGCGGCGCAGCGCCCCGCCGCCGCCCCGCCGCACGAACACCTTGTCGATCTCCCAGTCGCGGCGGGCCGGGAGCTGCTGGATGGCGACGTCGAGGACGGTCACCTCGGAGCCGTCCTCGACGAGGCGGACGCGCCGGTCGAGCAGCTCGCCGAGGACCAGACGCTCGGTGGGGCGCTGCTCGAAGCGCCGTACGTTCAGCACGCCGGTGGTGATGACCTGGCCCGACTCGACCCCGGTGATCCGCGTCATCGGCAGGAAGATCCGGCGCCGGCCGATGACCTCGACGACCAGGCCGAGGAGGCGGGGCGGCCGGCCGCCGACGCGCAACATCGCGACCAGGTCGCGGACGCGGCCCACCTGGTCGCCGTTGGGGTCGAAGACGGGGACACCGGCGAGGTGCGAGACGAAGACCCGGGAGGCGCCTGCCGCCATGCCGCACACCTCCTCGTCCGCGCTGAAATGAGATCTTTACGCCGATTCAGGCTAGCCCGTCCCTCTGCGCGCCGCCCAGGCGGGGCGTCCGTACGGTCCCTGAAGGGCGCCGCGGACAGCACCGGTACGCTGCGGTCTCACAACCCCTCACAGGCAGACGAGAGGCAGTGCGCAGGTGACCGCTCTCCCCCCGGCTTCGCGTGCCCGCCGGGCAGTCCGGGCATCCCTCCCCGTCGCACTCTGCGCCGGGCTGACCGCGGCGCTCACCGCCTGCGCCGAGGAACCGGACCCGGACCGGGGAACCAACGGGGTGGGCAAGCTGTCCGCCTCCGAGATCGAGGCGAAGGCGCAGGCGGCGGCGGACGCCTCCAAGGCGGTACGGCTGTCGGGGACGCTGGTCAGCAAGGGCGGCACGTACAAGCTGAACATGCGGCTGAAGGACACCGGCGCGACCGGCTCCGTCGTCACCAGGACGACGACGTTCGAGCTGCTGCGGGTCGGCGACGCGCTGTTCCTGAAGGCGGACGCGGACTTCTGGACGCACGCGGAGAGCACCTCCGGCAACGAGCCGACCGAGTCCGGCGAACAGGCGGCGGACAAGCTGGACGACAAGTACGTCAAGGTGCCGCAGGACGACCCCTCGTACAAGCAGCTGCGCGGTTTCACCGAGATGAACGTCCTGCTGGACGGGTTGCTGGAACTGCACGGCGAGGTGGTCAAGGGCGACCGCGACAAGATCGGCGGCATCCGCACCATCAAGGTCGCGGGCGGCCGCCAGGGCGAGGGCGGCACGTTGGACGTCTCACTGGAGGGCACCCCGTACCCGCTCCAGTTCGCCCGGGGCGGCGGCGGGGGCGTGGTCGCCCTGTCCGACTGGAACGAGGACTTCCCTCTGCGGGAGCCCACGCAGGGCGAGACCGTGGACTACGGCCGCCAGCTCCCCCGCACCAGCGACTGACGCCCGCGTGCGGGCCCCGGGTGCGCCCCACACGGCCCCGTGCGCGCGCCCGGACCCCGTCAGCCGCGCTTCTTGCGCTTGAGGAGCAGGCGGGGGAGTGCCGCCGGGGCGGCGTGGCGGGTGGTGGCCGGGGTCGGCAGCGGTACCGCCGCCAGGGAGCCGTCCGGGTGGCCGGTCGTCACGTCGCGCGGGGTCAGCCGCAGGACGCGGCACTCGCGCGCCCACCGCTCGGTCATCGTCTCGGCGTCCGGGGCGTTCAGCCGCTTGCCCTTCAGCTCGTCGGCGGCCGATCGCCAGGCCTCCGTGCCGGGCGCCAGCTCGGTCACCGTCGCCGTCCAGGCGACGACCCGGCCGCCCTTGTCCTTGCTGCGCACGGTCACCTCGGCCGTGGCGCCGTCGGCGAGCCCGGGCAGGGGCTGCTCCCCGGGCCCGTCGCCCACGATGTGCGCCGCGCCCTCGTGCCACACGTGCCACAGCGCCCGGGCGGGCCCCTCGCCCCGAACCCAGATGAGGCCGGACTTCTTGGTGGCCTCCTCGACGAGGGCGCGGCCGAGCAGCAGGTCGTCTGTCATGGACCGCAGCTTAGCCACTCGGGCCTACAGCCAGCCGTTGCGCTTCAGGGTGCGGTGGATGGCGAAACAGATCACCGAGATGCCGGCCAGCACGAGCGGGTAGCCGTACTTCCAGCGCAGCTCCGGCATGTGGTCGAAGTTCATGCCGTACACCCCGCACACCGCCGTCGGCACGGCGATGATCGCCGCCCATGAGGTGATCTTGCGCATGTCCTCGTTCTGCGCGACCGTCGCCTGGGCGAGGTTGGCCTGGAGGATCGAGTTCAGCAGCTCGTCGTAGGAGATGACCTGCTCCTGCACCCGCGCAAGGTGGTCGGCGACGTCCCGGAAGTACTTCTGGATGTCCGGGTCCACCAGGCGCATCGGCCGCTCGCTCAGCAGCTGCATGGGCCGCAGGAGCGGCGAGACCGCCCGCTTGAACTCCAGCACCTCCCGCTTGAGCTGGTAGATCCGCCCGGTGTCGGCGCCGCGCGTCGAGCCCTTCGCCGGCGGCGAGAAGACGTCGATCTCGATCTGGTCGATGTCGATCTGCACGGCGTCCGCGACCGCGATGTAACCGTCCACGACATGGTCGGCGATGGCGTGCAGCACCGCCGAGGGCCCCTTCTCCAGGAGCTCCGGCTCGCCCTCCATCCGGTGGCGCAGGTTGCGCAGGGAGCCCTGGCCGCCGTGCCGGACGGTGATGACGAAGTCCCGCCCGGTGAAGCACATCACCTCTCCCGTCTCGACGACCTCGCTCGTCGCGGTGAGCTCGGTGTGCTCGACGTAGTGGATCGTCTTGAAGACGGTGAACAGCGTGTCGTCGTACCGCTCCAGCTTGGGCCGCTGGTGGGCGTGGACCGCGTCCTCCACGGCCAGCGGGTGCAGCCCGAACTCGGCGGCGATGCCCGCGAATTCGGCCTCCGTCGGCTCGTGCAGCCCGATCCAGGCGAACCCGCCGCCCTCGCGCACCTGCCGCATCGCCTCGCGCGGCGTGAGGCACGACTCGTCCTTCAGGCGGCGGCCGTCGCGGTAGACGGCGCAGTCGACGACGGCGCTGGACACCGACGGGTCACGGGTCGCGTCGTAGGAGTTGTACACGGCGTACGGCGCGCCGGTGCGCTTGCGCAGGGAGGGGCGTACCGCTGCTCGCAGGTCACGGATCATCGACATGGCTTGCTCCTTCACGGAGAGGCCGTCGGCGAGGGCGTGGCACAACTGGCACAGCCCGGAATGAGGACGTGGCGTGGCGTACGTCCGCAAAGCGGGCGGCACCGCGGATCGCGCGCTCGCGGTGACGGCGTTCGCTACAGACAGGCAAAAAGGTGGTGCTCTTCCGTCGTGCGCGTCGCCATGGGGTGCGGGGAGCGGTGGGTGTGTCTCAGCTCACAGAACCGGGCCACGGACGGAAGAAAGGTTGGTACTGCACGGTCGACTTCGATCCACCGCAGCCCCACCTCCTCCGGCCGGTCCCCCGTGGGGGATGACGTGTCGTCGGGACTGGAAAGCATGCTTGGCATGCTGTCCCGACCAGCGGCCAAGACTATCAGCCGACTGCGGGTCAATCCCTTATTTTGCCCCTTCCATACGCGCTTTATGCTCGCCGCATGGGAGAAGTTCTTGCACTGGTCGAGGCCCGGCTGCGTACCGCCCTCGGTGAACCGGACGCGCGCGCCGCGGTGACCTTTCTCGGGACGGACCGCATCGAGGTGCTCCGCTTCACCGGGGGCGACCTGGTCAGGTACGCCACGCTCGGCATGTCGGCCCAGCCGATGGCCGACCCCACGGCGGCCCTGGCCGACCCCGTCAAGGGCCCGCGTGCGGAGCTGCTCCTGACGGTACGGGTGGGGCTCGCCGACACGGACAAGGTGCTGCGCCCGCTCGCGGTCCTCGCCGCCTCCCCGCAGGTCGAGGGCGTGGTCGTGGCGCCGGGCGCGTCGCTGGACACCGGCGAACCGCTGTGGCCCGGCGCGTCGTTCACCTCCGTGCTGGTCGCCGAGTCGGGCGGGCTCGTCGAGGATCTGGAGCTGGACGCGCCGATGGACCCGGTCCGTTTCCTTCCGCTGCTGCCGATGACGCCGAACGAGGCGGCGTGGAAGCGGGTGCACGGCGCGCAGGCGCTTCAGGAGCGGTGGCTGAACGCCGGTACGGACCTGCGCGATCCGCTGCGCAGGTCCGTAACCCTCGATTAGCCGGGGTCGGTTGGGGTGGACGGGGTTCAGTTGGCGTACGCGGTCCGCGGCGGCGGGCGGTGCTCCCCGGCGTGGGCCCGCGCCTCGTACGTGAGGGACTTCCGGCGCGCCCGGACGATGCCCGCGCCGATCACCGCCGCGACCCCCGCGACCACGAACGGCATGTGTACGTCGCTCCACTCCTCGATCCTGGGTGCGAACCAGGGCGCCGCGGCGGCGGCGAACCAGCGGACGAAGTTGTAGCCGGCGCTCGCGACCGGGCGCGGCGCGTCCGACACGCCGAGGGCCAGCTCGGTGAAGACGGTGTTGTTCATGCCGATGAAGGCGCCGGACAGGATGGTGCAGACGATCGCGGTGGTGTGGTCGCCGTACCCGAGGACGACGACATCGGCGGCGAGCGCGACGAGGGAGGTGCCGAGCACCTTCAGCGAGCCGAAGCGCTCCTGCAGCCGTGGCGCGACCAGCACGGAGAAGACGGCGAGCAGCACGCCCCAGGCGAAGAAGACCGCGCCGGACTTGTACGGCGTCATGTGCAGCACGAAGGGCGTGAAGGCCAGCACCGTGAAGAAGGCGTAGTTGTAGAAGAACGCCGACGCGGCGGCGGAGGCCAGTCCGCCGTGCCCGAGTGCGCGCAGCGGGTCGAGCAGCGACGTCTTGCGGGCGGGCCTCGGCTGTTCCTTCAGGAACGCGGCGATGCACAGGAAGCCGATCGCCATCAGCGCGGCGGTGCCGAAGAACGGGTAGCGCCAGCTGGCGTCGCCCAGGACGGCGCCGAGCAGCGGCCCGCAGGCCATGCCGAGGCCGAGCGCCGACTCGTACAGCAGGATCGCCGCCGCGCTGCCGCCGGCCGCCGCGCCGACGATCACGGCGAGGGAGGTGGAGACGAACAGCGCGTTGCCCAGTCCCCAGCCGGCCCGGAACCCGACGAGCTCGCCCACCGAGCCGGACGTGCCGGACAGGGCGGCGAAGACGATCACGAGCGCGAGCCCGGCGAGGAGCGTCCCGCGGCCGCCGATGCGGCTGGAGACGAAACCCGTGATCAGCATCGCGACCGCGGTGACCAGGAAGTACGAGGTGAAGAGCAGCGATACCTGGCTCGGCGTGGCGTGCAGGCCCTGGGCGATGGACGGCAGGATCGGGTCCACCAGTCCGATGCCCATGAAGGCGACGACGGACGCGCCGGCGGTGGCCCAGACGGCCCTCGGCTGGCGCAGGATGCCGCGCGCTCCCTCGTCGAAGGGATCCTCTGACCGCATGCGGGTTTCCTCTCCTCCTGAGTGGTTGCTGTATACACACAATAAATTAGCCAGTCTAATGGATGCAAGCTACATGTAATCTTTTGGCGAAAAGGTGGCACACCGGACGGGTGATCGTCCTTGACGCGGCGTCGACAGGGTAGGACCGTTGAACGCTATGAGGGGCGAACCCAGTTGCCCGAAGTGCGGAGGTCGGGTCAGGGCGCCCGGTCTCTTCTCCGACTCCTGGCAGTGCGCCGTGCACGGCCCCGTGCACCCGCTGCAGCCCGTCCTGCCACCGAGCGTCGAGGCGCTCGGCGTGGTCACGCACCGCGCCCGGGTCCCGGTCTGGATGCCGTGGCCGCTGCCGCTCGGCTGGCTCTTCACCGGTGTCGCGTACGCGGGTGACGACCGCAGCGGGGGCCGCGCCACCGCCGTCGCCTGCTCGGGCCCGGCCCCGCTCGGCGGAGTGGGCGAGATGCTGCTCGTCGCCGAGGAGCTGGGAGTGGGGCTCGGCGCCCGGTACGCCGGGATCGACGGCCCCGACCCGGGCCCGCACATCTGCGGCGACAAACCACCACACGCCAAGGTCCTCGCGGCCGGCCGGCCCACCCCGCTCTGGCACGTCACCGACGCGCCGGAGGACCGCGCGGTCTTCGCGGGCGAGGCGTGCGGACTGTGGCTCTGGGCGATCGTCTGGCCCGAACAGTCCGGCATGCTGCTGTACGACGAACTGGTCCTGACGGACGTGCGCGAGGCGGGCGCGGAGGTCGAGCTCCTGCCGTGCGGAGCCCTGACGCCCCGGCTGCTGTCCTGACCGCCCGGTGGGGCGCCGGTGCGGCTGACCATCGGGTTCGCCCGCCCGGGTATCCTGGAGCGTCCCCTGCCCGTCACCGAGCCCCGGAGTCACGCGTCGTGCGCATCGACCTGCACACCCACTCCACGGCTTCGGACGGCACGGACACCCCGGCCGAGCTGGTGCGCGCCGCCGCCGCGGCCGGGCTGGACGTCGTCGCGCTGACCGACCACGACACCACCCGCGGCCACGCCGGGGCGATCGCCGCCGTTCCCGAGGGTCTCACCCTCGTCACGGGCGCCGAGCTGTCCTGCCGTATCGACGGCATCGGGCTGCACATGCTGGCGTACCTCTTCGACCCGCACGAGCCGGAGTTCGCCCGTGAGCGGGAGCTCGTGCGCGACGACCGCGTGCCGCGCGCGCGGGCGATGGTCGGCAAGCTCCAGGAGCTGGGTGTCCCCGTCGCCTGGGAGCGTGTCGCGGCCATCGCCGGGGACGGCTCCGTCGGCCGGCCGCACATAGCCGAGGCGCTCGTCGAGCTCTCCGTCGTGAGCAGCGTCTCCGACGCCTTCACGCCCGAGTGGCTGGCCGACGGCGGCCGGGCGTACGTCGAGAAGCACGAGCTCGACCCGTTCACCGCGATCCGGCTCGTCAAGGCGGCCGGCGGCGTCACCGTCCTCGCGCACCCGCTCGCCGTCAAGCGCGGCCGTACGGTGTCCGAGGCGGACATCGCCGACCTCGCCGCGGCCGGCCTCGACGGTATCGAGGTCGACCACATGGACCACGACGAGCCGACGCGCACGCGGCTGCGCGCGCTCGCGGGGGACCTCGGACTGCTGACCACCGGTTCCAGCGACTACCACGGCAGCCGCAAGACCTGCCGGCTCGGCGAGTACACCACCGACCCGGAGATCTACGGCGAGATCACGCGGCGCGCGACCGGCGCGTTCCCGGTGCCGGGCACGGGTGGACGCCCGTAACCCCCGCCCGACCTCCCCCCTTTCTCGTACGACCCTCTCCCCGCAAGGCCCTCACTGTGTTCGACGCTGCCGTCTTCGGCTCCCTCTTCCTCACCCTTTTTGTCATCATGGATCCCCCCGGGATCACGCCGATCTTCCTCGCGCTGACTTCCGGCCGGCCGGCCAAGACGCAGCGGCGGATGGCCTGGCAGGCCGTCGCGGTCGCCTTCGGTGTGATCACCGTCTTCGGCATCCTGGGGCAGCAGATCCTCGACTACCTGCATGTCTCCGTCCCCGCGCTGATGATCGCGGGCGGGCTGCTCCTGCTGCTCATCGCGCTCGACCTGCTGACCGGCAAGACCGACGAGCCGAAGCAGACGAAGGACGTCAACGTCGCCCTCGTACCGCTCGGCATGCCGCTGCTCGCGGGGCCGGGTGCGATCGTGTCGGTGATCCTCGCCGTGCAGCACGCGGACGGCGTCGGGGAACAGGTGTCGGTGTGGGGCGCGATCGCCGCCATGCACGTGGTGCTGTGGCTGACCATGCGCTACTCGCTGGTCATCATCCGCGTGATCAAGGACGGCGGGGTGGTGCTGGTGACCCGGCTCGCCGGAATGATGCTGTCGGCGATCGCGGTGCAGCAGATCATCAACGGCATCACGCAGACGATCCGGGGCGCGTGACGCGCGCTCGACGCCCGGCGGACGACCGCGCCCCCGTACGGACTCCTGACGAAGTCCACGCGGGGGCGCGGTCGCCGAACCTCGCGCTGGTTACGACGCCGTGGCCCCGGCCGGGCGGATGTAGATGCGCTGGCCGATAGCGGCGGCCTGCTGCACCATCCGGTTGACGGAAGCGGCGTCCACGACGGTGCTGTCCACGGCGGTGCCGTCGACGTCGTCGAGTCGCAGAATCTCAAAGCGCACGGGCTTTTCCCTTCGTCGTGTTCCATACGAGTGCAACGGCTTGCAGACGTTAAACATTCCCTACGCTAAGGAAAATTTTCGAGTGGCTAACTACTGGCGGGCCTGGGCCCACCGGCGGACAATGAAGCCGGTATGAACGAACCGGAGACGCTGAGAGAGCTCGGCACCCGCCTGGAGCGCACCAATGAGCTCCTGCAGCGCATGCTGGCCGAGGTGGCGAAGACCCCGTCCACACACGCCATCTTCGTCGACGCCGGTTACGTCTATGCTGCGGCCGGGTTGCTTGTAGCGGGCACCGAGGACCGCCGCGCCTTCGACCTCGACGCGGAAGGCCTGATCGAGGCCTTCATCGACAAGGCCCGCACGATCTTCGCGGACAGCCGGCTGCTGCGCGTGTACTGGTACGACGGCGCCCGGCGCCGTATCCACACCACCGAACAGCAGGCCATCGCCGAACTGCCCGACGTCAAGGTCCGGCTCGGCAACCTCAACGCCAACAACCAGCAGAAGGGCGTCGACTCCCTCATCCGCACGGATCTGGAGTCACTGGCCCGGCACCGCGCCATCAGCGACGCGGCGCTCGTCGGCGGCGACGAGGACCTCGTCTCCGCCGTGGAGGCCGCCCAGGGGTACGGCGCACGGGTCCACCTCTGGGGCATCGAGGCGGCGGACGGGCGCAACCAGGCGGAGCCGCTGCTCTGGGAGGTCGACAGCCAGCGCACCTTCGACCTGGACTTCTGCCGGCCCTACGTCACGCGCCGCCCGGTCACGATGTACGAGAACGAGGGCGAGCCGCCGCCGTCGCGCGACGAGGTGCGCCTCCTCGGCACCCGCATCGCGGCGACCTGGCTGGGGGAGCGCGGGGCGGACGCGATGGCCGAGCTGCTGCCCGGCCACCCGTACCTGCCCGGCCCCGTGGACCAGGACCTGCTCATCGAGGCGGAGCGGCTGCTGGGCCGGTCCCTGCGCGGGTACGCCCTGCTGCGGCGGGCGCTGCGGGACGGCTTCTGGCAGCAGCTTCAGTCGCGGCTCTGAACGCCGTCCCAGAAGGCGCCGACCGCCCGGGCGGTCTCCACCGGCCGGTCCGTGTTCGGCGAGTGCTCGGCACCGTCGACGCGCGTGCGGTGCGCGCCAAGCCGCTCGGCCATCGCGTCCAGCAGCGGGACCGGCCAGGTGTCGTCACGCACGCCCGAGACCACGTGCACCGGCAGAGCCGGGCGCAGCGCCCGCAGCTCGTCGACCCGGTCCGGCTCGACGGTCAGCTGCCGGCCGGTCGCCAGCAGCTGCGCGGGACGGTGGAGCAGCCAGCGCCGCCGCAGGTCCTCGCGGTCGCTGCGCGCGTCGTCCGCGTCCTCCGGCGGGTCGAGCGCCCGCATGGCGTCCCACACCCGGCCCATGTCCATGACGCGGAGCGCGTCGCCGAGCAGCTTGATCTTCTGCTGCTGGGCCGGGGAGACCTCGGCCGGGCCGGAGGACACGAGGGTGAGCGTGGCGAACGGCGTCGCATCGAGCAGCACGGCGGCGCGCGCGATCTGGCCGCCCAGGGAGTGCCCGAGGAGGTGTACGGGCCCGCTCTCCGCGACGGCCCGCGCCTGCGCGAGGACGTCCCGGGCCAACTCGCCCTGTTCGTAAGCCTGTTCGTCGTCCGGGCCCTCGGTCTCGTACTGCCCGCGCCCGTCCACGGCGACGGCCCGGTACCCGGCGTCGGCGAGCGGCTGGAGCATCGCGATGAAGTCCTCCTTGCTGCCGGTGTACCCCGGCACCAGGAGGGCGGTCCCGGCCGCCCGCAGGGCGGGGCCGGGCGGCGTCCGGGGGCACCGCCCGGGCACCTCCCGGCGGTAGCTGGGGGAGAGGCTTCGAGGGCACGAACAGGGGGGCGGCCAGGGGGCGCGGTGGCCCCCGGCCGCCCGCTCAGCCGCGGTCGTCCGGCCGTTCGGCGGCGGCCGGGTCCAGGATGCGGGTCAGGAAGTGCCTGGTGCGCTCATGGCGCGGATCGCCCACCACCTGCGCGGCCGGGCCCTCTTCGACGATCACCCCGCCGTCCATGAACACCACCCGGTCGGCGACCTCCCGGGCGAAACTCATCTCGTGCGTGACCACCATCATCGTCATGCCCTCCGCCGCGAGCACCCGCATCACCGCCAGCACGTCGCCGACCAGTTCGGGGTCGAGCGCGGATGTCGGCTCGTCGAAGAGCATCACCTCGGGCCCCATCGCCAGCGCCCGGGCGATCGCCACCCGCTGCTGCTGGCCTCCGGACAGCTGCGCCGGATAGGCGTCCGCCTTGTCGGCCAGGCCCACCCGCTTCAGGTTCTCCCGGGCGACCTTCGCCGCCTCCTCCTTGCCGCGCCGCAGCACCCGCCGCTGCGGCAGGGTGAGGTTCTCCGTGACGGTCACGTGCGGGAAGAGGTTGAACTGCTGGAAGACCATGCCGATCCGGCGGCGTACGGCGTCGATGTCGACGTCCAGGTCGGTGACCTCCGTACCACCGACGAAGACCTGCCCCTTGGACGGCTCCTCCAGCAGGTTCACGCAGCGCAGCAGCGTCGACTTGCCCGAGCCGGACGGCCCGATGACGCACACCACCTCGCCCGTGGCGACGTCCAGGTCGATGCCGCGCAGCACCTCGTTGTCCCCGAAGGACTTGTGCAGCCCGCGGATCTCGATCTCGTTCCGAGGCATCGGAATGTCACCTGGCCCTCTCGGCCCGGGCCTCCAGGCGGCGCACCAGGAAGCTCAGCGGAATCGTCACGAGCAGGTAACACAGCCCCGCGACGAGGATCGGTGTGGAGTTCGCCGTCTGGCTGGCCAGGTCCCGGCCGAACTTGGTCAGCTCCCGCTCGTCCAGCGTCACACCGAGGAAGAGCACCAGCGAGGAGTCCTTGAACAGCAGCACCAGCTCATTGGTGAGCGGCGGGATCACGATCCGGAACGCCTGCGGGATGATCACCGACACCATGGCGCGGGCGTGGGAGAAGCCCAGCGAGCGCGCCGCCTCCATCTGCCCCTTGGGCACCGCCTGGATCCCGGCCCGAATCGTTTCGGCCATGTACGCGGCGGCCACCAGGCCGAGACCGAGCGCCACCTTCCCGTACGTACCGCCGGGGATCTCGATGCCCGGGAACGCCAGCGGCACCGCCACCCCGACGAAGATCAGGATCAGCAGGGCGGGCAGGCCGCGGAAGAACTCGATGTAGACGCCGGCCGCCCACCGGTACGGCGCGACCGACGACAGCCGCATCAGTGCGACGACCAGGCCCAGGGCGAGCCCGAACGCGAACCCCGACAGGGTGTAGACCACCGTGTTGCGCAGCGCGGTGGTGATGATGCCGGGGAAGAGCTGTTCGGCCAGCTTCTGCTGCGCGAACTGGTTCTGCAGGCGGTCCCAGTCGGCCATGACGGCGATCAGCACCACCACCGCGACGAAGACGGCGTACTGGATGGCCTGGGAGACGCGGCGGCGCTGACGCCTGGTCAGTCGAGAGGTCACGACTGGCCCTGGGGCAGCGGGCCGATCCACTGCTCGTAGAGCTTCTTGTACGTGCCGTCGGCCTTGGCGTCCGTGATCGCCTTGTCGATCGCGGCGCGCAGCTTGTCGTTCCCCTTCTTCACCGAGAAGCCGTACTGCTCCTCGGTCCTGATGTTCTGTCCGAGGACGAACGCGTCGGCGTTGGCCTTGTCCTTCAGCCAGCCCTGGACGACGGGGTAGTCGATGACGACCGCGTCGACCTGGCCCGTGCGCAGTCCGTTGAGCACGGCGTCGGAGCTCTCGAACGCCACCGGGTCGAAGCCCTGCTTCCTGGCGTAGTCCTCACCGCTGGTCTCCGCCTGCGCGCCCAGCTTCAGCTTCTTCGCCTTCACGTCGGCCAGGGTCTTGGCGCCGCTCTTGCTGGAGGCGAGGAGCGCCTGGGTGGCGTCGAAGTACGGGACGGAGAAGTCGACGTTCTTCTTGCGGTCCTCGGTGATCGTCATCCCGGCGGCGGCGAGGTCGCACCTGTCGGAGTTGAGGAACGCACCGGTCTTGAAGTTCTCGAACGGCGTGTCGAGGATTTCCTGTTCGACCTCGAGGTTCTTCGCCACCAGGTCGATCAGCGCCACGTCGAAGCCGACGACCTTGCCGTCCCGCTCGAACTGGAAGGGCGGGTACGGCAGATGGGTGCAGGTCGTCAGCTTGCCCTTCTCCACCACGGGCACCCCGCCGGCGGCCTCACCGGGCCCCTCGTCGCCGGACGCGCATCCGGCGGCGAGCAGCAACCCGGCCACCGCGGCGCAGGCGGTGAGGGGGGTAAGGGAGCGGGGCGCGCGCTTGCCGCCGGCAGTCCTGAACACGGTTGACCTCCATGGGCACGGGGCGGGCGGTGCCGGGTGACGCGACCGCCGAACATGATCGTATGCCAGGAGAGCCGTGACGTCATGGAGCTTGCGTGCGATTCCGGAGCACCCGGAGTGCGGGTCCGAGGGGTGTTCCGGTGGTGTCCGATCGCCCGGCGGACGCGTGCCCGTCACCCGCTCACGGCCCCGCGTGCGATCGCCGGTACGACCGCCGCGTACGAGCCCCGGGTACGACCCTCCGTGTGCAGCCGCCTCGCCCGGGGCCGCTGTCAGCACAGCAGCCGGAGCGACGTCGCCGAGACCCCCATCCGCACGGACTGACCCCACGTCAACTCCAGGGCGTCCGCCTCCATTCCGTCACCGAAGACCACCAGCCGGTCCGACTCCACGGTGACCCCGAGCCGCTCGCCCCGCGCCAGCAGGCCCTCGACGAAGGACGTGCCGGTGACGGGGGAGGGCCATGCCTCGCGGACGAACCAGGCCAGGCGCCCCTCGGCGGGGCCCGGCAGCGGCAGGGCGCTGCCGCGCTGCTGCCACAGCGACCGCAGCCAGCCCGTGGCACCGGTCCCCGTGCCGACCAGCACCCCGGACGACGCCTGCGCCTCGCCCCCGCCCTCACCCGGTGACAGGCGGTAGCGGGCGGTCCGGTGACCGGGACACCCCAGATAGATCTCGTTGAGGGCGAGCAGCCGCTGGCCGTCGTCCGTTGCCGCCTCCACCATCGTCAGCTCGTCGAACGCCGCCCCGCGCCCCACGGCCGCGGCCAGCAGCCGGGCCGCGTCGGCCGAGCGGTGCCGTACCAGGACCCCCGGGTTGCGCCCGGGATCGGTGTCGATCCCGATCACCGGCTGCCCGTCCAGGTACTTCGCGGCGTTCGCGACGAGACCGTCCTGCCCGGCCACGACGACCACGTCCTCGGGGCCGAACAGAAAGCGGTCAAGGTCCGCCCGCTCCACCCGCGCCTGCCGCCACGGCGCGGGCACGGCCGCGGCCACCTCGGCCAGCGCCCTGCGCGCCCGCAGATCGCGCTCCCGTACGTCGTCGATGGCGCGGCCCCGAGAGGAGAGGAAGAACGCCGCCTGGCCGTGCGTGCCGTGCCGGGCGAGCAGCTCCTCGTACTCGCTCACCCGGTGGACGAGCACGGCGCGTGGCGCGAGGCTCATGACCGCCGGGCCAGGCGGTCCAGCAACCCGCTGAGCGCGTCGGGTGAGAGGGTGAGGCTCTCGATGCGCGGCAGGTTCTCGGCGAGCCGTCCGGCCGCCAGCGCGTGCAGCGTGGCCGCGTCCGCCTCCCCGTGCACGCGCAGCCACGCGGCCTGCGCCTGCGCCCGTGCCTCGCCGACCTCGCGCGCCGCCTCGGCCTCGGCCCGTGCGAGCCGTACGGTACGGGCCGCCTCGGCCTGTGCCCGTACCGCGTCCGCCGCCGCGTTCTCCTCCGCCTCGCGGCGGGCGTTGGCGCCGCGCTGCTCGACGAGCCGCTCCTCCTGCCGGGCCAGCTCGATCTTGCTGGCCAGCTCGTTCTCGGCGATGGCCAGCTCCCGCTCGACGGCGACCGCCCGCCGCTCGTAGGTCGCCCGGTCCGCGTCCTGCTGGATCCGCTCACGGGCCGGGGTGCGCAGGGCGCGCTCCACCTCCGGCTCGGGCCGGATCGCCACCACGCGGACGGCCACCACCTCGATGCCCGTCGCGGGCAGGCGCGGCTCGGCGCCGAGGCCGGACGCGATGCGCTCCCGCACCGCCGCCACACCGTCGACGAGCGACCCGGACAGCGGCGTACGGGCCAGGACGTCCAGGGCGTGCTGCTGCGCGGTCTCGGTGAGCAGCGTGGAGATCTGCTCCAGCGGCGCGCCGCGCCAGGCACCCGTGTCGGGGTCGATCGAGAAGTCCAGCCGGGCGGCGGCGACCGGGGGGTCACTGATCCGGTACGTGACCGTCGACTGCACGGCCACGTCCTGGAAGTCGGCCGTGCGGGCGTGGAACGACATGGTCAGCTCGCGGTCGTCCACCGGCACTTCGCAGAGCGCGGCGGTCAGCGACCGGTACCAGAAGCTGAGCCCCGGGCCGTCGTGCACGAGCCGGCCGCGGCGGTGGTGACGGATGTGGGCGGTGGGCGCGGAGCGCAGATGGCGCCAGCCGGCGCGCCGGGTGATGTCGGCCATGGGAGGACCCCCTTTTCGTCAGAACGACGATAGCGGTCCCTCCGTCTTCTCGTCAATCTGACGCGATGTGGGGCGGTGACTTCCGCGCCGTACCGCCCCCGACGGTGGCGAACGGCTGTAGATTCACCGCCGTGCGGCGCCCCCGGAGCGGGGTGCGCCCGGGTGAGCGGCAGTGGTGTGGGCGTGGAGGTACGGCTGTGCTGATGGTGGGCAAGATCCTGCGGTTCGACGAGGTCCGGGGCTACGGCTTCATCGTCCCCAGGGAAGGGGGCGAGGACGTCTTCATGCACGCGAACGACCTGCTGGACGACAAGTACCTCTACCAGGCGGGACGCGAGGTCGAGTTCTACCTGGAGATGGGCGACAAGGGCCCCAAGGCGTCGGAGATCCGCCTCCTCCACCAGCCCGCGCGCCGCGCCCCGGCTATCGCCGCCCCCGCGCTGCGGGACGACGAGGACGAACCGGACGACGACACGCTCGACGTGCTGACCACCGCCGAGTTCCAGGCCGAACTCACCGAATCCCTCATCGACGCCGACGGCACCCTCACCACCGCCCAGCTGAAGCGCGTACGCACGCGCGTCGTCGAACTGGCCCGCTCGCACGGCTGGCTGGACGGCTGACGGCCGGCCCCGACACCCCTCACGCCCCCACCACCGGTCCGGGCACCATCGTTCGGGCCGTGGAGCGACTGTCCGCCGAGCGCGGGAGAACGACCACGGTGAGGGCGCCGCGCGCGTCACCGCGGCCTCCCGCGGCGGCGTCCGGCAGGCCACCGGACACCCCCCGGGCCTCGGCCACTCCACCCCGAGGCACATCGCGAGCCCACCGGCCGGACACCCGCGAGGCACGCGCGAGCAGCCGGCGAGCCCTACGCGCGCGCGTCCGGCCCGGGCCGCGGAGGTGTCGTCCGCAGCGCGGAGACCAGACGCAGCAGACGGGCCTCATTGCCCGTCAGGCCCGCGCGGCGCAGCGCCTCGTCCGCCTCGGCCATCGACGACGACAGGTACACCCCGGCCAGCGGCGCCAGCACCGGGTCGGTGAACACCGCCTGGGCCGTTTCCACCAGACGTATGTAGGCCTGGGCCGCCGCACGCTCACGCTGGTTGAGGGTGGTGGTCATCTCTCGCTCCCTGTCGACCGGTTGGACCCTCCACCCTCGCGTACGGCACTGACAATCAGCGCTCGCGCAGGTACTGCTCCAGCCGGTCGAGGAAGACCCGCTGGCCCGCCACCAGCCGGTGTGCCGCCTCCTCGGGCGTGAACCACGCCACGCGGTCCACCTCGGGGAACTCCCGCTCCACGCCCGACCCGCGCGGCCACTCCATCGTGAACGTGCCCGGCACGACCGCCGCCGGATCGAGATCGCCCTCCACCGCCCACACCGTGACGATCTTCCCGTTCGCCTGCCGCGTCTCGCCCAGCGGCACCTTGTCGCCGTCCGGCGCGGGCAGGCCGAGCTCCTCCACGAACTCCCGCCGCGCCGCCGCCTCCGCCGTCTCGCCCGGCTCGTACTCCCCCTTGGGCACCGACCAGGCCCCGGCATCCCGCTTCGCCCACATCGGGCCGCCCATATGGGCGATGAGCACCTCCGGCCCACCGCCCGAGGTACGGAACACCAGCAGACCCGCGCTTCGCTTCACCGTCATGCCGGGAAGTCTGCCCGTCGGCCGCCGCGTTAGCGTCGAAGGAGCGCACGAACGGAGGACCGATGCCCCACGCAGCCGACCAGCCCGACTTCCCCGCGCGGGAGGCCGCCCGCGCGCCCACCGTGCCCCGGCTCGACGCCCGTCTCACCCACTGCCGGGCCTGCCCCCGCCTCGTCGCCTGGCGCGAGCAGGTGGGCCGGGAGGGCCGCCGTGCCTACGCGGGCTGGGACTACTGGGCCCGTCCCGTCCCCGGCTTCGGCCCCGAGGACGCCGCCCTGCTCGTCGTCGGCCTCGCGCCCGCCGCGCACGGCGGCAACCGCACGGGCCGCATGTTCACCGGTGACCGCTCCGGCGACGTCCTGTACGCCGCCCTCCACGGGATCGGTCTCGCGAGCCAGGCCGGGGCGACCCACCGGGACGACGGGCTGCGCCTGCACGGCGTACGGGTCACCGCGCCCGTCCACTGCGCCCCGCCCGCCAACAAGCCGACACCCGGCGAACGGGACACCTGCCGTCCCTGGCTGGCCGGCGAACTGCGGCTGCTGCGGCCCACCGTGCGCGCGCTGGTCGTCCTCGGCGCGTTCGGCTGGCAGGCCGTCCTCCCCGCCCTGGCCGCCGCCGGCTGGACGGTGCCCCGCCCCCGCCCGGCCTTCGCGCACGGCGCCCGGATCACCCTGCCCGCCACCGACGGCGGCCCGGACCTGGAGCTCTTCGGCTGCTACCACGTCAGCCAGCGCAACACCTTCACCGGCCGACTCACCCCCGCGATGCTGACGGACGTACTCAGCCGCGCCGCCGGGGCCGCGGGGCTGCGGTGATCCGCACCGGCCCGCCGGCCGGGTCGACCCGGCCGGTCCACGCACCCGGCAGGGGCACCGACCGGGACGGCGTGACCGTACGCCACAGCCGCTCGCGGTGCAGCAGAGCACCGTCCTGATGAACCGTGACCACCGGTTTCTCCAGGCGCCGCTCCGCCCGCAGCAGGAATCCACCGCCGCCCGCGCCGATGCGGTTCGGCGTCACCCACCGCAGCGGCGCGTCCACCACCACTGGAACCGGCCCCCGGGGCCAGGACCCGCCACCCCGCAGGTACGCCAGGACCGGCCCCGCGACCGCCCGGCCCTCCGCCTCGGCCGTCCCGGCCGGCTCGCCGCCGTGCAGCAGATCACCCACAGCGAACACGCCCGCCTCCGACGTGCGGAACGCGCCGTCCACCGCCGGTCCGCGCGTGCCCGGGTCGAGGACGAGACCGCCGTGGCGCGCGAGCTCGTGGTCCGGGATCCAGTCGCCGGTGAAGACCACCGTGTCGCACGCCACCGTCGCCGTCCTGCCGTCGCGGTGCCCCACCCGCACCCCCGACAGGCGCCCCCGGCCGAGCAGTTCGGTCACCGTCGTCCCCCCGAGCACCGGAACCGGCCCGAACAGCCCCGCCCCGGACACTGCCAGCCCGCGCCACGAGGGCCATGGCTCCGGTGTGACCAGCGCGGCGACCTCCACCCGCGCCCGCCGCAGCGCCCGTACCGCACGCCACGCGACCGGTTCCGCTCCCACGACCAGCGCCCGGGTACCGATCGCCTGCCCGTAGCGGTACACCGCCCGCTCCAGCTCAGCCGTCGTCAGAACACCGGCCGGCCGCGTCCCCGGCACCAGACGCGCGGCGCGCGGTCGCTCACGGGCCCCGGTCGCCAGCACCACGGCCCGCGCGGTGATGCGTTCGAGGCCGGCCGGGCTCGTCGTGTCGAGCGTGAGCGGCCCGGCCCACCCGGTGACGCTCACGCCCGTGCGCAGCGCCGCCCCGGCCCGTGCCGCCGCCCGCGCCGAGCGCCGCCAGGATTGGGCCCCGCCGCGCTGCCGAGGGTGGCCCCCGTCCGGCTCGCGCTCCACCACCTCGACCGTGCCCGCACCGGCGGCGGCCAGCCGCGCGGCGGCGGCGAGCCCGGCCGGACCCGCCCCCACGACCAGCACGTCGACCGCGCGCGTACGGCGGCTCACCGCCCCGCCTCCTCGAACAGCGCGCGGACGGCCGCCCCGCAGAAGGCCCCCTGGCAGCGCCCGCCGCGCGCCCGGGTCCGGCGCCGCAGCCCGTCCGGGGAGGCGGGCGGAATGGTGCCGGCCAGCGCGTCGCGGATCTCCCCGCGCGTCACCCGCTCGCAGTGGCACACGATCGTCCCGTACTCCGGGTCGGACGCGATCAGCCCGGCGTCCGCGTACGGCCGGGGGAACGCCTCGCCCACGTTCGCCATGCGCACCGGCGGCAGCTCACGCGCCGGACCCGGCTCCAGACCGGCGTCCACCAGCAGCTCCACCACATGCGCCGCGATGGCCATCGACGCGGTGAGCCCGGTCGACCGGATCCCGCCCACCGTGACGTACCGCTGCGACGCGTGGCAGGCGATCCGGTAGTCGTCCTCCTCGGTCGCGGCGCGCAGCCCGGCGTAGACCGCGGTGACCTCCTCGTCCAGGAGGGCGGGCAGGACGCGCCGGCCGTGCTCCCGAAGAAGGGCCTGCCCCTCGGCCGTCGACCCGGTCGCGGACGTGTCGTCCAGGTCCTCGGCCGTCGGCCCGAGCAGCACCTTGCCGTGCACGGTGGGGGAGACCAGCACGCCCTTGCCGAGGGCGGTCGGCACCGGCAGCAGGATGTGCCGGACCAGACCGCGCGCGAGCGCGTCGAACACGATCAGCTGACCGCGCCGCGGGGTCACCGTGAAGTCGCGGTGCCCCAGGCGCCGGTCGAGCTCGTCCGCGTACAGCCCGGCGGCGTTCACCAGGTACCGGCCGCGCAGCACGCCCCGGCTCGTCGTCAGCTCATGCCCGGGGCGGACCGACTCCACACGGCAGCCGAGGTGCAGGTCGACCCCGGCGCGTACGGCCTGGGTGGCGTACGCCAGCGTCGTCGTCCACGGGCAGATGACGCTCTCGCCCGGCACGTCCAGCGCGCCCAGCGCGCCCGGGCCGAGGTGCGGCTCACGGGCGTACAGCTCGGCCGCGCCGATGATCCGGTCCTCGTCGTAGCCGTTCCTCTCCGCCTTCGCGGCGAGCGCGGGCAGGGCGGCGAGCTGCTCCGCGTCCCACGCCACCAGCAGCGCGCCCAGGGGCTCCACGGGGATGCCGGCCTCGGCGGCGTACGCGGTGAGCCGCCGCTGCCCGTCCCGTACCAGCCGCGCCTCCAGCGACCCGGGGGCCGCGTCGAAACCGGTGTGCAGGATCGCGGTGTTGGCCTTCGACGTGCCCTCGCCGACATCGTCGGCGGCGTCGACCAGCGCGGTGCGCAGGGGGAGGCGCGCCAGCTCGCGGGCGATCGCCGACCCGACCACACCCGCGCCGACCACGATCACGTCGTACGGCTCCGACGGCAGCGCCCCGCGCCGGGTGACCGTCATGCCGTACGGTCCACGAGCGCGGCCACCGCGGCGCGGAAGGCGCCCATCCGGTCGTCGGCCTCGGCGGCGGTGATGCGCGGCTCGTGGACGGCGGACGGCTTCCACTCCGGCACGGCCCGCTCGACGGTGAGCGAGGGGTCCAGGCCGATACGGGCGAGAGCGCCCACGCCCAGGGCGGTGGCGTCGGGCAACGCCGAGACCTCGACGGGCCGTTGCAGCAGGTCGGCCTGGGTCTGCATGAGCAGGGCCGAACGGGTCAGCCCGCCGTCGACCCGGAGTGAGGCGAGCGGCGCGCCCAGGTCGGTGCCGGCCGCCGCCGCCACCTCCACGACCTGCGCGGCGATGCCCTCGCACAGCGCCCGCACCAGGTGCCCGGGCGTGGTGTCCAGCCCGAGCCCGGTCACCGACCCGCGCGCCTCCGCGCGCCACCACGGCGCCGCGAGCCCCGCGAGCGCCGGGACGAACGTGACGCCGCCCGCGTCCGGGACCGAGGCGCCCACCGGGTCGAGGTCCGCCGCGCCGCCGATGACCCCGAGGCCGCTGAGCCATTCGACTGCGGAGGCGGCCGCGTACACCTGCCCGTCCAGGCAGTAGCCGGTCCGCCCGCCGAGCCGCCAGGCCACGCAGCCGGCCAGTCCGGAGGACCCGCGCCGGGGCCGGTCACCGGTGTGCGCGAGCAGGAACGCCCCGGTGCCGTACGTGCACTTGGCGGCGCCCGGCCCTGTCGCGCCCTGGGCCAGCAGCGCGGCCTGCTGGTCCACGAGCAGCCCGGTCAGCGGCACCTCGGCGCCGAACGCGGACGTCGTGCCGACGTACCCCGCCGCGTCGACGATCCGCGGCAGCCGCTCGCCGGACAGCGCGTACAGCTCCAGCGCGTCCGGCGACCAGTCGACCGTGTCGAGGTCCAGCAGCTGGGTGCGCCCGGCGGTGGCCGCGTCGGTGACGAACGCACCCGTCAGGCGGTGCACCAGCCAGGCGTCGCTGGTCGTCACGACGCCCTCGCGGGTGAGCCGGCGACGTATCCAGGCCATCTTGGGGGCGGCGAAGTACGGGTCGAGCGGCAGGCCGGTCAGCGCGCGCAGCTCTTCGGCGTGCGGGGCGAGCTCCGCGCAGATGTCCTCGGCCCGTTTGTCGTGCCAGACGATCGCGTCGGTGAGGGGCGCTCCCGTGCGCGGGTCCCAGGCCAGCACCGTCTCACCCTGGTTGGCCAGGCCGACGGCCGCGACGGGTTCACCGGCGTCGGCGAGCGCCGCGCGGCCGGCCGCCACGACCGAGTCGAGCAGGGCGTGCGGGTCCACCTCGGCCCGCCCGCCCGGCAGATGGCGGGGCCGCACCGGAGCCGTACCGGATCCGATCACGCCGCGCTCCGGGCAGACGACCAGCGCCTTGGTGCCCGATGTGCCCTGGTCGACGGCCAGCACAGGGCCCGTCATCGTCACTCCCGTCCCAGTCGGTGCAGCTCGTCGCACACCGTTGATCGCCAGCCTGAGGCAGTGCGGGCAGCGGCGTCAAGGAAGCGTTCCGGCCCGGCACCACGAAACTGATGACAAGTCAAGTGCTTTGTTTGGCCGAATGGTTACAAGCTTTGTCGAAACAGGACCGCGATCGTCCAGAGCGCTCTATAGTGATCGCCGATCAACGCCCCGTAGTCGGCCGCCGGTTCGGCCGTCGCGTGGCCTGCGCCCACCCCCCGCACAGAGGACCCATGACCACGACACCACCACCGGCCTGCCCGGCCCGTCCCCCGACGGGGACGGGGTGATGCCCGGCCACGACTTCCGGCCGGTGTACCACCCCGCGGGGCACGACACCGCACTGCGCGGCGTGGTGCAGGACCTGCGGACCGGACGCTGGGTCTCGATGGCCCAGCTGCTGGCCGACACCACCGGCTGGGCGCTGTGGACCCAGCGCACCCAGGTGCTCGCGGCCGTCGCCGCCGGCTCCGACGTCGTCCAGGCCTGGCGGGCGGAGGAGCCCCACAGCGTCGCGGCGACCGTGATGCACACCCGGGTCGCGGTCGAACGCGCCGTCAGGGCCCACCGCGAGGGGCACGCCCGCACCCGGGAGCTGTGGCAGTCCGCCTGGGAGGCCTGCCGGGACACGGCGCGCATCGCCCCCGCGGACCCGGTGCCCTGGGTGTGCCTGCTGGCCCTCGCCGTGCTCGACGAGGGCCAGCGCATGGAGGAGCACCGCATGCGCCCGCCCGGGCCGATGCTGCCGCCCGGCCCGTGGGGGCTGCTGGCGGAGGCGGACAAGCGCGACCCGCACAACCGCGAGGCCTACCACCGGATGCTGCAGTTCCTCTACGCGCGCACTCCCGGGGGCGCGCTGTCCGGCACCCGGTCCGGCACGCCGTCCGGTTCCCTCTCCGAGGCCGTCAACTTCGTCCAGTGGGCGGCGGGTTCGGCACCGCCCGGCTCCCCGCTGCACGTCCTGCCGCTGTACGTCAGGGTCGAGCGCTACCGCCGCGAGCGCGGCCAGGAGAAGGCGCTGGACCTGCACTGGGTTGCCGAGGACGCGACCCGGGACGCCCTGCGGGCCCTGCTCGCCTGGTTCGACCACACCGGCCCCGAGGCCGCGTCGCTGCTCGACCTCAACCACCTGGCGCACGCCCTGTGGGGAGCGCTGCGGTTCGACGACGCGGCCCCGGTCTTCGAGGCGCTCGGCCCGTACTACACCCCGCAGCCGTGGGCCCACCGCACCCCCGACCCGGGCAACCGGGCGCTGGCCGAGGAGGTGTTCGCGCGCGCCCGTACCCGGTGTCTGGGCGCGGCCCGCGCCCGCTGAACCCCGCCCGTACCCGGTGCCGGTCACCCCGGTCGTCCCGCACGCGCCACGGAACACCCCCGAACGTCCCCCTGCCATCACCACTCGGAGGTACCGCCATGTCCCGCACCCTATGGGCAGGCCCGGAGCAGAAGGCTCCGCCCATGGACGACGAGCAGCGGCTGAGGGAGCTCGGCTACCAGCCGGTCCTGGCCCGCCGCATGGGGAGCTTCGGCAACTTCGCCATCAGCTTCTCCGTCATCTCCATTCTGTCCGGCTGCATGACCCTGTACGGCTTCGGCCTCGGCACCGGCGGTCCGGCCGTGATGATGTGGGGCTGGGCGGGCGTCGGGCTGTTCGTCCTGTGCGTCGGGATGGCGCTCGCCGAGGTCACCAGCGCGTACCCCACCTCCGGGGCGCTGTACTACATGGCCGACCGGCTCGGTGGTCGCCGCTGGGGCTGGTACACCGGCTGGCTCAACCTCCTCGGACTGCTGGGCGCGATCGCCGGAATCGACTACGGCGCCGCGCTCTTCACCGGGGCCTTCCTCCATCTCCAGTTCGGCTTCGACCCCACCCCGGGCTCCACCTTCGTCATCTTCCTCTGCGTCCTGCTGCTGCACGCGGTGCTGAACCTCTTCGGCGTCCGCCTGGTCAGCGTCCTCAACTCGATCAGCGTGTGGTGGCACCTGGGCGGTGTCGCCGTGATCGTCGGCGCCCTGGCGCTGGTGCCGGACCGCCACCAGTCGGCGCGGTTCGTGTTCACGGAGTTCGTCAACGACACGGGCTGGGCCAACCCGCTCTACGTGGCCGCCCTCGGCCTGCTCCTCGCCCAGTACACCTTCTCCGGTTACGACGCCTCCGCCCACCTCTCCGAGGAGACGTCCAACGCGTCCGTCTCGGCCGCCAAGGGCATCGTCCGGGCGATCTGGGTCTCCTGGCTCGCCGGTTTCGCGCTGCTCGCCGGGCTGACCTTCGCGATCCAGGACTACGCCGGTACGCAGAACAGCGCCACCGGGGTGCCGCCCGCGCAGATCCTGCTCGACGCGCTGGGCACCGGCGCCGCCGGCACCCTCCTGCTGGTGGTCATCGTGGCCCAGCTGTTCTGCGGCAACGCCGAGGTGGCCGCCGCGAGCCGTATGGTGTTCGCCTTCAGCCGGGACAACGCGCTGCCCGGCTCGGCGCTCTGGCGCAAGGTGAGCAGCCGCACCCAGACCCCGGCCAACGCCGTGTGGCTGTCGGTCGCGGTCGCCGGACTGCTCGCCGTTCCCTCGCTGTACTCCGCGACCGCCTACGGCGCGGTCACCGCCATCAACGTCATCGGCATCACGCCCGCGTACGCCATCCCGATCTTCCTGCGGCTGCGCGCGGGCCGTCGCTTCCAGCCGGGCCCCTGGTCCCTGGGCCGCTGGAGCAGGCCGATCGGCTGGATCGCGGTGGTCTGGGTGGCGGTGGTCACCGTGCTCTTCTGCCTGCCCCAGAAGTCGCCGGTGACCATCGACTCGATGAACTACGCCGTGATCGCGCTCGTGGTGGTGCTGGTCCTGGCCACGGTGTGGTGGTACGTCGCCCGCCGCTCCTACGGCACCCCGGCGCCCTACGGGAACGCGCGCGAGCAGGCGGAGATCTCCGAGGGCATCGTCTGACGCCCGCCGGTCCTCAGCTGGTGAACTCGTACGTCCACGAGGCGGAATCCGGCGCGAAACGGATGTCCGTCAGCTCCAGCACATGACCGTGCTGGTCGCGCACCTCCCGGTGGACGCTGAGGCACGCGCCGCTCGCCGGGCCGCGGCCGACGCCGATCGACTCGCGCCGCGTCAGCCGCAGCCCGGCCCGGTGCATCCAGTGGTACAGCAGCCGCAGGTCGGGCCGGTGCGGCCAGGTGTCCGCCCGCCGGTAGCGGGCCAGTTCGGGCACCTCGGCCACCGCGTACCGGGAGAAGCGGGACAGGGCCTGCCGGTGGACGGGCGTGCCGTCGGCGCCCAGGAGCCGGTGGCGGTGGACGAGCGCCTGCTCGCCGGGCAGCAGGCCCAGCCGCTCGGCGAGCTCCGGCGGGGCGGCCTCCCAGGCGAGCCCGGTCTCGGCGGTCGCGTCGGGGGAGCCGGGGCCGCACGGGAAGTCCAGCAGGCCGGGCGCGAGGACCGGCTTGGCGGCCTGCGGCCCGGGCAGGGCGGCGAAAGTGCCCCGCCGTTCGGTGACGACGAGCCGCTCGTCCCGCAGCAGTTGGAGAGCGCTGCGCACGGTCTGCCGGTTCACCTGGAAGCGGTGCACCAGGGACCGCTCGGACGGCAGCCGGCTGCCGGGTGCGATGCGGTGGTGGGCGAGGTCGTCGCGCAGGGCGGCGGCGACCTGGAGGTAGAGCGGGAGAGCGGGCGCCTGGGGCTCAGCCATGTTCAACCCTCAATTTCCTTAGCTCAGCGTAGTTGGATGTGCCGTGTCGGTGACCAATCCCTATCATTGGTCTAAACCTTTAGGAAGAGCCCGTCCGGCACTTTGCCGCACTCTGGCCGAAACCGGATTCGTCGGTGAATTCGCCGGGTACTCGGCCCGCACCCCGCAGGACCCCGGTGAAGGGACACGCACGATGAGGGCCGTGACTTGGCAGGGAAAGCGCGACGTGCGCCTGGAGACGGTGCCCGACCCGAGGATCGAACAGCCGACGGACGCGGTCATCAGGGTCACCTCGACCGGGCTGTGCGGCTCCGATCTGCACCTCTACGAGGTGCTGACGCCGTACATGACCCCCGGCGATGTCCTCGGGCACGAGCCCATGGGCATCGTGGAGGAGGTGGGCGCGGGCGTCATCGCCCTCAAGCCCGGCGACCGGGTGGTCGTGCCCTTCCAGATCGCCTGCGGTCACTGCTGGATGTGCGCCGCGGGCCTGACGACCCAGTGCGAGACCACCCAGGTCACCGAGGAGGGCATGGGCGCCGCGCTGTTCGGCTACTCCAGGCTCTACGGCTCGGTCCCCGGCGGCCAGGCCGAGTACCTGCGCGTGCCGCAGGCCCACTACGGCCCCATCAAGGTCCCCGAAGGCCCGCCGGACGACCGCTTCCTCTACCTCTCCGACGTCCTGCCGACGGCCTGGCAGGCCGTCCGGTACGCCGACATCCCGCCGGGCGGCTCCGTCGCCGTCCTGGGGCTCGGCCCCATCGGCGACATGTGCTGCCGCATCGCCCTCCACCAGGGCGCCGCCCAGGTGATCGGCGTCGACCTGGTGGCGGAGCGCCTCCAGCGCGCCCACGCCCGTGGCGTCGAGGTCTTCGACCTGACCGACCACGACAGCCGGGACGAACTCGTCGACGCCATCAGGACCCGCACCAAGGGCCGCGGCCCCGACGCCGTCATCGACGCCGTCGGCACCGAGGCCCACGGCAGCCCGATCGCCCGCGCCCAGCAGCAGGCGGCCGGCCTGCTCCCCCGGGCGTGGGCGGCCAAGCTGCACCAGAAGGCGGGCGCCGACCGGCTGGCCGCGCTGTACCTGGCCATCGACCTCGTACGGCGGGGCGGCACCATCTCGCTCAGCGGCGTCTACGGCGGCGCGGCCGACCCGCTGCCGATGATGACCCTGTTCGACAAGCAGATCCAGCTGCGCATGGGCCAGGCCAACGTCCGGCGCTGGGTCGGCGACATCCTGCCCCTCCTCACCGACGAGGACCCCCTCGGCGTGGACGACTTCGCCACGCACCGCCTCCCGCTGGCCGACGCCCCGCACGCGTACAAGATGTTCCAGCACAAGGAGGACGGCGTGGTGAAGGTGATCATGCATCCCTGACGGAACGTCAGCCGTCGGGCGTCTCCCGCCACATCGGCGGACCGGCCGGGGTGTCCGGCACCGGACCGAGGAGCACGGCGCGGGCGACCCGCGGCGCGAACAGCACGGACACCGGGTTGACCAGCGCGAGGACGGAACGGAACGCCTCGCCGACCACCGGATCGCCGGTGTACCGCGCCTGGACGCGCCCGAGGTACCAGGTGGCGGGCCGGTCGGCCGGGCTCGACCGCACCGCGTTGCCGACCGCGCCCGGCATGCCCTTGTCCGACCCGGCGGAGATGTCCCACGCCTGCCGGGAGGCGTCCAGCAGCGCCCGCTGGACGCGGCGCGTCGTCGGTGTCCGGCGCGGATCGGCGAGCGCGTCCCGCAGCGCCACCGCGGCGATCGCGGCGACGGCCATGCCCTGGCCGTAGATCGGGTTGAAGGCGCACAGCGCGTCACCGGTGGCGAGGAAACCGGCGGGGCGGCGCCCCGGGCGGTCGTAGCGCCGGCGGACGTTGGCCGTTCCGCGGAAGCCGTGGACACCGGACACGGGCTCGGCCTTCGCCAGCCACTCGCGCACCACCGGGTGCGGCAGCCGGCTCGCGAACTCCTCGAACCCGGCCTCGTCCGCGGGCGGCGCGTCACCGCGCAGCCCGGACAGCGTCACCAGGTGGAGCCCCTCCTCGACCGGCATGATCACGCCGCCGTAGGTCTGCGCGGGGTTGGGCACGACGAAGTAGCCGAGGCAGTCCGTGCCCTCGCCCGCCATGGGGTTGCGGTACAGCCGGGTCGCGTACCCGAGGCCGGTCTCGATGGTCTCCTCGTGCGGCGGCTCGGCGCCGATCGCCGCCAGCCACTCCGGCGCCCGCGACCCGCGGCCCGAGGCGTCCACGACCAGGTCCGCCTCCAGCTCGCGCGGCTCCTTGCCCCTGCCGGCGCCCCGCGAGCGCAGCAGCACCCCGCGCACGCGCGCCGCGTCACCGGTCAGCCCGACCGCTTCGGTGCCCTCCAGCGTCCCGATCCTGGGGTCGGCCAGCACCCGGCGGCGGATCAGCTGCTCCAGCCGGGGGCGGGTGCCGGTGAAGAGGGGCGAGGTGGCGGCGGTGCGCCGGAACCACGTGCCGCCCTGCCACTGCACCACGTCCTCGGGCATGCCGACCACCGGCGCCCCCTGCGCGCGCAGCTCGTCGACCGCACCGGGCAGCAGTTTCTCCAGCGCCCGCTGCCCGCCCTCCAGCAGGACGTGCGTGTGCCGGCCCTGCGGCACCCCCGGGCGGGGCTCCGGCTCGTGGGGAAAGCGGTCCCGCTCCACCACGGTCACCCGCTGCGCGTGGTCGGCGAGCACCCGCGCCGCGAGCAGCCCGGCGACGCTGCCGCCGATCACCACCGCGTGCCGTGCCCTGCCGTTGTCCCCGTGCACGGTACCCAACTCGTCGGCCATACCCGCCCCTTCACGTCGCGGTCCTAGGACCGCCCAGTATCCACGGCGGATTGGGGCAGATCACGCGCGCCGAGCCGCAAGTGCTCGATGTGGTACACGGCTTCGTCGAGGAGCTGGGCCACATGGTTGTCGTACAGGCTGTACTCGATCCGCCGGCCCTGACGCGTACCGGTGACCAGGCCCAGCGCGCGCAGCAGGCGCAGCTGGTGGGAGACCGCGGACTGCTCCATGGCGACCGACTCGGCGAGCTCCGTCACGCCGCAGGGCCCCTGGCGCAGCCGGGTGAGGATCATCAGCCGGGAGGGCGTGGCGAGGGCCTGGAGCGTGGCGGCGATGGTGGCCGCGGACTCCGCGTCGAGGCGCGCTGCGGGGGTCGTCTCACCGTGCACTCCGTGTCCCATGCAGGTCATCGTAGCCGCGTGCGCACACGTACAGATGAAGAGCTCTTCATGTATTCGGGTATGGTGGGGCCGTACTCGCCGTCCGCCCCTCTGGAGAGGTGCCCCCATGGCTTCCCCGGTGCTCGACGCCGACCGGTCCGCGTCCCGGTCGACGGCCCCGTCCGCCGCCCCGCCCCCGCCCCGCCGGACCAGGCTCTTCGACCTGCCCGAGGTCCGCTGGGCCGGGCTGTCCGCCGCCGCCTTCCTCGCCGCGTTCCCGCTCGACCTAGCGGGCGCGCCCGCCTGGGCCTGGGGCCCGCTCTACGCCCTCTGCTACGCCGCGGGCGGCTGGGAGCCCGGCTGGGCCGGCGTCCAGGCCCTGCGCGAGAAGTCCCTCGACGTCGACCTCCTGATGGTCGTCGCGGCGATCGGCGCCGCCGCGATCGGGCAGTTCCTCGACGGCGGGCTGCTCATCGTCATCTTCGCCGTGTCCGGCGCCCTGGAGGCCCTCGCCACCCGCCGCACCGCCGACTCCGTGCGCGGCCTGCTGGACCTGGCGCCCGCGAAGGCGGTACGGCTCACCGGCTCCACCGAGCAGCCGGTGGACGTGGCCGACCTGCGGGTCGGCGACACCGTGCTCGTACGCCCGGGGGAGCGGCTGCCCGCCGACGGCACCGTCCTCGACGGGGCGAGCGACGTCGACCAGGCCACCATCACCGGCGAACCGCTGCCCGTGCCCAAGGCGCCCGGCGACGAGGTCTTCGCGGGCACCCTCAACGGCACCGGGGTGCTGCGCGTACGCGTCGACAGGGACGCCTCCGCCTCCGTCATCGCCCGGATCGTCGCCCTGGTCGAGGAGGCCAGTGCGACGAAGGCCCCCACCCAGCTCTTCATCGAGAAGATCGAGCAGCGCTACTCGGTGGGCGTGGTCGTGGCGACCCTCGCGCTGTTCACCGTGCCGCTCGCCTTCGGCGCGGAGCTCACCGGGACACTGCTGCGGGCCATGACGTTCATGATCGTCGCCTCGCCGTGCGCCGTGGTCCTCGCCACCATGCCCCCGCTGCTCTCCGCGATCGCCAACGCGGGCCGGCACGGCGTCCTCGTCAAGTCCGCGGTGGTCATGGAGCGGCTCGGCCAGGTCGACCGGGTCGCCCTGGACAAGACCGGCACCCTGACCGAGGGAACGCCGCGCGTGGCCGAGATCCGGCTGCTCGCCGATGCCCCGGGGGAGCCGGAGGTGCTGTCGCAGGCCGCCGCCGCCGAGCTGCCCAGCGAACACCCCCTGGCGCGCGCGGTGGTGGCCGCGGCCCGTGAGCGTGGCCTGCCGGTGCCCACGGCCGCGGAGTTCACCTCGGCGCCCGGGCACGGCGTACGGGCCGTCGTCGACGGCCGCGTGGTCACCGTCGGCCGCCCGGCCGCCGCCCCCGCCGACGAGGCCCGGGGCGCCGCCGCGGCCGTCGGCGAACTCCAGGCCGCCGGGCGTACCGCCGTCGTCGTCACCGTCGACGGCACGGCCGTCGCCGTCCTGGGCATCGCCAACCGGCTGCGCGAGGGCGCCCCGGCCGCCGTCGCGGCGCTCGGCCGGCTCAGCGGGGCCGAGCCGACGCTGCTGACCGGCGACAACGAGCCCGCGGCGCGGCGCGTCGCCGCCGAGGTCGGCATCACCGACGTACGGGCGGGACTGCTGCCCGAGGACAAGGTGGCCGCCGTACGGGAGTGGGAGCGCGCCGGGGAGCGCACCCTCGTCGTCGGTGACGGCGTGAACGACGCCCCCGCCCTCGCCGCCGCGCACAGCGGCATCGCGATGGGCCGCGCCGGTTCCGACCTGGCCCTGGAGACCGCCGACGCCGTCGTCGTACGCGACGAACTGGCCACCGTCCCGGCGGTGGTGGCGCTCTCCCGGCGCGCCCGCCGGCTCGTCGTGCAGAACCTGGTGATCGCCGGGGTCTGCATCGGCGCCCTCGTCGTCTGGGACCTGGCCGGGCACCTGCCGCTGCCGCTCGGTGTGGCCGGCCACGAGGGCTCCACGGTCCTGGTCGGCCTCAACGGGCTGCGGCTGCTGCGCGAGTCGGCCTGGCGCAAGGCGCTCGCCTAGGTTCGGCGTCCGGTCGATCCCTGACCGTCCGCGGGTTCGTGCGCGCAGGCGTCGTCCGTCCCGTGCACGTCCCAGGCCGGGAAGGGGTCGGCCCACGGGCCGGTCTCGCCCGCCGTGACCAGGCAGCCGTCCAGTGCCCGGTGCAGCGCGTCCGGGCGCAGCGCGGTGCCGATGAAGACCAGCTCCTGGCCCTGGCCGCCGTCCTCCCGGCTGCCGGACGGCTCGAACCGGGCGACCGTGCCGGCCTGGGACCACAGCCCGGTCACCCGGTCGCGGCCGGCCAGCCAGAAGAACCCTTTGGAGCGCAGGACCCGGCCGAACTCCCCGCTGTCGAGGCGCTCGGTGACGAACCGCCACAGCCGCTCCGGGTGGAAGGCCCGGTCGGGGGCGCGGAAGACGGTCGAGGAGATGCCGTACTCCTCGGTCTCCGGTACGTGGTCGCCGTTGAGCTCCCTCACCCAGCCGGGCGCCTGCTGCGCGCGCTCCAGGTCGAACAGGCCCGTGCCGAGGACGTCGCCGAGGCGCACCCGGCCGCGTACGGCGGTGACGACCCGGGCGGCGGGGTTGAGGCGGCTGACGGCGGCCGTCAGCCGCGCCGCGTCGTCCTCGCCCACCAGGTCCAGCTTGTTGACGACGATGACGTCGGCGAACTCGATCTGGTCCATCAGCAGGTCGCTGACCGTCCGCTCGTCGTCCTCGTACTGGTCCAGGCCGCGCTCCGCGAGCCCGTCGCCGCCCGCCAGCTCGGGCAGGAAGTTGGCCGCGTCGACGACCGTCACCATGGTGTCGAGCCGGGCCAGGTCGCCGAGCGTCGCGCCGTCGTCGCGCGGGAAGGCGAAGGTCGCGGCGACCGGCATCGGCTCTGAGACGCCGCTGGACTCGATCAGCAGATGGTCGAACCGGCCCTCGCGGGCCAGCCGGTCCACCTCCTCCAGGAGGTCGTCCCGCAGGGTGCAGCAGATGCACCCGTTGGTCATCTCGACCAGCCGCTCCTCGGTCCGGGAGAGGGCCGCCTCGCCGCCGCGGACCAGGGCGGCGTCGATGTTGACCTCGCTCATGTCGTTGACGATCACGGCGACCCGCATCCCCTCCCGGTTGCTCAGGACGTGGTTGAGCAGGGTGGTCTTCCCGGCACCGAGGAAGCCGGAGAGGACCGTGACCGGAAGGCGGGAGTCGGTGGCCGCCGGGGCTGCCACGGTCACGCCGGTCGCCGTGGTCGTCGTCATCGCGCTCAGCCCTCCGGGCGGATCAGGCCGCGCTCGTACGCCTTCACCAGGCGCTGCGGGACCCGGTGGACGGAGCCGTCGACCGTGACGGGCACCAGCTGGGGCGTGGACGCCTTCCACTGGGCGCGGCGGTGGCGGGTGTTGGAGCGGGACATCTTCCGCTTGGGTACGGCCATGACTGCGGGACCTCCATCGTCGGTACGGTGGCGGCCACGCTACATGAAAATGATTACCGTTAACAAAGCGGGGGTGGTCACCGTTCGCGGTCGAACTCCGCCAGCGCCTCCGTCAGCCACGCCGTCCAGAACCGCTCCAGCTCGATCCCCCCGCGCAGCACCAGGTGCCGCAGCCGGTCCGCCCGCGCGTCCCGCTCCGGCGGGAACTGCCGCCTCTCCATCCCCAGGTACTCCTCCAACTGCGCCTGATGCAGCGCCAGGTGGCGGCGCAGCTCCACCTCCATGCCCTCCGTGCCGACCACCGCCGCCGCGCGCAGCCGCAGCAGCAGCGCGTCCCGGATGGGCTTGGGGTCCTCACTCCGGCGCACCCAGTCCGTCAGCTCCGCGCGGCCCGCGGGCAAGACCTCGTACTCCTTCTTCTGCCCACGGGCCGGCGCCTGGGAGGGCAGGGCCCGGATGTGCCCCGCCTGTTCCAGTTTTCCCAGCTCGCGGTAGATCTGCTGATGCGTGGCCGACCAGAAGTAGCCGATCGACCGGTCGAAGCGCCGGGTCAGTTCCAGACCCGAGGACGGCTTCTCGAGCAGAGCGGTGAGGATCGCGTGCGGGAGTGACATGACCGCATCCTAGGGACGGGCGCTCACAGCGTCGCCGCCAGCCGTGTCCCCTGGTCGATCGCGCGCTTGGCGTCCAGCTCCGCCGCCACGTCGGCGCCCCCGATGAGGTGCACCGACGCCCCGGCCGAGACGAGCGCGTCGTACAGCTCGCGCCGCGGCTCCTGGCCCGTGCACAGCACCACCGTGTCGACCGGTACGGTGCGGGCCTCGCCGTCCACGGTGATGTGCAGGCCCTCGTCGTCGATCCGGTCGTACGACGCGCCCGCGACCATGGTCACGCCCCGGTGCTTGAGCTCGGTGCGGTGGATCCACCCCGTCGTCCTGCCGAGGCCGGCCCCGACCTTGGACGTCTTGCGCTGGAGCAGGTGCACGGTGCGCGGCGGCCGCGGGCGCTCGGGCGCGCGCAGCCCGCCGCGCCCGGCGTAGGACGTGTCGACGCCCCACTGCCGGAAGTACGTCTCGGGGTCCTGGCTCGCGCCCTCGCCGCCGTCCGTGAGGAACTCCGCCACGTCGAAGCCGATCCCGCCCGCGCCGATGATCGCGACGCGCTCACCGACCGGTGCGCCGTCCCGGAGCACGTCCAGGTAGCTGACCACGCTCGCGTGGTCGACGCCCTCGATGGCGGGGGTGCGCGGGGTGACACCGGTCGCGATGACGACCTCGTCGTAGCCGCTCAGCAGCTCGGCGGTGGCGCGCGTACCCAGCTTCACATCGACGCCGCGCAGGTCGAGTTGCGTACGGAAGTAGCGCAGCGTCTCGTTGAACTCCTCCTTGCCCGGCACGCGCTTGGCGACGTTCAGCTGTCCGCCGATCTCGTCGGCCGCGTCGAACAGCGTGACGTCATGGCCGCGTTCGGCGGCGGAGACGGAGCAGGCGAGCCCGGCCGGGCCGGCGCCGACCACCGCGACGCGCTTGCGCAGCCGGGTGGGGGAGAGGACCAGCTCGGTCTCGTGGCAGGCGCGCGGATTGACCAGGCAGGAGGTGATCTTCCCGCTGAAGGTGTGGTCCAGGCACGCCTGGTTGCAGCCGATGCAGGTGTTGATGGTCTCCGGCCGGCCGGCCGCGGCCTTCGCGACGAAGTCCGGGTCGGCGAGGAAGGGCCGGGCCATCGACACCATGTCGGCGCGGCCCTCCGCCAGCAGCCGCTCGGCGACTTCGGGGGTGTTGATGCGGTTGCTGGTGATCAGGGGTACGGAAACCGCGCCCATGAGCTTCTCGGTGACCCAGGTGTACGCGCCGCGCGGCACCGAGGTGGCGATGGTGGGGATACGGGCCTCGTGCCAGCCGATGCCCGTGTTGATCATCGTCGCACCGGCCGCCTCGATCTCCTCGGCGAGCGCGACGACCTCCTCCAGGGTCGATCCGCCCGGCACCAGGTCCAGCATGGAGAGCCGGTAGATCAGGATGAAGTCGTCGCCGAGCCGCTCGCGGGTGCGGCGGACGATCTCCAGCGGGAAGCGCACCCGGTTCTCGTACGAGCCGCCCCACCGGTCGGCTCGGTGGTTGGTCGCGGCCGCGATGAACTCGTTGATCAGGTAACCCTCGGAGCCCATGATCTCGACGCCGTCGTACCCGGCCGACCGGGCCAGCTCGGCGGCGCGCACGTAGTCCTCGATCGTCTGCTCGACCTCGGCGTCGGTCAGCTCGTTCGGTACGAAGGGGCTGATCGGCGCCTGGATCGCGCTCGGCGCGACCAGGTCGCGGTGGTAGGCGTACCGGCCGAAGTGCAGGATCTGCATCGCGATGCGCCCGCCGGCCGCGTGCACCGCGTCCGTCACGGCGCGGTGCTTCGCGGCCTCCTCCTCGGTGGTGAGCTTGGCCCCGCCCTCGTACGGCCGCCCGGCCTCGTTCGGCGCGATGCCCCCGGTCACGATCAGCCCGACGCCGCCGCGGGCGCGTTCGGCGTAGAAGGCCGCCATGCGCGCGAAGCCGTTCTCGGCCTCCTCCAGCCCGACGTGCATCGACCCCATGAGGACCCGGTTGGGCAGGGTCGTGAACCCCAGGTCCAGCGGGCTGAGCAGATGCGGGTACGGGGTCGGGGGCCGGGTCGCAGTCATGGGGCGCCTCCTCGCGCGATGTCGTCGCCCCAGTTGTAGACGACGCCGGACGCCTTGTGCAACAAGTTGCATAAAGATCGGGGGGTGACCTGCGCTACGTACGGCCACAGCCCTTCGCGCAGACGACAGCCTCGAACCACCTGGACTCCATGGACTCCATGGCCTCCAAGGCCTCCGTACAGGAGCCAGGCTCGCCGCCGCCGCCACCACCGCCGCGGGCGGTCGGCGAAGCCCCTACGTGCCCCGCACCGCCGTCGCCCACCGCTCCAGTTCCTCCGCCGTACGCGGCCCCGGGGCGTCCGCGCCCAGCAGGCCGTGGGCGCGAAGCACGTTCGTCACCGCCATCCCCCAAGGGCGGCGCAGCCGGGCCGCGTCCAGCAGGGTGCCGTCCGCCAGCAGGTCGGCGACCGGGCCGGTGCGCAGCCCGTCCGGGGTCAGCACCGCCGCGTCGTCCGCCCACCGCAGCGCGAGGTCCACGTCGTGCGTGGCCATCACGACCGTCGTCCCGGACGCGCGCAGCCGGTCCAGCACGTCGAGGAGCCGTTCCTGACCGTGCGGGTCCAGGCCCGCCGTCGGCTCGTCCAGGATCAGCACCCGGGGCCGCATCGCGACCGCGCCCGCGATGGCCGCCCGCTTGCGCTGCCCGTACGACAGCAGGTGCGTCGGCCGGTCCTCGAGCGCCGTGATGTCCAGCGCCTCCAGGGCTTCGCGCACCCGCTCCCGTACCTCCGCCTCCGCCAGCCCCAGGTTCATCGGCCCGAACGACACGTCCTGCCCCACCGACGCGGCGAACAACTGGTCGTCGGGGTCCTGCACGACCAGCTGCACCGTCGTCCGCAGCCGGGTCAGCCCCCTCCTGTCGTACGACACGTCCTCGCCGCGCAGCCGCAGCCGGCCGCTCGCGCATCGCAGGCCGCCGCTCAGCAGCCGCAGCATCGTCGTCTTGCCGCTGCCGTTGCGGCCCAGCAGGGCGATCGCACGCCCCTCCGGTACGGCGAAGTCGATGCCCGACAGCACGGCGGGGCCGTCCTCGTACGCGTATCCCGCACCGATGAGTTCCACGACGGCGTCACGATTCACGGCAGGAACCTTTCGAGTACGAGGGTGAGGGCGACGAGCCCCGTGAGCAGCGCCCCGGTCAGACCCAGGAACCGCCGGTCCACCGCGGCCCCGGGCACCAGCACGCGCAGCGTGCCGTCGTAACCGCGCCCGGCCAGCCCCGTCTGGAGCCGCGCCGCCCGGTCGAAGGCGCGCACGAACGCCGTCGCGCCCAGGCCCGCCAGCGACCGCCAGGTGGCCGCCCGGCTCGTCAGCCCCAGCCGCGCCGCCTGCGCCTGTCGGATCCGCCGCACCGCGTCCAGCAGCAGGAAGGCGATCCGGTACATCACGAGCGCCACGTCGACGACCGGCGCGGGCACCCCTGCCCGTACGAGGCGCGGCAGCACGTCGGAGACCGGCGTCGTGAAGGCGAACAGCAGCACCCCGAGCGAGGCCGCCGACGTCCGCAGCAGCAACTGCCCCGCCTGCGCCGGCCCGTCCGGCGCGAGCGTCACGAAGCCGCCCGCCCCGCCCACCTGGAACAGCAGCGGAACCGCGCCCGTCACACAGAACCCGAGCGGGACGCGCCACGCCCGCCACAGCTGCCGCGGCGCGACGTCCGCCGGGCCGAGCAGGACGGCCAGGGAGGCGCCGGCCACCAGCACCGCGCCGGGCCACGGCGGCAGGCACACCGCCAGGAGCGTCAGGCCGAAGCCCAGCACCGCCTTCTCACACGGGTGACGGCGGCGCCAGCGACTGCTGTGCGCCGCCACATCGATGGGCAGCATCCGCGGCTACTCGCCGCGGCCGGGGTCCCGCGCGCCGGCGAGCGCCCGCTCCTCGCCCTGCCGGCGTCCCCGGCGCAGACCGAAGTAGTACGCCAGCACGCCGGCACCCAGCGCGGCCTGCAGGGAGAACAGCGCCGACTCGATCTCACCCGAGGGCGGCTCGTACAGCGGGCTGAACCACGGCTTGTAGTCGGGGTGCGTCTCGGTGATCGCCGTCTCGGCCTGGGCGTCGGCCCCGGTGAACGGCTCCTCCTTGTGGTCGCCCATCCCCAGCGCCAGCGGCAGGACGGCCAGCGCCACGACGACCAGAAGCAGCAGCGCGTTGATCCTGGCGTTACGGCTCATCACGCCACGGCCTCCTTCTTCTCGCCCTTGCGGCCGCCCCGGAGGAGCACCCCGAGCCGGGTCAGTTCACCCTTGCTGGACTGGATCAGCAGCCGCATCACCAGGACCGTGAGCAGGCCCTCGCTGACCGCCAGCGGCACCTGCGTGACCGCGAAGATGGAGCCGAACTTGCCCAGCGCCCCGAGGAAACCGCTGCTCGGGTCGGGGAAGGCCAGCGCCAGCTGCACGCTGGTGACGCAGTACGTGGACAGGTCGGCCACGAACGCCCCGAAGAACACGCTCACCATCAGCGGTACTCCGAAGCGGCGCAGCAGCCAGTACACGCCGAAGCCGGCCCAGGGGCCGACGACCGCCATGGAGAAGGCGTTGGCGCCCAGCGTGGTCAGCCCCCCGTGCGCCAGCAAAAGAGCCTGGAACAGCAGCGTGATGGTGCCGAGCACCGCCATGATCGGCGGCCGGAACAGAATCGCGCCCAGGCCCGTGCCGGTCGGATGCGAGCAGCTGCCCGTCACCGACGGCAGTTTCAGGGCGGAAAGGACGAAGGTGAAGGCACCGGACGCGCCGAGCAGAAGAGTCGACTCGGGATGGGCCTTGACCTCCCGGCTCAGGGCCCGCACACCGTGGACGACGAAGGGGGCGGCCGCGACGCTCCAGGCGGCCGCGTGAGCAGGGGGCAGATAGCCCTCGGCGATATGCATGACGGGGAGACCCTCTCCAGCACCTCGTGGATGGACAACGCGCCCTGGCCGGTCTCCTGGCTGACGGGTCATGCCGCCGCGACTCCGCCTTCCCGGACACCGCGGTCTCCCGCGGCGTTCCAGTGGCTTCCCGAAGGATGGAGCCGGACTTCCCGATCACAGTGGCGAGGGCCGCACCGGTACCGCACCGGTTTCCCGTACACCAAGGCCCTGCGACACTAGTGCGTTGACCAGGTACATCACAACCCGCGCACCGGCGCACCGCCCGGCTCCACCCCGTGGCCGCGCCTCACTCCTTGCGATAGCCGTACGCCTCGGACGCGGCGGCCACCACCGCGTCCAGGTCCCCGCCGGCCGACGCGGTGACCACCGCGGCCACCGCGCCCTCCACGAACGGCGCGTCCACCAGTCGCGTGGCGTCGGGAAGTTCGTCGCCCTCCGCGAGCAGCGCCTTCACCGTCAGTACGGCGCTGCCGAGGTCCACGAGGACGGCCACGCCCGCCCCGCCGTCGACGGAGGCCGCCGCTTCGGCGATGAGCTCGGCGCTGGTACCGAGCCCGCCGTCCGGGGTCCCGCCCGCCGCGGCGACGGGCGCGGTGGGTCCGCCACCCGCCAGGCCCCGGGCCAGTTCGGCGACGGAGGCGGCGACCGCCGCGCTGTGCGAGACCAGCACGATGCCGACCGGCGCGCTCACCGCGTCCCCGCTCACCGGGCCGCCTCCGCCAGTGCCGCGATCAGCAGCGCCGAGGACGTGGCGCCGGGGTCCTGATGCCCGACACTGCGCTCACCGAGGTAGCTGGCCCTGCCCTTGCGGGCCTGCATCGGCACGGTCGCGCGGGCGCCCTCCTCGGCCGCCCGCGCGGCTGCCGCGAACGCCGCCCCGGGCGATCCGGCGGCCGACTCGGCGGGCGGCTCACCGGCGGGCGACCCGCCCTCCTGCCCGTCGGCCGCCGCGCCCATCGCCTCGACGGCCGGCTCCAGCGCGTCCAGCATCGTCTTGTCCCCGGCCTTCGCCCCGCCGAGCCGGGCCACGGCGGCCACACCCCCGCGCAGCGCCTCGGCCAGCTGCCCCGCCGTCACCTCCGGGGAATCACCGAGGGCCTTGCCGGCGCGCCGCAGCAGCGTCCCGTACAGCGGCCCCGACGCGCCGCCCACCGTCGAGATCAGCTGCCGTCCCGCGAGCATGAGCACCGCCCCGGGGGCGGCCGGATCCTCCGTGTCCAGGGTCGCGACCACCGCGGCGAAGCCGCGCTGCAGGTTCGCCCCGTGATCCGCGTCACCGATCGCCGAGTCCAGCTCGGTCAGCCGGTCCGCCTCACGGTCGACGGCCGCTGCCGTCGCCGTCATCCAGCGCCGGAAGAAGTCCGTGTCCAGCGTCACCGCGGTCACCGCCCCCACCGCAGAGCCGCGGTTCGCACCGGGGCGTCCCACAGACGCAGCAGCTCCTCGTCCGCCTGGCACAGGGTGACCGAGCAGCCGGCCATGTCCAGTGACGTCACATAGTTGCCGACGAGCGTACGGGCCACCGGTACGCCCCGCTCGCCCAGCACCCGGTGCACCTCGGCGTTGAACCCGTACAGCTCCAGCAGGGGAGTCGCGCCCATTCCGTTGACCAGCACGAGCACCGGTCCGCCCGGCCGCAGATCCTCCAGTACCGCGTCCACCGCGACGTCGGCGATCTCCCCCGACGTCATCATGGGCCGCCGCTCCCGCCCGGGCTCACCGTGGATGCCGATGCCCAACTCCAGTTCGCCCGGCGGCAGGTCGAACGTCGGACTTCCCTTCGCGGGGGTGGTGACCGCGCTCAGAGCGACCCCGAAACTGCGCGAACTCGCGTTGACCCGCCGGGCGATCGCCTCCACCCGCTCCAGCGGCGCGCCCTCCTCGGCCGCCGCGCCCGCGATCTTCTCCACGAACAGCGTGGCCCCGGTGCCGCGCCGCCCCGCGGTGTACGTACTGTCCGCCACGGCCACATCGTCGTCGACCAGCACCCTGGCGACCTGCACGCCCTCGTCCTCGGCGAGCTCCGCGGCCATCTCGAAGTTCAGGACGTCCCCGGTGTAGTTCTTGACGACGAACAGCACCCCCTGGCCGCTGTCCACGGCGGCGGCCGCCCGCACCATCTGGTCCGGCACGGGGCTGGTGAACACCTCACCGGGACAGGCCGCCGTCAGCATCCCGGGCCCCACGAACCCGGCGTGCAACGGCTCATGTCCCGAACCGCCGCCGGAGACCAGCGCCACTTTCCCGGCGACGGGAGCGTCCCGCCGTACGACGATCCGGTGCTCCACATCGACGGTGAGTTCGGGATGCGCCGCCGCGAGCCCGCGCAGGGCGTCGGCGACGACGGTCTCGGGGACATTGATGAGCATTCTCAACGTATCTCCCAGCAGGTATTTCGAGGAGCCCTGAACAGGGTTTTCACGACCGGGCTGATGGGGCGTCAGGTGCTGTCGGTGGCGTGGTGGTCGGTCGGCCAGGGTTCAGTATCGGGGTAGCGGCGGCCGTGTGCATGCCCCCTTGGTCGCGTGTTCTGTGTCCGACGCGTCGAGGGCGGGGGCACGGCCCGGGTGGCGCCCCGCCATGCTCACCGCCAGGGCCTGACCGCGATCGGAGCGTGGCCGGGGCGGCGGCCCGTCGCTTGGCGCCCTCGGGACCCTGGGGACCCTCGGGCCCGTCGGCAGACGAGGAGCCGGTCGGCCGGGGCCGGCATGAACCGCAACCGGTGGGGCACTCGCAGCCGCGTCGTCGTCATGCCCCCGGACCGCCTGCCGCCCGCGATCCGCTCCGCCGGGACCCGCCGTGCGGTGTCTCCCGGGGTGATCTCCCGTACGGTCCCGGTCGAAGCTCCGGCCAGGAGGAACCGTTATGAATCGGATTCTGCTCACCGGGTGGTTCAGCTTCCTCCATGGCGAGGTCACGGCCGGGGACGAACTGGCCCTGCGGCGGGTGGAGAGCCTGCTGGACCGTGAGGGGCTGCCGTACGACACCGTGTGGAGTCCGGCGTACCGACCGCGGGAGCTCCATCTCGAAGCCGTCTCCCCGGGCAGGTACGGGACCTTGGTGTTCATCTGCGGACCGCTGCACGGCCCGGACATCGAGCGGCTGCACGACCGGTTCGCCCACTGCCTGCGTATCGCCGTGGGCACGAGCGTGGTGGAGCCCGGGGCTCCGGCGGTGACCGGCTTCCACCACGTCCTGGCCCGCAGCGGTGGCCTCGGACCACCGGTGGTCGACCTCGCCGCCTCGGCGGCCACCACGGGCCGGCCGCCCGTGGCCGGCGTCATCCTCACGCAGGGGCAGAGGGAGTACGGCCTCCGCCGTCGGCACGGCGCGATCACCGACGCCCTCCAGGGCTGGCTGTCGGAGAGGGACATCGCGCGGATCCCGCTCGACACGCGGCTGGCCAACCGGGACCCGCAGCACTTCGACACGCCGGAGCAGTTGATGGCCGCGCTGTCGCGGCTCGACGCCGTGATCACCAACCGGTTGCACGGGCTGCTGCTGGCGCTCCGCGCGGGCACCCCCGTTCTCGCGGTGGATCCCGTGCGGGGTGGCGCCAAGGTGACCGCGCAGGCCCGGGCCTGCCAGTGGCCCGCCGTCGTACCGGCCGAGGAGGCGGGTCCCGCCGCTTTCGACCACTGGTGGACCTGGTGTCTCGACCAGGGCCGCGCGCAGGCCGCCGAACGCCGCCGCCGGTTCCTGGACGAGCCCGACAACCGGCTCACCGATCCGCTCCTCACCCTGCTCAAGCAGGTGAGCGACGGCCACAGGGGTGCGCAGGCCCGGCACACACCGCCTCGCTGAGCCGAGGCCGAACCGGCCGGCCGGGGCCCCGGAGGTCCGCCACTGCGGGCGGCCCCCGTGCGGCGGAGGGGGACAACGCCGAGTGGCACGGTGGAACCGCCTCCGGGCAATGGCGCCCGCAGGACGAGCCGCGCCGGATGCGCATCGACCGACTGCGCGACCTTGCCCACGAACAGGGGATCGGTGGCGTTTCCTCCCCGCGCGGACAGGAGCTCGCCGACGCCCTCAGCGGCAAGGAGAACCAGCCGTCAGTGCCGGGGCTGATCGATGAGCCGGTCAGTCGAGGGGGAGGGTGAGGGACGGCAGGCCGGCGGCAGCACCCGTCCGTACCGCTTCGACGACGGCCTCGTGCAGGCGTCGGCTCTCCTCCTCGGTCCGGCAGGGCACAGGGCTGCCCGCCATGGTGAACCAGTCCGAGGCCCCGCTGTACTGGACGGCGACCTGGGCCTGATCATCCGCCCAGGTCGTGTGCACGGCCAGCTCGCCGGTGATGACACCCGCCTCGACGGTGTTCACCCCGCCTCGGCCGGTGAACACCGCAGCTGTGGTCCAGGAAGCCCAACCCATGTATTCCAGCGTCGTACCTCCGGCGCGCGAGCGCCACCGCACCGGTCGCGACCGGGCTGACCTGCCGGGACGCGCCACCTGGCGCTCACCACGCGTCACCGCCCGAACTCCGTACGCTCCCGGCCCCGGCCGCCGGACCGGTCACAGCAGCAGCGTCACGGAGGCACCCCAGAGCACGGACAGGACGAGGAGGAGCGGCCCCAGGGGCATGCCCTGTTCCGCCGGAGTGGCGTTCCGGTCCGGGCGCAGTTCCGGGCACCGGCTCATGGCGCGGATGCCGTCGACCGCCCGGTCGGCGACGGGGACGCGGCCGAACCGCCGGGTGAGCCACGCCCAGCCGGTGGGGGAGAGGTTCACGTCCCGGCCCTCCGACAGGGCGAGGCGGATGCCGTCCTCGGCATGGCGGACGGAGACGATCCGCTCCCACGGCACCCGGCGCACCCGCCAGGCACCGGCCACCCACAGTCCTTCGCGGTCCGCGGTGATCCGCCAGTTGAGCGCGGTCGGTACGGCGTTGACCAGCCACAGCAGGCCCAGTGCGAGGAACGGCCAGTGCCAGGAGAATCCGTCGCTCAGGGACGCCCACAAACCGCCGCCCTGGACGATCAGGAGGACGAGCCCGACCGCCCGTGAGCCGAAGTCGGCCGACCAGGACAGGGGAGCGGTCACCGGCGCCATGCCCGCGGTGATCTCCTCGACCGTACGCTGCCCCGGGTGGTGCCGTCCGCCGCTTCCGGGGACGGCGGGCCGGACCGGACTGACGCTGCACTCCGCCATGGGTTCGTCCCCCTCCATCGCGACGAAGGCAACCTCCGAACCGGCGTGGGGCGCCCCGTACAGGACGGCCTCGCGCAGTGGCGGCGGAGGATCGGTGCCCTTGAGCACGGCGGCGATGTCCTTGATCACTTTCGCCGCGTCCTCTCCGTCCTCTCCGTCCTCTCCGTCCTCTCCACCCTCTCCGTCCTCGCCTTCCGGGAGGCCGTCGTCCTCTTCCACCTCGTCGTCCATCGGGGGCAGCGAGTAGAAATGCAGGATGGGCTGCCCGGCCGCAGGGTCATCGGCCGCGTACACCCACGTCCGGCCGTCCTCGTGGCCTTCCCGGACCAGCACCCGCAGCACGGGCAGCGGTTCGCGGCGCATCCGGGCCGAACGCCGGCGGCCGTCCACGCCGTTGCCGAGGACCGCGAGCCCCACCACCCCGGCGCCGACCACCAGGAGCTCCCAGCCCGTGGTGTCGTACGGCTCCGCCACCAGCCGTACCCACGCGCCGTCGACCAGGAGGTCCACCGTGTCGCCGACCGGATGGTCCTCCGGGGCGAGCGTCTCGACGGTGCGGGTGCCGCCGCGGGGGAGCGCCACCGTCAGGACGGACGTGTCCTCGTGTTCCTCGTGGGCGACGACCTCGGCGCGGATCGGCGTGGCGCGCGCCGCGTGTTCCTCGTACGCGCCGACCTCCTGCCGGGCCTGCCAGAAGCCGAAGACGGCGACCGCCAGCGCCGCCGACGCCAGCAGGAAGGAGAACCGGCCGCGCCGGAACCGTACGGCCGTCGCGGGCAGCGGATGCCGTGCCGGTCCCGCCGCGTGTTCCGCCAGGGCGCGCTGCCGGCGAGCCGCCGACCGGCGGTGGAGCAGGGTTCCCTCGGCGTACCCGACGGCGAAGAGCAGGGCGAGGCCCGCCGGCTCCAGCAGTTCCGGGCCCGCGTCGACGACGACCGCGAGGGTGACCACGGCGAGGCCCGGCACGGCGAGCGCCGGCTGCCGCCACAACCAGTACAGGCTCACCAGCCCCAGCGCGGCGAGGGCCACCGCCGGCCAGTCGGCGCCGCACGGCTCGGTCGCGGTGCACGGCGCGGCGGGAGCGTCGACCAGGGACCACACCAGGGTGACGACGACAGCGAGGGTGGGCCACAGCGGATGCGCCCACCGGGCGGGGGCGGCCGCGAGCCATCGGCGGGCGTCCGCCGAGCGCCAGGTGAGAGCTCCCGCGGGTATGTGGTCCGCGGGCAGGGGCACGGTGTTCATGCGCACATGATGGACGGGCCGTCCGCCCCCCGGACGGGCGGGGCCCGCGTATCGCCCACGCCCCGCCGCCGCCACCCACCAGCGGGAACGGCGGGCAGCGGACCGCGGCCGAGCGCACCACGGAACGGCCGTCGGTCATCCTGGCGGCGAACGGCCCACTCGCCGGCGAATCCCGTCCGATGGTCAGCGTGTCCCGATGTGACGCTCCGTAAGCGGAGGTTAGCTTCGGTGTCCCCGATACGGGCCGGACCCGCCTTCCGCGCCGCACCGGCACGTTCGGGTCCGGGCCGAGGCGCCCGCCGGGCGGCAGCCCCGGCGGGCGGGACCCCTCGGCCACTGCGGCGACCCGGCTTCGCCGGCACCGACCCTGACGTCCCGTTATGGGACCCCGACCCCGGAGAGTGCAGATGCCTCACGCCGTCATCGTCGGCGTCGACGAGACACCCGCGAGCATGGTGGCCGCGGACTGGGCCGCCGGCGAAGCGCTGAGCCGGGGCCGGCCGCTGCGCCTGCTGCACGTGTGGAGCCCCGACGCCGACGCGGTCACACCGGTGTCGGACAGCGACTCACAGCGGCACGCGGCGGAGCGCCTGCTGCACGCCGTGGCCGGACACGTCCACCGCCGCCACCCCGATCTCCCGACCGAGATGTCGCAACTCTCCGGCAGCCCGGTCGAGGTGCTGTGCGACGCGAGCGCCGACGCGGAGCTGCTGGTGCTCGGCACCCGCGGGCTCGGCGGCGTGGCCGGGCTCGTGGCCGGTTCGGTCTCGCAGGCCGTGCTGGCGCGCGTCCGGCGACCCGTCGTCGTGGTCCGGGCCCCCGCCCCCACCGGCGCCGCGCGGGCCGGGGAGGGGGACGTGGTGCTCGGGCTGGACACCGCACGGCCGCACGGTGACGTGCCGGCCTTCGCCTTCGACTGCGCGGAGCGGTACGGCTGCGGCGTGCGGCTCGTCGCCGAGGGCGCCGTACGGGATGAGTCGGAGCTCGACGACCTCCTCGCGCCGTGGAGCGAACGGCACCCGGGCGTGCCGGTCACGCGCCATCTCGCGCGGGGGCGGCCCGCTCCCGCTCTGGCCGAGGCCTCGCGGGGCGCGCGGCTGCTCGTGGTGGGCCTCAGGAGACGCCGCCTGCCGTGGGGCGCGCACGTCGGCCCCACGGTCCATGGCGTGTTGCGCGACGCGCACGCCCCGGTCGCGGTCGTACCGCACGACTGACGCACCTCCCCGAGACGACGGGTGACGGGCGACAGGTGATGGGCGAGGGGGACGCGCGGCGGGCCACGGCAGGGGAATAGCCGCGTCCGGCGGCGAAGTTGACAAGGGGCGACACGAGAGCGGCGAACGTCTGGAGGCACCCCATGAGGATCGGCATCATCGGCGCGGGCAACATCGGAGGCAACCTCACCCGGCGGCTCACCGCGCTCGGCCACGACGTGTCCGTGGCCAATTCGCGCGGCCCGCACACGCTGACCGCGCTCGCCGAGGAGACCGGTGCCACACCCGTCACCGCGGCCGAGGCGGCGCGCGGCGCCGACGTCGTGGTGGTGACCGTGCCGCTCAAGGCCGTACCGGACCTGCCGAGCGGGCTGCTCGACGGGGCCCGCGAGGGCGTCGCCGTCATCGACACCGGCAACTACTACCCCCGGGAGCGCGACGGGCGGATCGCCGCCATCGAGGACGGCATGACCGAGAGCCGCTGGACCGAGCGGCAGATCGGCCACCCGGTCGTCAAGGCGTTCAACGGCACCTACGCCCAGGACATCATCGACGGTCCGAGCCCCGCCGGACATCCGGAACGCCAGGCGCTGCCGGTCGCCGGGGACGACGAGGCGGCCAAGAAGACGGTCCGCGCCCTCATCGACGAGCTGGGCTTCGACACCGTCGACGCCAGCGGTATCGACGAGTCGTGGCGCCAGCAGCCCGGCACGCCCGTCTACGGCCTGCGAGCCGGGACGGCGGAGGTCACCAAGGCCCTCGCCGAGGCGTCCCCGGAGGTCTTCGCGGGTCGGTACGAGCTGATCGACCCGATCGGGCGAGGTGGTGTGGGTGCCGTACGTGGATCGG
>NZ_JBEXQK010000019.1:0-111982 GCF_040612535.1 Streptomyces sp. NPDC006368
GGGAGCTGCGCTGACTTTAATATTTAGTCCAGACCTAACCACACGGGCGCCCCCCGCACCCGACCACCCGCCGGCCCCCCTACACCGTGGCGGGGCCGTCGCCGGGTCGTCGCGAGCGGGCGAACGCTACGCCGCGGCCCGGACCGGGTCCTCGGACACCGACGGCGCCGCCGTCGCCGGGGCCAGGGCGAGCTCCAGCACCTGCCGGACGTCCGTCACCGGGTGGACCTCCAGCTTGTCGAGGATCTCGGCCGGGACGTCGTCCAGGTCCGCCTCGTTCCGCTTCGGGATGATCACCGTCGTGATCCCGGCCCGGTGGGCCGCGAGGAGCTTCTGCTTGACGCCGCCGATGGGCAGCACCCGGCCGGTGAGCGACACCTCGCCGGTCATGGCCACATCCGTGCGGACCAGGCGGCCGGAGAGCAGCGACGCCAGCGCCGTCGTCATCGTGATGCCCGCGCTCGGGCCGTCCTTGGGGACCGCGCCGGCCGGGAAGTGGATGTGCACGCCCCGGTCCTTCAGGCCCGTGACGGGCAGTTCCAGTTCGGCGCCGTGCGAGCGCAGGAAGCTCAGCGCGATCCGCGCGGACTCCTTCATCACGTCGCCGAGCTGGCCGGTCAGCGTCAGTCCGGCCGCGCCCGTCTCCGGGTCGGCGAGCGACGCCTCGACGAACAGGACGTCGCCGCCCGCGCCGGTGACCGCCAGGCCGGTGGCCACGCCGGGCACGGAGGTGCGGCGCTCGGCCGGGTCCTGGGCGGACTCGGGCACGTGGTGCGGCCGGCCGATGAGACCGCGCAGGTCGCCCTCGCCGATGGTGAAGGGCAGTTCCCGCTCGCCCAGTTCGTGCCGGGCGGCGACCTTCCGCAGCAGCCGGGCGATCGACCGCTCCAGGTTGCGCACGCCCGCCTCCCGCGTGTACTCGCCGGCCAGCTTGCGCAGGGCGCCCTCCTCCAGCGTCACCTCGCCGCGCTCCAGGCCCGCCCGCTCCAGCTGGCGCGGCACCAGGTGGTCGCGGGCGATGACGACCTTCTCGTCCTCGGTGTAGCCGTCGAGGCGGACCACCTCCATCCGGTCGAGCAGCGGCTCCGGGATGGCCTCCAGGACGTTGGCGGTGGCGAGGAAGACGACGTCGCTCAGGTCGAGCTCGACCTCCAGGTAGTGGTCGCGGAAGGTGTGGTTCTGCGCGGGGTCCAGCACCTCCAGGAGGGCCGCCGCCGGGTCGCCGCGGTAGTCGGAGCCCACCTTGTCGATCTCGTCGAGCAGCACCACCGGGTTCATGGACCCGGCCTCCTTGATGGCGCGGACGATCCGGCCGGGCAGGGCGCCCACGTACGTACGCCGGTGTCCGCGGATCTCCGCCTCGTCGCGTACGCCGCCGAGGGCGACGCGCACGAACTTCCGGCCCATCGCGTGGGCCACCGACTCGCCGAGGCTGGTCTTTCCGACGCCCGGAGGGCCGACGAGGGCGAGGACCGCGCCTCCGCGCCGCCCGCCCACGACGCCCATGCCGCGGTCCGCGCGCCGCTTGCGCACCGCCAGGTACTCGGTGATCCGCTCCTTGACGTCCGCCAGGCCCGCGTGCTCGGCGTCCAGGATCTCCTGGGCGCCCTTGATGTCGTACTGGTCCTCGGTGCGTTCGTTCCACGGCAGTTCCAGCACCGTGTCGAGCCAGGTGCGGATCCACGACCCCTCGGGCGACTGGTCCGAGGACCGCTCCAGCTTGTCGACCTCCTTCAGGGCGGCCTCGCGCACCTTCTCGGGAAGGTCGGCGGCCTCGACGCGGGCGCGGTAGTCGTCGGTCTCGTCGCCCTCCTTCTCGCCGTTCAGCTCGCGCAGCTCCTTGCGTACGGCTTCGAGCTGGCGGCGCAGCAGGAATTCGCGCTGCTGCTTGTCGACGCCCTCCTGGACGTCCTTGGCGATCGATTCGGCGACGTCCTGCTCGGCCAGGTGGTCGCGCAGCTGCTCGGTGGCGAGCCTCAGCCGGGCGACCGGGTCCTCGGTCTCCAGCAGCTCCACCTTCTGGGCGGTGGTCAGGAAGGGCGAGTAGCCGGAGTTGTCCGCGAGGGCGGAGACGCCGTCGATCTGCTGGACGCGGTCCACCACCTGCCAGGCGCCGCGCTTCTTCAGCCAGCTGGTGGCGAGCGCCTTGTACTCCTTGACGAGGTCGGTGATCTGCCCGGGCAGCGGGTCGGGCACGGTCTCCTCGACCGTGGTGCCCTCGACCCACAGCGCGGCGCCGGGTCCCGTCGTCCCGGCGCCGATCCTGACCCGGTGCCGGCCGCGGATGAGGGCTCCGGGGTCGCCGTCGGAGAGCCGCCCGACCTGCTCCACCGTGCCGAGGACGCCGGTGCCGGCGTACGTCCCGTCGATGCGCGGCACGAGCAGCACCTTGGGCTTGCCCTTCCCGTCCTCGCCCGTCCGGGCGGCGGCCTGGGCCGCCTCGACGGCGGCGCGCACCTCGGCGTCGGACAGGTCGAGCGGGACCACCATGCCCGGCAGGACGACCTCGTCGTCGAGCGGCAGCACGGGCAGGGTGAGCGGTGTGGACGTCGAAGCCATGATCTCCCCTTCGGCAGTCAAGTTGAGCTGTACAGGCTCAATGCTCGTGAGCCGTCAGGTGTTCCCCGATCTCCGTTCGCTCTCAGCGATCACCGGTCTGGCAGCATGGGCGGATGCTGAACGAGGACGGGACCCTGGCCCGGGAGGGCGCCCTCGACCGCGTACCGGAGGCGTTCGCCCCGGTGGTCGACGCGGCTCGCGTACGGATCGGGAACACCTTCGGCCCCGCACGGCTCGACAGCGCGTATCTGTACGGGAGCGTTCCGCGCGGCACCGCACGCGTCGGTGTCTCCGATCTCGATCTGCTGATCGCCCTGCGGGACGAGCCGACGGACGCCGACCGGGCCGCCGTCGCGGCCATGGAGGCGGACCTCGACCGCGCCTTCCCCCAGATCGACGGCGTCGGCACCCTGCTCTTCGCCGCCTCCACCCTGCTGAGCGAGCTCGAACGCCACGACCTCGGCTTCTTCGTCGCCTGCCTGTGCACCCCGCTCCTGGGTGAGGACCTCGCCCCGCGGCTCCCCCGCTACCGGCCCACGTCCCTGCTCGCCCGGGAGATCAACGGCGACCTGGCGCTGATCCTGCCGCGCTGGCGGCGCCGGGCGGCCGAGGCGACGACGGACGCCGAGCGCGGGCGGCTCGGGCGCTGGGTGGGCCGCCACCTCGTGCGCACCGGTTTCACCCTGGTCATGCCGCGCTGGGGTGACTGGACGAGCGACCTGGAGGACATGGCGGGGATCTTCGGCCGCTACCACCCCGAGCGGGCCGGACAGATGCGCATGGCCGCGGCGGTCGGGCGGCGCGCGGTGGACGCGACCCCGGCCGTGCTCTCCCTGCTCATCGACGACCTGGGGCCATGGCTCGCGGCCGAGTACCGGTCGGTGCACGGCGAGAAGGCGCCACGGCCGTAGCACGCCCGCTTCCCGGCACCCGGCCTGCGGTATGTAATGACCACATGCATGGTGCAGCTATTACGTACGCCTGGGTTCACGGCTGGGCGATCTGCCGCTCCACCCCCGCGCCCGTCCCCGAGCCGTGGGGCTACCGCATCGACGTCGGCCTCCCCCACCAGCTCTTCCGGCACGTCCTGCCCGAGTCCGACGAGGTCGCCGTACGCGCCCTCTGCGAGGACATCTCCGAGCCGGGCGCCTGGCTCAAGGTGCTCGGCCGGCCCGAGGAGGTCGCCGGCTGGATCACCCCCGGCTGGAGCGTGCCGGACGACCCCGGGTTCATGATGTTCACCGAGCTGCGCGCCACGACCGCCCCCGCGCTCCCCGAGGGGTACGTGCGGGAGACCACCACCCGCGACGGCGTCCTCCTCGTCCGGGTCCTCGCCGCCGACGGCACGCTCGCCGCACGCGGCCGGATGGCACCGACCGGCACGACGGCGGTGGTCGACCGGATCGAGACGTACCCCGGTCACCGGCGCCGGGGCCGCGTCGTGATGCGGACCCTGGAGACGGCCGGTGCCGAGGCGGGCGCCCGCACCGGGGTCCTGGCCGCGACGACCGAAGGGCGCGCGCTGTACAGCGCGTTGGGGTGGACGTACCAGGGCCCGCTGACCGGAGTGGTCAGGGACGGGGCACCCGTGGCACCACCCGCCGCACCAGCGGCCGGCCGCCGACTCCTGCCAACAGGGCGAGCGGATGGCCCCAGTTGGTGAGCGGGTCCTCGAACGCCGGCAGGTCGTGCGCGAGCAGCACCGACACCCAGGCCGGCACGACGGCGCGCGGCACCGGCCCGAGCAGCCCGTCGAGCGCGCCGACGCACGCCATCAGGCCGAAGCTGATGCCGTAGTCGAGGCGGTGCAGGGACGTGCCGGGCAGACGCCCGGTCAGTACCGACAGGGCGACCGGGATCTCCGTCGCCAGCGTCGCCACCACATGCCCGGTGAGGAAGACCGCGGCGGCCCGCCACGACCCGATACGGCGCTCCAGCGCGGTGAGGACGACGACGAACGCGAGGACGTACGGCGAGAACAAGCCACCCGCCACCCACAACGCGCTGGCGGCCGGCACGAGCAGCGGGGTCCGCGACAGGTGCGCGACGTCCGTACTGGAGACGTGCAGCAGGGCGGAGACGGTGGCGGGGTCGCCGTACCGGGCGTACAGGGAGGTGGCGATCAGGTGGATCACACCGGCCGGTCGCGGGCCAACTCCGTTGTCCACAGGCCCGGACGGGCCCGGGCGGGCCTCATTACGCTGAGTGCCATGGCAGACACGACGCCCGGAACGACGCCCGTGACGACACTCGACCGACGTGAAGGCCCGTACGGCGAGGTGGTGCTGCGACAGCGCGGCGGCCACTTCGAGATCATCGCCAACGGCACCTTCCTGATGGACACCTCCGACGGCCGCTCGGAGCGCCTGCTCGTCGACGCCGCCCTGCGGGCGCTCGGCGAGGGCCCGGGGCTGTCCCTCCTCATCGGCGGCCTCGGCGTCGGGTTCTCCCTCGCGCACGCCGCCGCGAACCCCGCGTGGGGCCGTATCGCGGTCGTCGAGCGCGAACAGGCCATCATCGACTGGCACCGTGAAGGCCCCCTCGCCGCCCTCTCGGGCGCCGCGCTCGCCGACCCGCGCACCGTCCTGGTCCACACCGATCTGCTCGGGTACGTCCACACCTCGCCGGACACGTACGACGCGCTCTGCCTGGACATCGACAACGGCCCCGGCTGGACCGTCACCTCCGGCAATGACAGCCTCTACACACCGGCCGGCCTGGCCGCCTGCGCGGCCCGGCTGAACCCCGGCGGTGTGCTCGCGGTCTGGTCGGCGCAGCCGTCCGCCGATTTCGAAGAGTCGTTGCGGAATGCCGGATTCAGCGGGGTTAGAACGGAAGAGGTCCCGGTTGCCCGGGGCGTACCGGACGTGGTCCACCTCGCCGTTCGCCCTGCGTAGCCGGGACGCGGTCGGTGCCTTTAGGCTGCTGGCTCGACACACGGATCTACACGCGGTTCGCGACGTACGCGAACAGGGGCGGGGCGATGGAGCAGACACACACCAGCAACACCGGTACGGCGGTCACGCCGGGTGCCCAGCGTCGCGTGCTGGTCGTCGAGGACGACACCACCATCGTCGAGGCCATCTCCGCGCGACTGCGGGCCGAGGGCTTCCTGGTGCAGACGGCGACGGACGGCCCCGCGGCCGTCGACGCGGCGGAGGCGTGGCAGCCGGACCTGATGGTCCTCGACGTCATGCTGCCGGGCTTCGACGGCCTGGAGGTGTGCCGCAGGGTGCAGGCCCAGCGGCCGGTGCCGGTGCTCATGCTGACCGCCCGTGACGACGAGACCGACATGCTGGTCGGGCTCGGGGTCGGGGCGGACGACTACATGACCAAGCCGTTCTCCATGCGGGAGCTGGCGGCCCGGGTGCACGTCCTGCTGCGCCGCGTGGAGCGGGCGGCGCAGGCCGCGGTGACACCCCGCAGCGGCATCCTGCGCCTCGGTGAGCTGGAGATCGACCACGCGCAGCGCCGGGTGCGGGTCCGGGGCGACGACGTCCATCTGACGCCGACCGAGTTCGACCTGCTGGTCTGCCTGGCGAACACCCCGAGAGCGGTGCTCTCGCGCGAGCAGCTGCTCGCCGAGGTGTGGGACTGGGCGGACGCCTCCGGTACGCGGACCGTGGACAGCCACATCAAGGCGCTGCGCCGGAAGATCGGCGCGGAGCGGATCCGTACGGTGCACGGCGTCGGGTACGCGCTGGAGACCCCGGCGCCATGAGCCGGCGGCCGTCGGCCGGGCCCCGGTCCCGGTGGCCCCGGGTGCGGCCGGTCACGATCTCGATCAAGACCAAGCTGGGCACCCTCGTCGTCGTCTCGGTCTTCATCACCACCGGGCTGCTGATGGTCGCCCTGCGCACCGAGACCGAGCTGCGTTTCATCACCGTCTTCTCGGTGATCGCCACGCTGCTGATCACCCAGTTCGTGGCGCACGGCCTGACCGCGCCGCTGGACGAGATGAACACGGTCGCGAAGTCGATCTCGCACGGCGACTACACGCGCCGCGTGCGCGGCGCCGACCGCCGCGACGAGCTCGGCGACCTGGCCTCCACGATCAACCGCATGGCGGACGACCTGGAGGCGGTGGACCGGCACCGCAAGGAGCTGGTCGCCAACGTCTCGCACGAGCTGCGCACGCCCATCGCGGCGCTGCGGGCGGTGCTGGAGAACGTCGTGGACGGCGTCTCGGCCGCCGACCCGGAGACCATGCGTACGGCGCTGAAGCAGACCGAGCGGCTGGGCCGGCTGGTGGAGACGCTGCTGGATCTGTCACGGCTGGACAACGGTGTCGTACCGCTCCGGTCGCGGCGCTTCGAGGTGTGGCCGTACCTGTCGGGCGTGCTGAAGGAGGCCAATCTGGCCGCCACGCAGCGCGGCCTGAGCTCCGGCTCGGGCCACCACACCCGCAAGGACGTGCACCTCCACCTCGATGTGTCGCCGCCGGAGCTGACCGCGCACGCGGACGCGGAGCGGCTGCACCAGGTCGTGGCGAACCTGATCGACAACGCGGTGAAGCACTCCCCGCCGCACGGGCGCGTGACGGTACGGGCCCGGCGCGGTCCGCAGCCGGAGTCACTGGACCTGGAAGTGGTCGACGAGGGGCCGGGCATTCCGGAGTCGGAGCGGCACAAGGTCTTCGAGCGGTTCAACCGGGGCAGCGTCGCCTCGCCGCACGGGCCGGGCAGCGACGGCGGCACGGGGCTGGGCCTGGCGATCGCCCGCTGGGCGGTCGATCTGCACGGTGGCCGTATCGGGGTGGCCGAATCCGCACGTGGATGCCGGATTCAGGTCACCCTTCCGGGGATCCCGCAGCCGCGTAATTGACGTAGGGTTCGAACCGGAAGCTCGGCTTCTGCGTGGACATGGGCAGGACGTGCCCGTACCCGCCCCGGGATGTGCGCCATCGGAGCGCGCAGCCGCGCTCGCGCCTACCCGCTCGCAGGGGAACCACGCTTGTTTCCCGCCATTTCGCGCCCCGAAACACACCGTTCAATGTGATGTACGCGACGATGGCATGCCCGACCTGCACCTGCAGGCCAGGGAGGCGTAGCCTTTATTTCCGCTGTCCATCACCTTGTGAAGCGGAAGAGGGCGGTTGCCGCCGTGTCGTCTCAGTCCCCCAGTAACTCCAGCGTCTCGACCGACCAAGACGGGCAGGGACCTCAGAACCCTGCTGCCGCGTTCGGTGCCAATGAGTGGCTCGTCGACGAGATCTACCAGCAGTACCTCCAGGACCCGAATTCGGTCGACCGTGCCTGGTGGGACTTCTTCGCCGACTACAAGCCAGGCGCGTCCGGCTCGGCGGACAAGCCCGCGGGGGAGGGTGCCGTAGCCACGGGGGCTGCGGACACCACGACCCCGGCCCAGGCTCAGCCCGCACAGCCCGCACAGCCCGCACCGGCGCCGCAGGCCCCGGCGCAGCCCGCAGCAGCGGCACCCGCACAGGCCGCTGCCGCTCCCGCTGCCCAGGCCCCGGCCGCCCCGGCCACGAAGCCCGCCGCTCCGGCCCAGGCCCCCGCCGCGCCCGCCAAGCCGGCCGCCGAAAAGCCGGCAGCCGCCGAAAAGCCCGCCGCCAAGCCCGGTGCGAGCACCGGCTCCGCGGGAGCGGCTGACGCCGCGCGGACACCGGCCGCCGAGGCCCCCTCGGGCCCCGAGTACGTGGCGCTGCGCGGCCCCTCGGCCGCCGTCGCCAAGAACATGAACGCCTCGCTGGAGCTGCCGACGGCCACGTCCGTCCGCGCCGTCCCGGTGAAGCTGCTGTTCGACAACCGCATCGTCATCAACAACCACCTCAAGCGCGCCCGTGGCGGGAAGATCTCCTTCACGCACCTCATCGGGTACGCCATGGTCCAGGCCATCAAGGCCATGCCGTCCATGAACCACTCCTTCGCGGAGAAGGACGGCAAGCCGGTCCTGGTGAAGCCGCCGCACGTCAACCTCGGCCTCGCCATCGACCTGGTGAAGCCGAACGGCGACCGCCAGCTGGTCGTCGCGGCCATCAAGAAGGCCGAGACGCTCGGCTTCTTCGAGTTCTGGCAGGCGTACGAGGACATCGTCCGCCGCGCCCGCGCCAACAAGCTGACGATGGACGACTTCACGGGCGTCACCGTCTCGCTGACCAACCCGGGCGGCCTCGGCACGGTCCACTCCGTGCCGCGTCTGATGCCCGGTCAGTCGGTCATCATGGGCGTCGGCTCGATGGACTACCCGGCCGAGTTCCAGGGCACCTCGCAGGACACCCTGAACAAGCTGGGCATCTCCAAGGTGATGACCCTCACCTCGACGTACGACCACCGGGTCATCCAGGGTGCCGCGTCGGGTGAGTTCCTCCGGATCGTCGCCAACCTCCTCCTCGGCGAGGACGGTTTCTACGACGACGTCTTCGAGTCGCTGCGCATCCCCTACGAGCCGGTCCGCTGGCTCAAGGACATCGACGCCTCGCACGACGACGACGTCACCAAGGCCGCCCGCGTCTTCGAGCTGATCCACTCCTACCGGGTCCGCGGCCACGTCATGGCCGACACCGACCCGCTGGAGTACCGCCAGCGCAAGCACCCCGACCTGGACATCACCGAGCACGGCCTGACGCTCTGGGACCTGGAGCGGGAGTTCGCGGTCGGCGGCTTCGGCGGCAAGTCGATGATGAAGCTGCGCGACATCCTCGGCGTCCTGCGCGACTCGTACTGCCGCACCACCGGCATCGAGTTCATGCACATCCAGGACCCCAAGCAGCGCAAGTGGATCCAGGACCGCGTCGAGCGCCCGCACTCCAAGCCGGAGCGCGAGGAGCAGCTGCGCATCCTGCGCCGGCTGAACGCCGCCGAGGCGTTCGAGACGTTCCTGCAGACGAAGTACGTCGGCCAGAAGCGGTTCTCGCTGGAGGGCGGCGAGTCGGTCATCCCGCTGCTCGACGCGGTCATCGACTCCGCGGCCGAGTCGCGCCTGGACGAGGTCGTCATCGGCATGGCCCACCGCGGCCGGCTGAACGTCCTGGCGAACATCGTCGGCAAGTCGTACGCGCAGATCTTCCGCGAGTTCGAGGGCAACCTCGACCCGAAGTCGATGCACGGCTCCGGCGACGTGAAGTACCACCTGGGCGCCGAGGGCACCTTCACCGGTCTCGACGGCGAGCAGATCAAGGTCTCCCTGGTCGCGAACCCCTCGCACCTGGAGGCGGTCGACCCGGTGCTGGAGGGTGTCGTCCGCGCCAAGCAGGACGTCATCAACAAGGGCGGCACCGACTTCACCGTCCTGCCCGTCGCCCTCCACGGTGACGCGGCCTTCGCCGGCCAGGGCGTCGTCGCCGAGACGCTCAACATGTCGCAGCTGCGCGGCTACCGCACCGGCGGCACGGTCCACATCGTCATCAACAACCAGGTCGGCTTCACCGCCGCCCCGGAGTCGTCGCGTTCCTCGATGTACGCGACCGACGTGGCCCGCATGATCGAGGCGCCGATCTTCCACGTGAACGGCGACGACCCGGAGGCGTGCGTCCGCGTGGCGCGCCTCGCCTTCGAGTTCCGCCAGGCGTTCAACAAGGACGTCGTGATCGACCTCATCTGCTACCGCCGCCGCGGTCACAACGAGGGCGACAACCCGCAGTTCACCAACCCGCAGATGGTGTCCCTGATCGACAAGAAGCGCTCGGTGCGCAAGCTGTACACCGAATCGCTGATCGGCCGCGGCGACATCACGCTGGAAGAGGCGGAGCAGGCGCTCCAGGACTTCCAGGGCCAGCTGGAGAAGGTGTTCACCGAGGTCCGCGAGGCCACCTCGCACCCGACCCCGGCGCACGTCCCGGACGTCCAGGCCGAGTTCCCGGTCACCGTGACCACCGCGGTCTCCCAGGAGATCGTGAAGCGGATCGCCGAGTCGCAGGTCAACATCCCCGAGCGGATCACCGTCCACCCGCGTCTGATGCCGCAGCTCCAGCGCCGCGCGGCCTCGGTCGAGGACGGCACGATCGACTGGGGCATGGGCGAGACCCTCGCCATCGGCTCGCTGCTGATGGAGGGCACCCCGGTCCGCCTCTCCGGCCAGGACACCCGCCGCGGCACCTTCGGCCAGCGCCACGCGGTGCTGGTGGACCAGGTGACGGGCGAGGACTACACGCCGCTGCTGTACCTCGCCGACGAGCAGGCCCGCTACAACGTCTACGACTCGCTGCTCAGCGAGTACGCGGCGATGGGCTTCGAGTACGGCTACTCGCTGGCCCGCCCGGACGCGCTGGTCATGTGGGAGGCCCAGTTCGGTGACTTCGTCAACGGCGCGCAGACGGTCGTGGACGAGTTCATCTCCTCGGCCGAGCAGAAGTGGGGCCAGACCTCCGGCGTCACGCTGCTGCTGCCGCACGGCTACGAGGGCCAGGGCCCGGACCACTCCTCGGCCCGCCCGGAGCGCTTCCTCCAGCTGTGCGCGCAGAACAACATGACGGTCGCCATGCCGACGCTGCCGTCGAACTACTTCCACCTCCTGCGGTGGCAGGTGCACAACCCGCACCACAAGCCGCTGGTCGTCTTCACCCCGAAGTCGATGCTGCGCCTCAAGGCCGCGGCGTCGAAGGTGGAGGAGTTCACCACCGGCGGCTTCCGCCCGGTGATCGGTGACGAGTCGGTCGAGGCGAACGCCGTCCGCAAGGTCGTCTTCTGCTCCGGCAAGGTCTACTACGACCTGGACGCCGAGCGGAAGAAGCGCGGTGTCACGGACACGGCGATCATCCGCGTCGAGCGCCTGTACCCGCTTCCGGGTGCGGAGCTGCAGGCGGAGATCTCCAAGTACCCGAACGCCGAGAAGTACCTGTGGGCCCAGGAGGAGCCGGCGAACCAGGGTGCCTGGCCGTTCATCGCGCTCAACCTGATCGACCACCTCGACCTGGCGGTCGGCGCGGACATCCCGCACGGCGAGCGCCTGCGCCGCATCTCGCGTCCGCACAGCTCGTCCCCGGCGGTCGGTTCGGCCAAGCGCCACCAGGCCGAGCAGGCCCAGCTGGTCAACGAGGTCTTCGAGGCCTGACGCCCGGACGCCCGCTCACCCCGGACGACCGGACGACCGAACGACCGGCGGTCACGCACGGAGGGCCCGGCCCCGCGATCACCTCGCGGGGCCGGGCCCTCCGGCATGTCCGGGGCGGCGTGGACACGGTGCGGAGTCCCGGGACGGGCCCCCTCCCCCGGTGCACCGGTCCGCCGCACTTCCCCGCCTTCACCGGTCGTTACGCTGTTCCCATGTACTTCACCGACCGTGGCATCGAGGAACTGGAGAAGCGGCGCGGCGAGGAGGAGGTCACCTTCGAGTGGCTCGCCGAGCAGCTGCGGACGTTCGTCGATCTCAACCCCGACTTCGAGGTTCCCGTGGAGCGGCTGGCCACGTGGCTGGCGCGGCTGGACGACGAGGACGAGGAGTAGGGGCCCCGAGGGCGAGGCCGATCGCGCCGTTGGCGACGAGCACGGCGCCGGCCGTCGCCCACCCGGCGCTGCGCCGGGCCACGGCCCACGCCAGGACGGGCAGGCCGGCCACGAGCTGGACCGTGGCGAGCAGCCGGATCCGGGGGCGGAGGAGCCAGGGGGCGAGCCGGGTCTCGTGGAGGGCACTGCCGACCACGTCGCCCACCGCGTCCTCCACCGCCCGCACCGTGTCCCGCGCCATCCGCGCCTCCGCCTCCGACACCGGCGCCGCGCCCTCCACCCTCCGCGTCCCGTGCCGGACCGCGTCGCGCCGCCCGGACCACTCGACCGGTTCGGCGCCGTGCGCCTCGGCGGACGTGCGGAGGCGGGCGGCCGGGTCGCCGGGGGTGAGCCCGGGCGGGAGGGCGAGGCCGGTGCGGGCCAGGACGGCGGTCAGGCCCAGCAGCCGGGCGCGGGCGTCGGCGGCCTTGTCGGGGCGGGTGAGGGGTCCGAGGGCCTGGACGTCCAGGACCGGGTCGAGGCGCAGACGGGCTGCGAAGGTGTGCATCGCCTCGTCCTCGCCGGCGGGCGTACCGTCGGCCAGCCAGGTGTAGCCGACGGGGCGGCGGAAGCCGGACGCCAGGGTGTAGCCGGCCCGGTCCGCGTCCCACCACAGCGCCAGGACCGGACACGGCGCGGCGACCGCGAGGGCGGTGGCCCAGCTCGCGACGACGCGGTCGACCGGTTCCGCGCCCTCCCGCCAGGGCCGGCCCTCCGGGACGAGGACGCTCCAGTCGCGCCCGGCGGGGGTGAGCAGCAGCCGCTCGCGCAGCAGTCCCGCCGCCGGCCGTACGCCCGACGGCTCGGACCGGCACAGCAGCAGCGCGCCCGTGGATGTCGCGTTCATGGCCCTTACGCTAGGCCAATTTGTCCGTTTACGTGCCGCTTGACTTCCCTCGACCGCGATATATCGTGTATCCGGAAGCAGACGCGATATGTTGCGTCACGCCCTTGGGAGGCCCCATGCCGGAGTGGTCCGTCACCGAGTCACTGACGCTCACCCTCGACGACCCCGTGACGACGCTCAAGGTGCGCGTCGTCAACGGCACGGTCAACGTCGTCGGCGTCGACGAGGGCCCGGCGCGGCTGGAGATCTCCGAGGTCGAGGGCCCCCCGCTCATCGTCACCCGGCGGGGCTCCACCCTGACCGTCGCGTACGAGGACCTGTCCTGGAAGAAGCTGCTCACCTGGCTCGACCGCAAGGGCTGGCGCCGCAGCGCCGTCGTCTCCCTCGCCGTGCCCGCGGACGCCGCCGTGGAGGTCGGCGCGGTGGGCGCCGGCACCGTCATCTCCGGGATCCGGGGCCGTACGGAGGTACGCGGCGTCACGGGCGACACCACGCTCGTCGGGCTCTCCGGCCCGGTCCGCGCCGAAACCGTCTCCGGCGACGTGGAGGCCCAAGCGGTCACGGGCGACCTGCGGTTCGGCTCCGTCTCGGGCGACCTGACGGTCATCGAGGGCGCCGGGACCACCGTACGGGCCGACTCCGTCAGCGGCGACATGGTCCTCGACCTCGAAGCGGGCGGCGGGCCCACCGACATCCGGCTGACCAGCGTCTCGGGTGAGATCGCGATACGGCTGCCGCACCCGGCGGACGCGTCGGTCGAGGCGAGCACGACGAGCGGCGCGGTCTCCAACGCCTTCGAGGACCTCCGCGTCGACGGTCAGTGGGGCGCCAAGAGCGTCACCGGCACGCTCGGCGCGGGCACGGGCACGCTCCGGGCCACCACCGTCTCCGGGTCGATCGCACTGCTTCGCCGCCCCGAGGGAAAGGTGCTCTGACATGTCCCCCGTCTTCGCCCACGGCCGTCTGCGCCTGTACCTGCTGAAGCTCCTCGACGAGGCACCGCGCCACGGCTATGAGGTGATCCGTCTGCTGGAGGAGCGCTTCCACGGGCGGTACGCGCCGTCGGCGGGCACGGTCTACCCGCGGCTGGCCAAGCTGGAGGCCGAGGGCCTGGTCCGGCACGCCACCGAGGGTGGCCGCAAGGTGTACTCGATCACCGACGCCGGCCGCGCCGAGCTGGCGAGCCGCAGCGGCGAACTGGACGACCTGGAGCGGGAGATCCGCGACTCGGTCTCCGAACTCGCCGCCGAGATCCGCGACGACGTACGCGGTGCTGCGGGCAAGCTGCGCAGCGAGATGCGCGCGGCGGCGAGCGAGACGCGTACGCGGCCGGGGCACGGGCACCACGACACCTGGAAGGAGCAGGCCCGGCGGGCCACGGAGGAGTCGCGCAGGGCCCGCGAGGAGGCGAAGTCGGCGCGGCGGCAGGCCAGGGAGGCGCAGGAGACGGCGCGCCAGGAGATGCAGCGCATCGCCAAGCAGGTCCAGGACCACATCGCGACGGGCGAGTGGCCCTCGGCCCTCTCGGACCTGACCGGCCGCCTGACCGGCCTGACCGGCCTGCTCGGCGGGAAGGCCCCGGACCGGCCCAAGGAGGAGACACCCACGTCGACGGGCGACCCGGCCCGTGACCTGGAGCGCCTGCTGGACCGCTTCCGCGACGACATCCGCGACGCGGCGCGCGACCACGGCGTGACGGAACCCCAGCTGTCCGAGGCCCGGCGCCACCTCTCCACGGCCGCGGCCCACATCGTCGCCCTGCTCCGGAGCCCCCGCACCTGACGGCTCCCCCCTCCCGGAGGCCCGGACCCGCTGCCGTGCTCAGCGGCCGGTCGCGCCGGGGGAGCGTCGTCAGGCCGCCGCTCCCCCGGCTCCCTGCCGAACAGGGCCCGCCGCACCGCGCCGTACGTCGCGCCGTGATGCGCGAGGACGTCGGCGACGACACCGGGGCTGGCCGTCGTGAGGCCCTCAGGAGGTCGTCAGGAACCCTCAGAGCCGTCAGGAACCCTCAGGAAGCCGTCAGGATGATCTTGCCGAACAGGTCCCCCGCCGCCATCTTCTCGAAGCCCTCACGCGCCCGGTCCAGGGGCAGCACCTCGTCGATGACCGGCCGTACGCCCGTCGCGGCGCAGAAGGACAGCAGGTCCTCCAGCTCGTCCTTCGAGCCCATCGTCGAACCGACGACCTTCAGCTCCAGGAAGAAGATGCGCGTGAGCTCGGCGTGCGAGGGCCGGTCGCCGCTCGTCGCGCCCGAGATCACCAGCGTGCCGCCGGGCCGCAGGGACTTCACCGAGTGCGACCAGGTCGCCGCGCCGACGGTCTCGATGACCGCGTCCACCCGCTGGGGCAGCCGCGCGCCCGGCTCGTACGCCTCGGCCGCACCCAGCTCGACGGCCCGCTTGCGCTTGGCCTCGTCGCGGCTCGTGGCGAAGACCCGCAACCCCGCCGCCCTGCCCAGCACGATCGCGGCCGTGGCGACGCCACCACCCGCACCCTGCACGAGGACCGAGTCACCCGGCCGTACCCCGGCGTTCGTGAACAGCATCCGGTACGCGGTGAGCCACGCGGTCGGCAGACAGGCGGCCTCCTCGAAGGACAGCTCCTTCGGCTTCGGCAGGACGTTCCAGGCGGGGACGGCGACCTTTTCGGCGAAGGTGCCCTGGTAGCGCTCGGTCAGGATGGAGCGGGGCTCGTCCGGCCCGACTCCGTGGCCGGTCTGGCCGATGACCGAGTGGACGACGACCTCCCGGCCGTCCTCGTCGATGCCGGCGGCGTCACAGCCGAGGATCATCGGGAGCTTGTCCTCACCGAGTCCGACCCCGCGCAGCGACCACAGGTCGTGGTGGTTGAGGGAGGCGGCCTTGACGGTGACGGTGGTCCAGCCGGGACGGACCTCGGGGGCCGGGCGTTCGCCCAGCTCCAGGCCGTTCAGGGGCTGATCGCGGTCGATTCGGGCGGCGTAGGCAGCGAACATGGCCTTGAGATTAGGGCGGCACCGGTGCGCGGCGGAACCGCGCACCGGTGTGATGTCAGTCCCCCGGGGGTCGCCCGCCCCGGCACGGCAGCCGCCGACACGGCCCCCGGCCGCGCCCGCCGACCGACACGGCCCCGACCGGCACGGGCTTCCGGCAGCGCCCGCCCCCGCCCGAGCGGACCCCGACCGCGCGCGCCCCCGGCCGGCACCGGACCCCGGCGGAGGCCGGGCACGAAACCGCGGGCCACGCGCAAAGGCCGCGCCCCGCCCCCGTGGGGGCGCGGCGCGGCCTTGGAGTACCGCGTGCGCGTGGCCGGCGTCAGCGGCGGGCGACGCCCTCCGCACGGGCGGCGGCGGCGACCGCGGCGGTGACCGCCGGGGCGACGCGCTCGTCGAACGGCGACGGGATCACGTAGTCCGCGGCGAGCTGGTCGCCGACCACGTCCGCCAGCGCGTTCGCCGCGGCGATCTTCATGCCCTCCGTGATGCGGGAGGCCCGCACCTGGAGCGCACCGGCGAAGATCCCGGGGAAGGCGAGCACGTTGTTGATCTGGTTCGGGTAGTCCGACCGGCCCGTCGCGACGACCGCCGCGTACTTGTGCGCCACGTCGGGGTGCACCTCGGGGTTCGGGTTGGCCATGGCGAACACGAACGCGTTCGGCGCCATCGAGGCGATGGCCGCCTCCGGCACCGTACCGCCCGACACGCCGATGAAGACATCGGCGCCGGCCAGCGCGGTCTCCAGCGAGCCGCTCAGCCCCGCACGGTTGGTGAGCTCGGCGAGCTCGCGCTTCACCGGCGTGAGGTCCTCGCGGTCGGTGCTGACGATGCCCTTGCGGTCCGCGACGGCGACGTCGCCGAGCCCGGCCCCGAGCAGCATCTTGGCGATGGCGACCCCGGCCGCACCGGCGCCGGAGATGACGGCGCGCAGGTCGCCGAGCCCCCGTCCGGTGAGCTTGGCGGCGTTACGGAGCGCGGCCAGCGTGACCACGGCCGTGCCGTGCTGGTCGTCGTGGAAGACGGGGATGTCGACCCGCTCCTGGAGCTTGCGCTCGATCTCGAAGCAGCGGGGCGCCGAGATGTCCTCGAGGTTCACTCCGCCGAAGGACGGCGCGAGGCGGACCACGGTGTCGACGATCTCGTCCACGTCGGTCGTGGCGAGCGCGATCGGCACCGCGTCCACGCCACCGAACTGCTTGAAGAGGATCGCTTTCCCCTCCATGACCGGAAGCGACGCCTCCGGGCCGATGTCACCGAGTCCCAGCACCGCCGTACCGTCCGTCACGACGGCGACGACCTGGGACTTCCAGGTGTACTCATGCACGAGCTCGGGCTGCTCGGCGATAGCGCTGCACACCTTGGCGACGCCAGGCGTGTACGCGAGGGAAAGGTCGTCCTTGTCCCGCACCGGCACGGTGGCCTGCACGGCCATCTTTCCGCCCCGGTGGAGGGCGAAAGCCGGATCGAACGGCTCGTCCACCGAGCCGTCCGTGCCGGTACCGCTGTCGCTGCGAGGATTGACGATCTCCGCTGCCATTTGTTGACCCCTTAAGTCTTCAAGGTTGAGGGTGGCCACTCCTGGTTGAGGAGGGGTGGGCGGGCACCGCGTCCGTGCCCTGGCCAGGCGGTTGCCTGCCCGGCAGGGGGAGGTACGAACGCGCGGGCGCGCCGCACACGCGCCCTGAGCCCCGGATGAGGGGTGTAAGGATCCTTCTTACCGGACGGACACGTCCGCCGACGAGTCGATATCCGGTGGACGACCATCTGGATCATGGTTCGGCCCGGACTCCCGCCGGGTGGCAATGACGCGCCTCATGCCCCAATATCTGGACAAGTCAGCACGCCACCCGGATTGCGACCGCAATCCCGTCCGCATCGCGAGATCAACCGAAGATTTTCCGGCCGGATGAAGGCAACCCCGTAGAAGGTCCGGCCTTGATGTACCGGCCTCGTGGGGTTCGGGGGTCTCCCGTTATCCGATTTTGACATGCGTGGACCCCTGTTCGGGCTAGTCCGAATGGCAAGATGCCGTCATCACACGAGGTCGCGACACCCGAAGGTGCGTGCCCGACCGCCGTGCCGACCGATTGGCCTTCCCCTCATACGCCGCTGACACGCCGGAGGAAACCGACCATGACCGCAAGCACCACCCGCTGTACGACCGCCGCGAGGACCCGGACGCCGCGCACGTCCCGGATGGCCGCGGTCGCCGCGATCGCGGTCGCCGGCTCCATGCTGCTGACCGCCTGCGGCGACCAGACGAACGGCGGCGGCACGGCGGGCACCACCGAGCCGGGTAAGACCGGCAGCTCCGCGCCGCTCTTCAGCAAGCTGCCCAAGAAGTACCAGGACGCCGGTGTCATCAAGGTCGGCACCGACGCCGCCTACGCCCCGATGGAGTTCGAGGAGGGCGGCAAGATCGTCGGCATCGACCCCGACATCGCCGCCGCGCTCGGCACGCAGCTCGGCGTGCGGTTCCAGTTCACGAGCGGCACGTTCGACGGGCTGATCTCCTCGCTGAACACGGGCCGCCAGGACCTCGTCATGTCCGCCATGAGCGACACCAAGGCCCGCCAGCAGGGTCTGGACGACAAGGGCAAGAAGGTCGGCGAGGGCGTCGACTTCGTCGACTACTTCAACTCCGGCGTGTCGCTCCTGGTCAAGAAGGGCAACCCGCACAAGGTCACGTCGCTCGATGACCTGTGCGGCAAGAAGGTGGCCGTGCAGCGCGGCACGATCTACGAGGACACCTTCAAGCAGCAGTCCGCGAAGTGCACCAAGGAGAAGAAGAGCGCGCTCACCATCGAGGCGTTCGACACGGACGCGGAGGCCCAGACCCGCATCAAGTCCGGTGGCGCCGTCGCCGACCTGAACGACTACCCGGTCGCCGCGTACATCGCGAAGACCGCGGGCGGCGGGAAGGACTTCGAGGTGGCCGGCGGCCAGACCGCGGCGGGGCCGTTCGGCATCGCCGTCGACAAGCAGAACACGCAGCTCCGGGACGCGCTCAAGGAAGCGCTCGACGCGATCATCAAGAACGGCGAGTACGCCAAGGTTCTGGAGAAGTGGGACGTCAAGAACAGCGCGGTCACCAAGGCGACCATCAACGCCGGTAAGTGATCTTCCGCGTACGTAAGAATCTCGTGTTCCACTGAAGGGCAGTCACTGTGACTGACAAGTTCGACAAGGTGCCCGCCGACGAGCCACCGGCCGAGGCAGCGGACACCGACGAGGCGTCGGCCGCCGGCAAGGCTGCCGGCAAGGCTGCCGGCACCGACGGGCCGACCGGCTCCGGCAAAGCCGGGGCCTCCGAAGCCGAGCCGGGCACGGATGAGGCACCGGAGACGGGCGAGGCCTCCGGTACGGATGAGGCGTCGGAGATCGGTGAGGCATCCGGTACGGATGAGGCGCCGGACGCCGGCGAGGCCTCCGGTACCGGGAAGTCGGCTGGCACCGAGAAGCCGGTCGGCACCGCGAAGCCGGCCGATTCCGGCGAGGTGGCCGCCACGGACAAGGTTCCGGCCGCCGGCACGGCTCCCGTCACCGACAAGGTGCCGGGTGGCAAGCCCGCCGGGGTCAGCAAGGAGGCGGGACCGGGCACCCTCGCCAAGTCCGACCCGCTCCCCGAGCAGATCAAGGCCATCCCGGTCCGCCACTGGGGCCGCTGGGTCAGCGGTGTCATCGTGGTGGCCCTTCTGGCCACGCTCGCGATGGCGTTCGCGCAGGGCGACATCCGCTGGGACACGGTCGGGGAGTTCCTGTTCGACGACCGGATTCTCAGGGGCCTCGGCAATACGCTCCTGATCAGCGTGTTGTCGATGCTCATCGGCCTGGTGCTGGGCGTGCTCTTCGCCGTGATGCGGCTGTCGAAGAACCCGGTGACCGGAGCCGTGGCATGGCTCTACATCTGGTTCTTCCGCGGCACACCGGTCTTCGTGCAGCTGCTGGTGTGGTTCAACCTCGCGCTGATCTTCCCGATCCTCAACCTTGGCTTCTACAAGGACGAGATGGTCGACGTCATGACCCCGTTCATGGTCGCCCTGCTGGGCCTGGGCCTGAACGAGGGCGCCTACATGGCGGAGATCGTGCGCGCCGGCATCCAGTCCGTCGACGAGGGCCAGGCCGAGGCGTCGCACGCGCTGGGCATGAGCAACGCGAAGACCATGCGGAGAATCGTTCTGCCGCAGGCCATGCGCGTGATCGTGCCCCCGACCGGCAACGAGTTCATCAACCTCCTCAAGACCTCCTCGCTGGTCTCGGCTGTGCAGTACGTGGAGCTCCTGCGCGCCGCGCAGAACATCGGCTCGACGTCCTTCGCCATCATGGAGATGCTGTTGGTGGCGTCCGTCTGGTACCTGGCCCTGACCAGCGTCTTCAGCGTCGGCCAGTTCTACGTCGAGCGGCACTACGCACGCGGTTCGCTGCGCCAGCTGCCACCCACGCCGTGGCAGAAGGTCAAGGCGAACGTGCTGTCCCTCACGAGCCCCAGGGGGGTGTGACATGACCGCCATGGTGAAGGCCGAGGGCGTCCACAAGTCCTACGGCGCGGCCCACATCCTCAAGGGCATCGACCTGGAGGTGAACAACGGAGAGGTGTTCTGCCTGATCGGCCCGTCCGGTTCCGGCAAGTCCACCTTCCTCCGGTGCATCAACCACCTGGAGCAGATCAACGCCGGACGGCTGTGGGTCGACGGGGAGCTCGTCGGCTACCGCCAGAAGGGCGACAAGCTGTACGAGCTCAAGGACAGCGAGGTGGCCCTGAAGCGCCGGGACATCGGCATGGTCTTCCAGCGTTTCAACCTCTTCCCGCACATGACGGCCCTGGGCAACGTCATGGAGGCCCCCATCCAGGTCAAGGGCGAGTCCAAGGCCGTGGCGCGGGAGCGGGCGAGGAAGCTGCTCGACCGGGTCGGCCTGGCCGACAAGGCCGACAACTACCCCTCGCAGCTCTCCGGTGGCCAGCAGCAGCGCGTCGCCATCGCCCGCGCGCTGGCGATGGAGCCGAAGCTGATGCTCTTCGACGAGCCGACGTCGGCGCTCGACCCGGAGCTCGTGGGCGACGTGCTGGACGTCATGCGGGACCTCGCCGAGTCCGGCATGACGATGGTCGTGGTCACCCACGAGATGGGCTTCGCCCGTGAGGTGGGCGACTCACTGGTGTTCATGGACGGCGGTGTGGTGGTCGAGTCGGGCAACCCGCGCGACGTCCTGACCAACCCGCAGCACGACCGGACGAAGGCGTTCCTGTCCAAGGTGCTGTAACCGGCCACACGGAAGGGGCGGTACGGGAGTCTCCCGTACCGCCCCTTCGTCCGTGCCCGAGTCGGTGCCCGAGCCCGCACCCGACTCGGTTACCGGCTCGGTATCCGGCTCCCCGGCCCGGTTACTTCAGCGCGAGGACGAGCGCGTCGGACGGCGAGCTCCACACGGGCCTGGCCTCGGCGAACCCGGCCTCGCGCAGCGTGCGCGCGTGCCACTCGGCGGACGGGGTGTCCCCCTCGGCGTGCTCCCCGTAGATCGCGAACCGCTCGGCGGTCGGCCCGGCCAGCACCGGGTCCTCGGCGGCGAGCTGCCACCACTCGGCCCAGTCCAGCGCGCCGGCGGCCTTGGCGCGGTCCATGGCGGCGTGCCGGTGGGCGCGTTCGGCGGCGTTGATACGGGGGGTGGACTCGTCCCTCATGTGGTCGGCGTTCATGAAGACGCCGCCGTCGCGGACGAGCCCGCCGAGCTGCCCGTACAGCGCGGCGAGGGGTTCCAGGTGCAGCCAGTGCAGCGCGGTGGCGGTGAGGACGGCGTCGTACGAGTCGTGCGGCAGCGCGCGCGTCCACCCCGGATCCTTGAGGTCGGCCCGCACGAGGGTGACCCTGTCATCGCCCGCGAAGTACCCCTCGGCGATGGCCAGCAGCGCGGGGTCGAGGTCGACACCGGTACTGGTCGCGTCCGGGAACCTTTTGAGGAGCCGGTCCGTGATACTCCCCGTACCGCACGCCAGGTCGAGCACCCTCGGCGCGGGCCCGACGAACGCCTCGACCATGTCGAGCATGACCCGGAACCGCTCCTCGCGGTCGGGCATGTACCACTCCTGCTGACGGTCCCAGCTGTCCTGCCAGCCACGCCAGTCGGTGCTGCTCCCCGTCGACGTCTCCGCCACCATGACCTCCGCCTCCGTAATACCCTCGTAAGAGATTGGTCTCTTACAAGACCGTGCTCCGACCCTAGACCGCCGCCGTAAGGACTACAAGTGGAACTGGCCTATTACTCGGATTACGCCGTACGTCTGGTGAACACCGAGGAGCCGGCGCGCAACAAGGACTCCCTCACCTCGGTGGAGGCCGTCCGCGACCTGTTCGGCACGGCGTCCCAGATGGCCCGGCGCGCCACCGACGCGGACGTCACCCGCTTCCGGTCCGTACGGGCGCGGCTGCGCGCGGTGTTCACCGCCGCCGACGCGGGCGACCAGACGCAGGCCGTGGACCTGCTGAACTCACTGCTCCTGGAGTTCCCCGTCAGCCCGCAGATCTCCGGCCACGACTACCTCGACGACGAGGGACGGCCGCGCTGGCACATGCACCTGGCCGACCACCCTTCCAACGCGACCGCCGGGTACGCCGCGATCGCCGCGATGGGACTGGCCTTCCACCTCACCGAGTTCGGCGCCGACCGGCTCGGCCTCTGCCAGGCGCCCCCGTGCCGCAACGCGTACCTCGACACCTCCACCAACCGGTCCCGCCGCTACTGCTCCGACCGCTGCGCCACCCGCGCGAACGTCGCCGCCTACCGGGCCCGCAAGCGCCTGGAGACGGAGCGGTCGGCGAACACCGGCCTCACCGCCGACACCAGCCAGGCGAGCACCACCCCGACCGACCGCTGACGCCCCGGCCGGATCCCCCGGTACCGGGCGCGAACCCGGCCCAGGACCAGCTCGGCCGGCACCGGCCCGAACGCCCGGCTGTCCACCACGTCCGCGTCCGGGTTGTCGCCGAGCACCCACCAGCCCCCGTCGCGCCGCTCGACCAGCCGCTTCACGATGAGCAGGTCCTGCTGGAGCGGGTGCCGCAGCACGGCCACGTCACCGGGCCTCGGCGCCGCCCCGTAATGCACCAGCAGCTGGTCCCCGTGCCGGAGCGTCGGCACCATGGAGAGCCCGGTCACCTCGGCGATCCCGAATGACACCCTCGTCTCCCGCCCCAGCTCCGTCATTCCGGCACCTCCGGTCCTTCCTCCACGAGTCCCATGGTCACCCTGGACTTTTGACCTAAGCACCCGGGGGCGCCCGCGAAAACCCGTCTCCTACGGAGTAATGTCCCACCTGAGAAGACGATCACGAGGAAGGACGGCTCAATGCTCTCCCGCCTGTTTGCCCCGAAGGTGAAGGTCAGCGCGCACTGCGACCTCCCCTGCGGTGTCTACGACCCCGCCCAGGCCCGCATCGAGGCCGAGTCGGTCAAGGCCACCCAGGAGAAGATGCAGGCCAACGACGACGCCCACTTCCAGGCCCGCGCCACGGTCATCAAGGAGCAGCGCGCGGAGCTGGCCAAGCACCACGTCTCGGTGCTGTGGAGCGACTACTTCAAGCCCCCGCACTTCGAGAAGTACCCGGAGCTGCACCAGCTGGTCAACGACGCGCTGAAGGCCCTGTCGGCGGCGAAGGCCTCGACGGACCCGAAGACCGGCGAGAAGGCGCTGGAGCTCATCGCCGAGATCGACCGGATCTTCTGGGAGACCAAGAAGGCCTGATCTTCGATCACGCCGCCTGACCTGGCGATCTCTCCGGTCGCCAGGTCTCCCTTGTCCGCACCCGGCCCGCAGGCCGCCGAGCACGGCGTCCCTGCGGGCCGGGTGCGGTTTTCTTCCCCCGGCCACAGGTGCGCGTAGATCCGCAGCGTGATGACGGCGGACGCGTGGCCGAGGACCAACGGCACCTGCTTGACGCTCGCTCCGCCGGCAATGAGGGCGGAGGCAAAGAAGTGCCGCAGCTCCTGGATCACCCTGTGCGGCAGCTCGACGAGCTTGCGGGCCTTCTCGCGCTCGGCTGCCTCATTTTCCGCCCCTTGGAGCGTCCTGCGGGCCTCGGCCCCCTTGAGGAGCAGCTTCCGCACAGCATCCAGAGGGGGCAGCCTTGATCCTTCGTCATGGCGTCGTCGCGATGACCAGGGGCGGTCCTGCCCGCAACGACCGCCGCGGCTTGGTGACCCGCTTCCAGGTTCTCCGCGATGGTGGCGTTCTCGATCAGGGCATAGTGCCGGAAGAGGTAGCCGAGAACGTCACGGCGGAACCGACGGATCTCACGTCGGTCGAATCGGGTGATGTCCTTTTCCTCATAACGGATCGCTCCGGCACTCGGCCCGTCGAGCAGGCCCAGACAGTTGAGGAGGGTCGACTTTCCCGATCCGCTGGGGCCGACAAGGGCGAGCATCTCACCGCGGTCGACAGTGAAGTTGACATCGCGCCACAGCATCCGGGCGCCGAAGGGCTTCGACAGATTCTCGATATCGATGACAGCGTGACTCCGGCCGAGTGGAGGGGTCTGGGATATGAAGGGCTCACATCCCAGTCGCCCCTTCCTTCACGATCCGGCCCTGGACGTACGCAAGAGCGAGAAGCGCAGACCCGAACAGGAAAGCAACAAGACCAGTGATGGCGCCGATATCCAGTGCGGTGAGGTGAATGGGGTTGGAACGGGGCAGGCGCACCGGCGACAGCGAACCTCTCCAGTTCCCGTAGGAACCGGAAACGCCAAGGAGCGGGGTGGAGCAGGGGGCGGCTGCGACCGCGTCACCGTGCGACCTGTTTCTGCCCGTACGGCCTGTTCGGAGAAAATTCGCGCCATGGCGCATTCCGTCTCCATCGACGTGCGGTCTGAATGCCCCTCGTCGGACACTTGGCGCGGGACGACCGCCCATCCGGAAGCTCTACTTCCATTTCCATAAACCGCTAAGTTCGGTCCCCGCACCCCTGTCCCACTACCTGTCCGAGGGCCGGAACAACCTTCATGACATCCTGGATAACCGCTCTCCGTCGCCGTTTTCCCATATGGCTGGTCCCGATGCTGTGGACTCTCGCCCTCGGCTTGTGGGGGCTGTCCCGGGAGGACAGTGTGTGGCGGGACGAGGCGGCGACCTGGCAAGTGGCCCAGCGGTCCACCGCCGACATCTGCCGCATGCTGGGGAACGTCGACGTCGTGCACGGGCTCTATTACCTGCTGATGCATGGGCTCTTCGAGTGCTTCGGTCCCGGCACCACGACCTTGCGGCTGCCATCCGTGCTGGCCACGGCGGTGGCGGCGGCCTGTGTGACGGTTATCGGCCGGCGGCTGGCCGGGGTCTGGGCGGGTGTGGGGGGAGGGCTGGCGTTCGGGCTGCTTCCGGCCGTGCAGTTCTACCTCCAGGAGGGGCGCTCCTACGCACTGGTCGCGGCCGGGGCCGGGATCTCGACACTGCTGCTCGTGACCGTGCTCCAGGGGCGTGGCCGGGCGACGCACTGGGTGACCTACAGCGGCACGGTCCTCGCGTGCGGACTGCTGAACTGGCTCTCGCTGATGGTTCTGCCGGCGCACGTGGCGACCCTGGTGTGGGCGCGAACCGGGCGCGGGGTGTGGATACGCTGGGCGGCGGCCTCAGCGACCGCCACGGCGGGTGTCCTGCCGTTGGTCCTCTTCAGCCGAAGCCAGTCCGACCAGGTGTCCTGGATACCGCCGCTGACCTGGCACATGATGATCGGCCCCGCGGTCCTGCTGGCGATCGGGGCGCTCGGGGCCCTAGTGGACCGACCCCGGGTGGGCCGACTGTCGGTGGCCGCCGTCGGGCTACCGCTGCTGGCGGTGCCACAGATCGGACTGATCGGACTCTCCCTGATTCAGCCGCTGTTCTTGGACCGGTACGTTCTGTTCAGCCTGCTGGGTCTGGCGCTGCTGATCGGTGCCCTCCTCGGCGCGGCGGTACAGGCGGCCAGGCCGCGGTTTCCGAGGGCGTCGGTGTGGATTCTCCCGGCGGTGGTCGCCGTGGCGATGGTGGCCCTGCTGCCGCAGTCGCTGGCCAAGAGGTCTCCGGCGAGCCGGGTGGACGACGTCCTGGCGATAGCGGGACGCGTACAGCAGCTGAAAGGGAGCGGGGACGCGGTGCTCTACATACCGGCCGCGCGGCGGGACACCACGTTGGTGTCCCCCGACGCCTTCGCCGGTCTGCGGGACATCGCTCTGGCCGAGAGCCCGCGGGAGTCCGGGACCCTGAAGGGCGTGGAGGCAAGCCCTGCTCGGATCCGGGCTGCGATGCTGGCCCAGCAGCGGATACTGCTGATAACGGACGCGGCGCGGGTGACGAGGCCGGTGGCGGCGGAGCGGGACAGGACCAAGGCATCCGTGCTCGAGCGGTACTTCACTCCCGTGACGGACGAGCAGGTCCGCGGGCGGAGGGTGACGGTGTACGAGCGGCTCGCGCCGGCGCGATGACCAGCCCAGGACCGGGCTGTACCGGCAGTGGCCTGCTCCGGTCGAGGCCGTCCGGTCGGTGGTCTTCTTCCACCGCACGCCCTGACCGCGCCCGGTCCGCGAGCCCCGAGGGGTCATGGCGGACCGGGCGCGGTCATGTCCGGCCCGAGGGCGCCAGCGGCAGCGTGCGGCCCGCTCTCTTCCCCGGGGCGGGCGCCGAGGCGGTCGTGGCCGTGGTCGCGGGTCCCGCGTACGACGGGTCGCCGCGGGCGTCCCCGGTGGCGGGCGCACGGTGTCAGGCGCACACCGTGGCGCCGGGTGCGCAGCCCCGGACCGCGTGGAGCAGCGGGCTGCCGTGGCGCAGGAGCCACCCGCGGTAGGCCGCGGTGCGCAGGGCCGCCTCGCGGTACGCGGCCGTCAGCTCGGCGTACACCACGTCGGCCTCCGTGTCCGGCCGGTGGTAGAGCAGCAGCCGTACGGCGAGGGGATCGTCGCGCAGCGGCCGGATCGCCATGTCGTCGCGGGGCCCCGACGTCGGCTGGCACGGGGCCACCGCCTCGCCGGCCACGATGAGCGACGCGGCCGTGTGGTAGTCGCCGTGCAGCACGGGCGGGTCGATGCCGGCCGCCCCCAGTACGCGGCGCAGCCCGTCCCACTCGCCGTCCACCGTCGGGTCGACCATCCAGCGGTCACCGGCCAGGTCGGCGAGGTCCACGACGGGCGCGGCGGCGGCCGGGTGGTCCCGTGGCAGGGAGATGAACTGCGGCTCCCGCTCGACCAGGACGCGCCGCTCCAGGCCCTCCGGCACGCGCAGCGGGCAGCCCTCCACCTCATGGACGAAGGCGACGTCGAGCCGCCCGGCGGCGACCCCGCGCAGCAGCGCGCCGGCCGACACGTCCATGTGCAGCGAGATGTCGGTGCCCGGCAGCCGGTGCCGCAGCCTGCGCAGCCAGCCCGCGAGCGCCCGGCTGGCGGTGGAGCCGATGCGCAGCCGGGCCACGCCGTCGGCGCGCGCCGCGGCGGCCCGGGCCTCGGCGACGAGCCGGTCCAGCTGCGCCACCAGGGGCCGGGCGCGGCTGAGCACGGAGTGGCCCAGCGGGGTGGGGCGGCAGCCGGTGCGGTCGCGGGTGAAGAGCTCGGCGCCCAGGGCGTTCTCGATGCGGCGCAGCTGGGTCGTCAACGACGGCTGCGTGGTGCCCAGTTGCCGGGCGGCCTTGTGCAGACTGCCCGTCTCGGCGATGGCGCACAGCGCCCGCAGGTGCCTCACCTCCAGCTCCATGTCCCGAGCGTAGGGCCACGCCGTGAGTCGCACCAGATTCAATTACCCATCACACGGGGGCCGTTGGGGCGGGTGATGCGCCGGTCCTATCACCCGTTGACATCATCCGTACGGGGCGCGCGCTCCTCGACACTCTGTCCCACCGAACGTGTCCACCCAACCGTTCAGGACCGAGTAGGAGCCCCCCATGAGACACCCCAAGGGCGTGCTGGCCGCTGCGTTGAGCCTGGCCGCGGCTCTGGCGGCCTTGCCCGCCACCACCGCCACCACCGCGCCCGTGGCGGCGCCCGCACCCGCGCCGACTCAGGCCGCGTACGCCGGCTACGCCGGGTCGGCGGAGAACGCCAAGGCCAACAAGGCGTTCTTCGACGCCGTCATGAAGTCGGTCGCCCGGAAGCGCGCCGCCGACTTCGGGGCACTGGCCGTCACCGTCGTCTACTCGACGGCCAACGCGCCCAGCTTCCGGACCCAGATAGCCCGCTCCACCCAGATCTGGAACAGCTCCGTCACCAACGTGAAGCTCCAGGAAGGCAGCAACCCGGACTTCCGGTACTACGAGGGCAACGACTCGCGCGGCTCGTACGCCTCGACCGACGGGCACGGCCGCGGTTACATCTTCCTCGACTACCGCCAGAACCAGGTCTACAACTCCACCCGCGTCACCGCCCACGAGACGGGCCACGTCCTGGGCCTGCCGGACCACTACTCGGGTCCGTGCAGCGAGCTGATGTCGGGCGGCGGGCCGGGCCCGTCCTGCCAGAACGCCCAGCCGAACACCCAGGAGCGCAGCCGCGTCGACTACCTGTGGCGCAACGGCCTCGCGGCGGCGAAGGTCTCCTAGACGCCGTGCCGGGCGCCCCGCTCCGAGCCGGGCGGGGCGCCCCGGCGTCAGGCGGACCCGCGTCGGGCGGCCCGGCGTCAGGCGGCCTCCAGCAGCCCCCGGCTGAAGCGCGTCCCGGGCGGCAGCTGGCGCAGGATGCGGTCCAGGGCCTGGTCGAAGTCGCCGCCGGCCAGGCCCGACTCGTACGCCGCTCCACCGAGGTGCAGGGTGAGCTGAAGATCCACCCGCTCGGGTGAGCCGTCGGACAGGGCTTCACCGAGCGCCAACAGGCAGCTCAGCGTGGCGTGTTGCGGAGCGCCGTCGATGACGACCGGCAGCGGCAGGTCCCACTCCAGTACGCAGCCGGCCAGGGGGAGGCCGCCGTTCTCCTCCGCTGCCCGCAGCGCGGCGCAGCTCGCGCCCGCGTACTCCACGCCCCTGACGCGGGTGGCGATGCGCCGCCCTGCCGTCGTGATGGTGATGGCTTCCGCACCCCGGCGGTCCCGGTACCAGCCGGTCCAGACTTCCGTCGACTCCGATGACATGGCGCGGACTGTAGCGGTACGACTGCCTCCGACGTGCGGCCGGACACCCCCGGAGCCGGACTTCAGGCGGTCTCCGCCGTCTTGCCCGACTCACCCGACTCGTCCGCGCCCTGCGCGGTGAACAGCGCACAGGCGGGATTACGGCATGACTGCGGCTCCCAGACGGGGGCCCACACGCCGAGGATCTTGCGTTTCTTGAGGGCCGTGCCGACAGGCTTTCCGCAGGCGCGGCACACGTGCTCGGGCACGGCCTGCGGGCGGCGGACGGTCCGGTGTCCTTCGCTGCCCATACCTCCAGGGTATGCCGGTTTTCCGCGACCGGACAGGCGGCGGGGTCATCGCTTCCGGTGGTAGGTCCGTACGACCACGCCGTTGCCGAAGGAGCGCACCGCGTCGAGGGTGAAGTCGCTGATGGCGAAGCCGGAGCCGAACATCGGCATGCCCGAGCCGTACACCTGCGGATACGCCTTGATCACGAGCTCGTCGATCTCGTCGATGAGCTCTCCGGCGATCTGTGAGCCGCCGCAGAGCCAGATGCCCAGGTCGCCGTCCTCGGCCTTGAGCGCACGGACGCGGCCGACGATGTCGTGGTGCACGATCTCCACATTGGGGTGCGGGGACTCCGTGAGGGTGCGCGAGGCGACGATCTCGCGAAGGTGCCCGTACGGGCTGGGCAGACCGGCGTCCAGGGCGATCTGGTAGCTGCCGCGGCCCTGGATGACAGTGTCGAACCGCTTGTTCGGCACACCGTCGCAGCCCAGGGCCTTTCGGGCCTCGGTCGGGATGGTCTCCGGGTACTCGGCGTTCATATAGGCCAGGTACTCCTCGTCAAGGAACGCCATGAACGAGTTGGCGTCGCCGCCCGGGTCGCCGATGAAGCCGTCGATCGAGCAGGCGATGTAGTACGTGAGCTTGCGCACGCGTCAGGTCCTCTTCCCAGGCGTCGGGGTCAACCACTACAGGTAGAGTGCTCCATCTGTAGTGGTTGGCGCAAGAGTTTTTCCGGCAGCGGAGAAGGAGGAGCCATGGTGAGGAACCCGCAGCGCAGGACGGCGCTGCTCGACGCCGCCATCGACGTACTGGCGCGGGACGGGGCGCGTGGCCTGACCTTCCGGGCCGTCGACGCCCAGGCCGGGGTCCCGGCGGGGACCTCGTCGAACTACTTCACCGGCCGGGACGACCTGCTCACCCAGGCCGGCGCCCGCATCCACGCCCGGATGGTCCCCCCGCCCGAGAAGGTCGACGCGGCCATGCGGCCGGAGCCCAGCCGGGAACTGGTCGCCGACCTCATGAAGTGGCTGGTGCGGCGGATGACGGCCGAGCGCACCGGCTACCTGGCCATGCTGGAGCTACGGCTCGAAGCCACGCGGCGCCCCGCCCTGCGGGCGGAGCTCACCCGGGCCGTCCGGGCCGACTTCGACGAGAACACCCGCTTCTACCTCGGCTCCGGGCTGCCGGGTGACGCCGACACGATGCTGGTGCTGCATCTGGCCATGACCGGCGTGCTGCTGGAGCACTTCACCCTGCCCGGGATGCTCCCGGAGGCCGAGCTGGACCGGATCGTGGAGACGCTCGTGGACGGCATCGTGCCCGCCCGGTGATCCCGAAGGGTCACCGGACGGGCACGTGGGGGCCGATGCCCCAGCCGGACCGGTTGCTGTCGAGCGCGATGCAGTCGGGGGCCGGTTTGCGCGCGTCGCGCGCCCACAGGACCCGGCAGCGGCCCGCGAGACGGCTGACGGGGCCGACGTTCGCCTCGACGGTCGCGCCGTTCGCGATCGGCGCGTCCGGCGATCGGCGCGTCCGGCGACCGGCGCGTGCGGATACGCGCCTGCGGATCAGCGCGTGCGCCGGGTCACGAACTCCGCCAGCGCGAGCAGATCCCCCGCCGCCACCAGGTCCGGCACCGCCCGTGAGAGCTGGTGCACCGCCCGCGCCATGCGGTCGGCCGCCTGGGCCTGCGCCCAGTCACGGCCCCCCGCCCGGTCCACGGCGTCCGCGGCGCGCCGCACCGCGGCCTCGTCCAGCGCGGGCCGCTCGTAGAGCGCCGCCAGCTCGGCCCCCGCCGCCGTCCCCGAACCGAGCGCGGCGACCACGGGCAGCGACTTCTTGTGGGCGGCGAGGTCGGCACCCGCGGGTTTGCCCGTACGCTCCGGGTCGCCCCAGATGCCGATCAGGTCGTCGATCAGCTGGAAGGCCAGGCCCGCCTCCCGGCCGAACGCGTCCATCGCCGCGACCTGCGCCTCGCCCGCCCCCGCGTACAGCGCGCCCAGGGCGCAGGCGCAGCCGAGCAGCGCGCCCGTCTTGGCGGTCGCCATGGCCAGGCATTCGTCGAGGGACACCTCGTGCGGGCGGCGCCCCTCGAAGGCGCAGTCCGCCTGCTGTCCCGCGCACAGCTCGATGACGCAGGCGGCCAGCCGGGCCGCGGCGGCGCCGGCCGCCGGGTGCCGGTCCTCGGCGAGCAGCCGCAGCGCGAGGGCGAGCATGGCGTCCCCGGCGATGAGGGCGTCGGGTATGCCGAAGACGGTCCACGCCGTGGGCCTGCCGCGGCGGGTGGGGTCCTCGTCGACGATGTCGTCGTGGAGCAGGGTGAAGTTGTGCGTGAGCTCCACGGCCGCCGCCGCCCGCACGGCGGCCTGCGGGTCGCCGCCCAGGGCCCGGGCGGCGGCGAGCACCAGCGCGGGCCGGATCGCCTTGCCGGCCTGCCCGGCTGCCGGGGTGCCGTCGGCCTCCTCCCAGCCGAAGTGGTACATCGCGACCCGCCGTAACGAGCCGGGCAGCGACTCGACGGTGGAACGCAGCTGGGGATGGACGACGCTGCGGGTCCGGTCGAGGAGCACCGCGGCCCCCTGGACCCCGGCGGGGGCTTCCCGGGTGGTCATGGTCATCACCAGCGGCTGACTTCGACGTTCTCCAGCACGCCGAGGGCGTCGGGGACCAGGATCGCCGCCGAGTAGTAGGCGGTGACCAGGTACGAGATGATCGCCTGCTCGTCGATGCCCATGAACCGCACCGACAGGCTCGGCTCGATCTCGTCCGGGATGCCGGTCTGGTGCAGTCCGATGACCCCCTGGTCGGCCTCGCCCGTACGCATGCAGAGGATCGAGGTGGTGCGGGCGTCGGAGATGGGGATCTTGTTGCAGGGGAAGATGGGAACGCCGCGCCAGGCCGGGATCTGGTGGCCTGCCACCTCCACGCTCTGCGGGACCAGGCCGAGCCTGTTGCACTCGCGCCCGAAGGCGGCGATCGCGCGCGGGTGGGCGAGGAAGAGCTTGTTGCCGCGGCGGCGGGAGAGCAGCTCGTCCATGTCGTCCGGGCTGGGCACGCCGTCGTGGGGCTGGAGCCGCTGGCCGTAGTCGCAGTTGGCGAGCAGGCCGAACTCGCGGTTGTTGACGAGCTCGTGCTCCTGGCGTTCGCGCAACGCCTCGACGGTCAGCCGCAACTGCTGCTCCGTCTGGTTCATCGGCTGGTTGTACAGGTCGGCGACGCGGCTGTGGACCTTCAGCACGGTCTGGGCGACGCTCAGCTCGTACTCGCGCGGGGCGGCCTCGTAGTCGACGTACGTGTGCGGGACGACCGCCTCGCCGACATGGCCGGCCGACAGCTCGATGGCCTTCTCGCCGTACCTGTTGGTGCGCTGGTGCGGCAGCGACGCCAGGCCGGCCAGGTGCCCGGCCAGCGAGTCGGCGCGCTCGGCGAGGTTGGTGACGTCGTCGCGGGTGAGCTCCAGGACGGTGCAGGCGGTCGCCGCGCGCGCCGTCCACTCCCAGGTCGCGTCCGGGTCGAGGAGGCAGCCGTCACCTAAGTACGCCCCGTCGGCGAGGACACCGAGGATCGCCTCGTCGCCGTACGGGCCGGTGCCGATCTGCTCGACCCGGCCGTGCGCCAGCAGGAACACGCGGTCGGCGGGCCCACCCGCCTCGGCGATGACGTCACCGGGCGCGAACTCCCGCTGCCGGCAGCGCTGTGCCAGCTCGGCGAGCGCGGCCTGGTCGTCGTACCCGCGCAGGGGTGGCAGTTCGCGCAGTTCGGCGGGGATGACGGCGACCTGTCCACCGGTCTGGACGAACGTCACACGCCCGTCGCCGACCGCGTAACTGAGTCGACGGTTCACCCGGTACGTACCACCCTGCACCTGCACCCACGGCAGCATCCGCAGCAACCACCGGGAGGTGATTTCCTGCATCTGCGGAACCGACTTGGTGGTGGTCGCCAGGTTCCGCGCGGCGGCTGTGCCGAGACTCTGCTGCGGCTCTGCCTGCCGGGAGCGGATTTCCTCGCCAACCGAACCAACCGACATGTATTTCCCTCTCGATCACGACTATGACCTTCGAGGAGAAGCCTTTCAGCGCCGAGCGTGAGCGCGCCATTACACAAAAGAGCGAGACTGGATCATCCGCCACTGGGCAGGACACGGGTTTTTCCACTCCCCTGGAGCAACACGTGTCACACGCCCGGAGCTGTCCGGATCGGCTCGCACGGCGTGCGAACGCGAGAACCGCCTGGGCATCTCCCCGGTTGAACGCCGTACGGCACCCACACGAAGGAGGCGGCGTGGCCCCACCCATGTCCGCGAACAGCTTTCTCGACGCGCTGCGCGACGAGGGTCTCAGCGTCGTCGAGGTCGGCGACTGGCGCACGCACAACCGCAACCACAAAGGCCCCTGGGGCCCTGTGCACGGTGTGATGCTGCACCACACCGTCACCAAGGGCAGCGCGGCAACCGTCCGCCTCTGCCGCGAAGGCCACCCGGGGCTGCCCGGCCCGCTCTGCCACGGCGTGATCACCAAGGACGGCCGGGTCCATCTGGTCGGCTACGGCCGGGCCAACCACGCGGGCAAGGGCGACGACGACGTGCTGCGCGCGGTGATCGCGGAGAAGTCCCTGCCCCAGGACAACGAGTCCAACAGGGACGGCAACCGGTACTTCTACGGCTTCGAGTGCGAGAACCTCGGCGACGGCAAGGACCCCTGGCCCGAGGCGCAGCTGGTCGCGATCGAGAAGGCCGCCGCCGCGATCTGCCGCCGTCACGGCTGGACGGCCCGCTCGGTCATCGGCCACAAGGAGTGGCAACCGGGAAAGATCGACCCCCGCGGCTTCTCCATGAACACGATGCGGGCCCGTATCGCGGAACGCCTGAAGTGACCCTTTCGGGTTCCGGCCGGGCGGACCGCCCGCGCGGCGTCCGGCGCGACGGTCGCCGGACGCCGCCGGGCCCGGCCGGTGGGTGAGGGGCACGGGGGATGGGCGTGACAATGGTCGGGTGACCGCGCTCGACCTCTCCTCCCTCGGACCGCTGCTCCCCTCCCCGCTGCGGGCCGTCGAGGACGAGCGCCTCGACCGGCGCGGCGTGCGGCTGCTGCTCAAGCGTGACGACCTCATCCACCCGGATCTGATCGGGAACAAGTGGCGCAAGCTGGCCCCCAATCTGGCCGCCGCGGCCGGTCGCCCCGTCCTGACCTTCGGCGGGGCCTACTCCAACCACCTGCGCGCCACGGCCGCCGCCGGCCGTCTGCTGGGCTTCCCCACCATCGGAGTCGTACGCGGCGACGAGCTCGCCGGGCGGCCCCTGAACCCGTCGCTCGCGCGGTGCGCCGCGGACGGGATGCGGCTGCTGTTCGTGGACCGGGCGACGTACCGCGCGAAGGACGATCCCGCGGTCCTGGAGGACCTGCTGCGCCGCGCCCCCGAGGGCAGCTTCGTCGTCCCGGAGGGCGGCAGCAACGCCCTCGCGGTGCGCGGCTGCGCCGGCCTCGGCCGGGAGCTCAACGGGCGCGCGGACGTGGTCGCGGTCGCGTGCGGCACCGGCGGCACGCTCGCCGGGCTCGCGGCGGGGCTCGGGCCGGGGCAGCGGGCGCTCGGGATACCGGTCCTCAAGGGAGGCTTCCTCGGCCCGGGTATACGCGCGCTGCAGGAGCGGGCGTTCGGCGGCCCGGCGGGCGACTGGAGCCTCGACGAGCGGTTCCACTTCGGCGGTTACGCCCGTACGGCCCCGGCCCTGGAGGCGTTCGCCGACGACTTCGAACAACGGCATGGACTCGCCATCGAGCGTGTATATGTCGCCAAAATGCTCTATGGACTCGTCGCCCTGACCGAGGAGGGCGCCTTCCCGCCCGGCACCACCGTCGCCGCCGTCGTCACCGGTCAGCCCCGCGGGCTCCCCTCCCGGTAGGCGGCGGCCTCCTCCAGGTCCAGCCTGCGCAGCAGCGTCCGCAGCATCTCGTCGTCGATGCGCCGCTCGTCCCTCAGCCGTACGAAGACCTCGCGCTCCGCCTCGATCACCGCCCGCGCGAGACGCCGGTAGGTGTCGTCCGCCGACTCCCCGGTGAGTTCGTTGACCGCGCCCAGCCGCTCCCACACGGCGTTGCGCCGCCGCTCCAGGACCGTCCGCAGCCGGTCCGCCAGGGGTGGCGCCAGCGTGTTGCGCTCGTCGGCCAGGAGCTCTTCCAGCCGCTGCTCGGCGGCGCGCGACGCCTCGCTCTGCGCCTGGGCCTCGGCCAGGGTCTCGGCGCGGGCGTCGCGCCCTGGCAGCTTCAGCGCCCGGATCAGCGGCGGCAGGGTGAGCCCCTGCACCACCAGGGTGGAGATCACGGTGGTGAACGTGAGGAACAGGACCAGGTTGCGCGCCGGGAACGGCTCGCCGCCGCTCGTCACCGGGATGGAGAAGGCGATGGCGAGCGACACCACCCCACGCATGCCGGCCCAGCCGACGATCACCGGCGACGTCCAGGTGACGCCCTTCTCCCGCGCCCGCACACGCGCGGACAGGGCACGGGGCAGATAGGTGGCCGGGAAGACCCACAGGAACCGGACCACGACCACGGCGGCGAAGACGCCCACCGCGTACACGACCGCCTCCCCCGTCCCGTACGGGCCGAGGCCGCGCACCACGTGGGGCAGCTGGAGCCCGATGAGCGCGAAGACCGACGACTCCAGGACGAAGGCGACCACCTTCCACACCGCCTCCTCCTGGAGGCGGGTGGCGAAGTCCACCTGCCACGAGCGGTGACCGAGGTACAGGGCGACCACGACGACCGCGAGGACCCCGGAGGCGTGGACGCGTTCGGCCGCCGCGTACGCGACGAAGGGGATCAGCAGGGAGAGGGTGTTCTGCAGCAGCGGCTCGCGCAGACAGCGGCGCAGCCAGTGGATCGGCACCATCAGGACGAGTCCGACCCCGACGCCGCCGACCGCCGCCAGGGCGAACTCGGCGATGCCGCCCGCCCAGCCGATGCCCTCGCCGACCGCGGCGGCGAGGGCCACCTTGTAGGCGGTGATCGCGGTGGCGTCGTTCACCAGGGACTCGCCCTGCAGGATCGTGGTGATCCGGCCCGGCAGCCCGAGGCGCCGGGCGATGGCGGTGGCGGCCACCGCGTCCGGCGGCGCGACGACCGCGCCGAGGACCAGGGCGGCGGTGAGCGGGAGGTCGGGCACCAGCAGGTGGGCGAGGTAGCCGACGGCGAGGGTGGCGAACAGGACGTAGCCGACCGAGAGCAGGGCGACCGGCCGGACGTTCGCCCGCAGATCGAGGTACGAGGAGTCCAGCGCGGCCGTGTGCAGCAGGGGCGGCAGCACCAGCGGCAGCACGATGTGCGGGTCCAGGGTGTAGTCCGGCACGCCCGGTACGTACGAGGCGGCCAGCCCGGCCGCCACGAGGAGCAGCGGCGCCGGCACCGGCGTCCAGCGGGCGGCCCCGGCGATCACGGCGCTCGCCGCGATCAGCGCCACCAGTGGCAGTGCGTCCATCGTCTCCCCACTCCCGGGTGGAACGGGTACGGGACGTTCCGCCCTGGTGCCACCCATGATCGGCAACCACCGGGGCCCCGCCTCGGTGCACCACGAGGGGGGCACCTCGTAACCTGGCCATCATGAGTGAGTGTCCGCACGTGGCAGAACTGCCGCGCCCCGAGCCGCCCCCGCTGAGCGCGACCTGTCCGGAGTGCCTGGCCCACGGCACGCACTACGTGCAGCTGCGGCTGTGCCTGTCCTGCGGGTACGTCGGCTGTTGTGACTCCTCGGCCGGGCAGCACGCCACGAAACACTTCAAGGACACCGGTCACCCGGTGATGCGGACCTTCGAGCCGGGCGAGAAGTGGCGCTGGTGCCATGTCGACGGTTCGATCGTCTGACGTCTGGGTACGTCAACCCTCCGCTGGTTTCTCTCGATTGGGACCCACAAACCCCTAGCCACTGTGCGTACTCATATGCTTACCATGAGTGACAGCCGTGGGAGCGGGGGTCCCCGGCGACACGGCGGCATGGATCGCGATAGCGTCACGGCGGACTACGCACACCTGCGTACCGCACGGTTTCGGGGAGGTTCTCCTCCCCGAGCCCCGAATGAGCTTGTGCCACCTTGGAGGTGAGGGTGTCCCAGATCGCAGGCGAGCCCGGGACCCAGGACTTCGTGGAAGTCCGGCTGCCCGCTGCGGGTGCCTACCTGTCCGTGCTGCGTACGGCCACGGCCGGACTGGCGGCGCGTTTGGACTTCACCCTCGACGAGATCGAGGACCTGCGCATCGCGGTCGACGAGGCCTGCGCGATCCTGCTCCAGCAAGCCGTGCCCGGCTCGGTCCTGAGCTGCGTGTTCCGCCTCATCGACGACTCTCTCGACGTGACGGTCTCGGCGCCGACGACCGACGGCCGCGCGCCCGAGCGGGACACGTTCGCCTGGACGGTGCTCTCGGCGCTGGCCGGCAAGGTCGACTCGTCCGTCGCCGACGACCGGACGGTCTCCATCAGCCTGTACAAACAGCGCGGCGCGGGACCCGGGCCGGCGTGAGGAACGGGGACGGTCCGGTGCGAAACGAGGAGCGCGGCCCACGGGTGGTGAGCTCGCCGGAGGGCATCCCGGAGCAGCAGGCGCGGCCGCACCCGGTGGACGGTCTTGTGGACGGTAGGGCGGACCGGATGAGCGAGCACGAGCAGCAGCCAGAACAGCCCCACGAACAGCGGCCGGAACAGCGGCCGGAGCAGCGGCAGGCGCCGCAGCACCGCCAGGCGCACGACCGGCAGGACCGCAGCGGGGCGCGGGCGATGTTCCTGAAGCTGCGCGAGCTGCCCGACGGCTCCCCGGAGCGGGCCGAGCTGCGCAACCAGCTGGTGCGGATGCATCTGCCGCTCGTCGAGCACCTCGCCCGCCGCTTCCGCAACCGCGGTGAGCCGCTGGACGACCTGACGCAGGTCGCCACGATCGGTCTGATCAAGTCGGTGGACCGGTTCGACCCCGAGCGCGGCGTCGAGTTCTCGACGTACGCCACGCCCACCGTGGTCGGCGAGATCAAGCGCCACTTCCGCGACAAGGGCTGGGCGGTGCGGGTGCCGCGCCGGCTGCAGGAGCTGCGGCTCTCCCTCACCACGGCGACCGCGGAGCTGTCGCAGCTTCACGGCCGCTCCCCCACCGTGCACGAGCTGGCCGAGCGGCTCGGCATCTCGGAGGAGGAGGTCCTGGAGGGCCTGGAGTCCGCCAACGCGTACTCGACCCTCTCGCTGGACGTCCCCGACACGGACGACGAGTCCCCGGCGGTGGCGGACACGCTCGGCGCGGAGGACGAGGCGCTGGAGGGCGTCGAGTACCGGGAGTCGCTCAAGCCGCTGCTGGAGGACCTGCCGCCGCGTGAGAAGCGGATCCTGCTGCTGCGGTTCTTCGGCAACATGACCCAGTCGCAGATCGCGCAGGAGGTGGGCATCTCACAGATGCACGTCTCGCGGCTGCTGGCGCGCACGCTGGCGCAGCTGCGCGAGAAGCTCCTGGTGGAGGAGTAACCGCCCCGGCGGGCGGACGGTGACGCGGCTTCGTTACGAGGGGTCCTGTGCCCGGCCCCGGATGCCGAGGGCCCGGGTGGTCCGCGGGTGGAGGAGCAGGACCAGGCCGGCCACCGCGGCGACCGCGAGGGCGATGCCGGCCGGAATGGCCGCGCTCGTCGCCTGGAGCAGGGTCCAGGCGACGGGCAGGGCCATGAGCTGGGTGATGATCGCCGGGCCGCGGCTCCAGCCGCGGCACCCGAGCAGGCCCCGGGCGGCGAGCGCCGGGATGAGCCCGAGTGCGAGGAGCGTCACACCGCCCGTCACCGCCTGGGTGAGGTCGTCGGGCGCCCCCGTGAGGCCCGTCAGCAGCAGGTACGCGCCGCCGGCGAAGAGGGCCAGCGCCTCCAGCCCGGTCACGGCCGCGGCGGCGGTGACCCGGCCGGGACGCGGTGCGGTGACGGGGGTCTCGGGGGTGTTGTGCTCCGTACTGCTCACCCCAGCAGGGTAGCGGCCGGACCTGTCCACGAACCGGACAGGTCCTGAGGCGGCCTGGGTTTAGGTACCGCGCGGTAGGTAACCTGGCGGGCATGCGCGCACTCCTCGTGGTCAATCCGGCAGCCACCACCACCAGTGCTCGCACCCGTGACGTACTGATCCACGCGCTGGCCAGTGAGATGAAGCTGGACGCCGTGTCCACGGAGTACCGGGGGCACGCCCGTGACCTCGGCCGCCGGGCCGCGGAGTCCGCCGACATCGACCTCGTCGTCGCGCTCGGCGGCGACGGCACGGTCAACGAGGTGGTCAACGGTCTGCTGCACCACGGCCCCGATCCGGACGGACTGCCGCTCCTGGCGGTGGTGCCGGGCGGCTCCACCAATGTCTTCGCGCGTGCGCTGGGGCTGCCGAACGACGCCGTCGAGGCGACCGGCGCGATCCTGGATGCGCTGGCGGCGCGGCGCGAGCGGACGGTGGGGCTGGGGCTGGCGTCCGGCACGCCGGGCACCGAGGACGAAGGGGTGCCGGCCCGCTGGTTCACGTTCTGTGCCGGATTCGGTTTCGACGCCGGGGTGATCGGCCGGGTGGAGCAGCAGCGGGAGCGCGGCCGGAGATCGACGCACGCCCTGTATCTGCGCCAGGCGGCGCGCGCCTTCCTGGGCGAGCCGAACCGCCGGAGCGGCATGATCACGCTGGAGCGCCCGGGCGCGGACCCGGTGCGGGACCTCGTGCTGTCGATAGTCTGCAACACCGCTCCCTGGACCTACCTGGGGAATCGTCCGGTGTACGCGGCCCCCGAGGCGTCCTTCGACACGGCGCTGGACGTCCTGTCGCTGAGCAGGCTGTCGACCGCCGCGATGGCGCGGTACGCGACCCAGCTGCTGACCTCGACGCCGGAGCGCGGACCCCGCGGCAGACACGCGGTGTCCCTCCATGATCTGACCGACTTCACCTTGCATTCGAAGGTGCCACTGCCCTTCCAGATGGACGGTGACCACCTGGGGCTTCGGACGAGCGTGACGTTCACAGGCGTTCGCCGTGCACTGCGTGTGATTGTGTGACCGGAAGGGCCCTTGGCCCTTTATCTCGAACGTATGGGCCAGCATCCACCCCATAGAAGTACGGCTGTGACCTAGCCGACACCGAGGAATCAAAAAAAACTTTCCGGAAGGGGTTGTATCCGCCGCCGAGGTTTGCGAATCTCTACATGGCGATCGGGACGGCCCGCACAACCGGCCTCCAGCGAAAGCCAGAACCCCTCCTCAAATCCAGGACCACACCAGTTCATCTGGCGTTCGGCCCTTCACTTGTTGAGGGATTCGTGAAAGCGTTCACATTCACAAGCACCTGAATGCAACACCAAGGAGAGGTAGCAGCCATGGACTGGCGTCACAACGCCGTTTGTCGTGAGGAAGACCCCGAGCTGTTCTTCCCCATCGGCAACACCGGTCCTGCGCTGCTGCAGATCGAGGAAGCCAAGGCTGTCTGCCGTCGCTGCCCCGTCATGGAGCAGTGCCTGCAGTGGGCGCTCGAGTCCGGCCAGGACTCCGGCGTCTGGGGTGGCCTCAGCGAGGACGAGCGTCGTGCGATGAAGCGCCGCGCCGCTCGCAACCGGGCGCGCAACGCCAGCGCCTGAGTGACGCCACCGCTACGAGCCTGAGGCCAGGCGGCGCGTACAGCGTGTACGCACCCACCCGCCTCCCGAGCCGCAGCGCGCAGCAGTAACCCCAAAGCGTTCGAGCCCGGACCGTTTCCCACGGTCCGGGCTCGCTGCTGTCCGGGCCCGGGTGTCCGGGCCACGGTGTGCCGGCTCCGGGCGCCCGGGGGCGAACGTCGCCGTGCGTCACTTCTGCGGTCGGACGGGGATGTCCAGCACCACCCGCGTGCCCCGCCCGGGGGCGGGCTGCATGTCGAACGTCCCGCCGAGCTCGCCCTCCACCAGCGTCCGTACGATCTGCAGGCCCAGGTTGCCGGCGCGCTGCGGGTCGAAGCCCTCGGGCAGTCCGCGCCCGTCGTCCTGGACGGTGATCAGCAGCCGGGGCTCGGCGGCGCGCGGGTCGCCGCGCACGGCCGACACCTCGACGGTGCCGTGCTCCCCGGGGGCGAAGGCGTGTTCCAGGGCGTTCTGCAGGATCTCGGTGAGGACCATCGACAGGGGCGTGGCGACCTCGGCGTCGAGGATGCCGAAGCGGCCGTTGCGCCGGCAGGTGACCTTGCCGGGCGAGATCTCGGCGACCATGGAGATGACCCGGTCGGCGATCTCGTCGAATTCGACGCGCTCGTCGAGGTTCTGCGACAGCGTCTCGTGCACGATCGCGATGGAACCGACGCGCCGCACCGCCTCGTTGAGCGCCTCGCGGCCCCGGTCGGAGTCCATCCGGCGGGCCTGGAGGCGCAACAGGGCGGCGACCGTCTGGAGGTTGTTCTTCACCCGGTGGTGGATTTCCCGGATGGTCGCGTCCTTGGTGATCAATTCGCGCTCGCGGCGCCGCAGTTCCGTGACGTCGCGGAGCAGGACGAGCGAACCGATGCGGGTGCCCTTGGGCTTGAGCGGGATGGCGCGCAACTGGATGACGCCGCCGCTGCCCTCGACCTCGGTCTCGCGCGGCGCGTATCCGCTGGCCAGCTTGACCAGCGCTTCGTCGACCGGGCCGCGGGAGGGGGCGAGTTCGGCGGTGATCTGCCCGAGGTGCTGGCCGACGAGGTCGGTGGCGAGCCCGAGGCGGTGGTACGCGGAGAGGGCGTTGGGCGAGGCGTACTGCACGACGCCGTCCGCGTCGAGCCGGATGAGCCCGTCGCCGGCGCGGGGCGACGCGTCCATGTCGACCTGCTGGCCGGGGAAGGGGAAGGTGCCGGCCGCGATCATCTGGGCGAGGTCGGAGGCTGACTGGAGGTAGGTGAGCTCCAGCCGGCTCGGGGTGCGCACGGTGAGCAGGTTGGTGTTGCGGGCGATCACGCCGAGGACGCGGCCCTCCCTGCGTACGGGGATGGACTCGACCCGCACCGGGACCTCCTCGCGCCACTCCGGGTCGCCCTCGCGCACGATCCGTCCCTCGTCGAGGGCGGCGTCGAGCAGCGGGCGCCGGCCGCGGGGGACGAGGTGGCCGACCATGTCGTCCTGGTAGGAGGTGGGGCCGGTGTTGGGCCGCATCTGGGCGACGGAGACGTAACGGGTCCCGTCGAGGGTGGGAACCCACAGGACGAGGTCGGCGAAGGAGAGGTCGGAGAGCAGCTGCCACTCCGAGACCAGCAGGTGGAGCCACTCGAGGTCGGACTCGCTCAGAGCGGTGTGCTGGCGTACGAGGTCGTTCATGGAGGGCACGTGTGCGAGCGTACCCGTGTGGACGACCTGGTGTTCTGCCGGTCGGTGAGGGAGGATGGGCGACGGATTACCGACTGTTTACCGATGGACAGACGGATTGGTCTAGTCCACAATGCTTGTGCAAGCCTCCATCCTCCCCGCACAGGAGGGTGGAACGAGGTACCCGGCGCTCTCTGCCCTGACTGCGCACGGGACCTCCCTACGGCCGCGGGACCGCACACCCGACGGCCGGGCAACTCCGGGCTGCGGTGCCGGACGGGTTGAGGGTCCCGTCCTGGCGCCGCGGCCCGCGGGTCTTTCCGGGCCGGTCACGGCCACGCGCGCATGGCCGCCTCCGCCACCGCCTCCAGCTCCTCCTTCGTCGCGCCGTCCCGCGCCTGCTGGGACATGCCCTGCAGTACGGCCCCGCTGAAGCGGGCGAGGGCACGGGCGTCCGTGCCGGGCGGGAGCCGGCCCGTCGCGATGTCGGCGCGGATACGGCTCTCCATGCCGGCCAGGTTCGCGTTGCGGCGGTCACGCAGGGCGCGCGCCACCTCGGGGGTGGAGCAGTTGATCGCCGCCGCGATCACCAGGCAGCCGCGCGGGCGGGCCGGGTCCGTGTACGCGGCCGCCGCCTCGCGCAGCATCCGGGCGATGCCCGCGCGGGCGGTGGGCTCGGCCTCCAGCGCGCGGGTGCCGAAGGAGCCGTAGCTCTCGGCGTACGCGCCGACGACCTCCTCGAACAGCGCCTTCTTGTCGCCGAAGGCGGCGTACAGGCTCGGCGCGCCGATCCCCATGACCCGCGTCAGGTCCGCCACGGACGTCGTTTCGTACCCGTGCTCCCAGAAGGCCAGCGTCGCCTTCTCCAGGGCGGCCTCGCGGTCGAAGGAGCGGGGCCGGCCGCGCTGTCTCGTCGCCATGCCGCTCATTTTATAGCGGGCGCTAAAAAACCCCTGTCGCAGGCCGCCACCGCCCGGTGCCGTGTCAGCGGGTCTCCGTGACCTTCGCGAGGGCGCGGGGCGCGTCCGGGTCCTGGCCACGGGCGATGGTGACCTCGTAGGCGAGGAGCTGGAGCGGGAGGATCTCCAGGACCGGCTGGAGCTCCTCGGGGATGCCGTCCGTCGGCAGGACGAAGCCCGCCGACGCCGCCTCCACCTGGGGGCGCGGGCCGACGACCACCAGGTCCGCGCCGCGCCCGCGGAGGCGGTCGAGGACCGGCTGGAGGGCGGCGCCGCCCTTGCCGTCCGGGACGACCGCGATGACCGGCGAGATGTTGTCGACCATGGCGAGCGGGCCGTGCAGCAGGTCGGCGCCGGAGTACGCGAGGGCCGGGATGTAGCTGGTCTCCATCAGTTTCAGCGCGGCCTCCTTGGCCGTGGGGTAGCCGTAGCCGCGGGAGGTGATGACCATGCGCTCGGCGAAGCGGTACCGGCCGGCCAGGGCGCGGATCTCGTCGCGCCGGTCGAGGATCCGCGCCGCCCGGTCGGGCAGAACCTGTGCGGCGGCGCCGCCCCCGTCGCCGCCCAGGCCCTCGACGAGGAGGTGGAGGGCCAGGAGCGAGGCGGTGTACGTCTTGGTGGCGGGCAGCGCCTTCTCCGGTCCCGCCATGATGTCGATGTGGTGCTCGGAGACGGCCGCCAGCGACGAGTCGGGGTTGTTCGTGACGGCCAGGGTGACCGCGCCCGCCTCCCGCGCCGCCTTCGCCGAGGCGACCAGGTCCGGTGAGCCGCCGGACTGGCTGACGGTGATGACCAGGACGTCGGTGTAGTCGGGCTTGGCCCCGTACGCCGTCGTCGTCGACATGGACGTCAGCCCGCACGGCAGCCCGAGCCGGATCTCCAGCAGGTATTTCGCGTAGAGCGCGGCGTTGTCCGACGTGCCGCGCGCGGTCAGCAGGACGAAGCGCGGCCGGCGCTCGCGGATCGCCTCCGCCACCGCCCGGATTCGCGGCGCGCCCTCGTCCAGGAGCCGCCGCAGCACGGCAGGCTGCTCCGCGATCTCGCCCGACATGATCCGCCCCGGCTGCTCGCTCATGCGCACCATCGAACACGGGCCGCCCCGAGCCCGCCAGCGGGGAGGGCCATTCTGCTAGATTGGTCTATACCACATAGCCATTCCATCCATTCCCAGATCGGCAGGCCCAGCGTGGAAGTTGTCATCGTCCAGGACGCCAAGGCAGGCGGCGAGCTGATCGCCGAGGGCATCGCCGCGCTCCTGCGCCGCAAGCCCGACGCTCTGCTCGGCGTGGCCACCGGATCGACCCCGCTGCCCATCTACGACGCTCTGACGGCCAGGGTCCGGGCGGGCGCCGTGGACGTCTCGCGTGCCCGGATAGCCCAGCTGGACGAGTACGTCGGGCTGCCCGCCGGGCACCCCGAGTCGTACCGCTCGACCGTCCTGCGCCAGGTCGTCGAGCCGCTCGGACTGAGCCCCGAGGCCTTCATGGGCCCCGACGGCTCGGCCGAGGACGTCCAGGCGGCGTGCGAGGCGTACGACAGGGCGCTCGCCGAGGCGGGCGGTGTGGACCTCCAGATCCTCGGCATCGGCACGGACGGACACATCGGCTTCAACGAGCCGTGCTCCTCCCTCGCCTCGCGCACCCGCATCAAGACGCTGACCGAGCAGACCCGCGTCGACAACGCGCGCTTCTTCGACGGCGACATCGACCAGGTGCCCCACCACGTCATCACCCAGGGCATCGGCACCATCCTGGAGGCCCGCCACCTGGTGCTGCTCGCCACGGGCGAGGGCAAGGCCGAGGCCGTCGCGCAGACCGTCGAGGGTCCGGTCGCCGCGCTCGTACCCGCCTCCGCGCTCCAGCTGCACCCGCACGCCACGGTCGTCGTCGACGAGGCCGCCGCGTCCAAGCTGAAGCTGGCGGACTACTTCCGGCACACGTACGCCAACAAGCCCGCCTGGCAGGGGCTGTAGACGACGAAGAGGGGGCCGACGGAGTCGGCCCCCTCTCCCGTGCGCTCACACCCCCGCGATGACCTCCGCCGCCGCGATCCCGCACACCCGCGCCGCGCCGTACGTGGCGATGTGCGGCGCCCCGCGCGCCGGCGCCCGGTTCAGGCCCATCTCGACGACCACCGTGTCCGGGCGGGCGGTCAGCAGGGCGTCCAGCGCCCGGGCCATCCAGGCGTGGCGGTGCGCGTCCCGGACGACCGCGACGATCCGCCGCTCCCCCGCGTCCCGCAGCACGGCCTCCACCGGCGCGTCGGAGGCGTACGTCCCCGTCGCCGTGCCCGGCAGCAGCCGCGCCAGCTCGGGCCCGACGCCCCACGGCGTCTCGTCACCGACCGCGACGTTCGCCACCGGCGTGAACGCGGCGACGTACGCCGGGCCGGTGAGCGCCACCGGGGAGCCGGTCACGGTCAGCGCGCGGCGGGCGGCCACCAGGCCGATGTCGGTGCCCGGCGCGGTCCCTCCCCCTGGCCGCTCCGGGGGGACCCCCGCCTCCGAAACCGCGCCCGGCTCCGTCCGAGCCCCCCTCGCCCGGTGCGCCCGGGTCCAGGACGCCAGCGCGCGCACCCGCGCCGCCGCGTCGGCCAGCCGCTCCTCGGGCAGTTCGCCGGTCCGTACCGCTTCGACCAGCGCGTCGCGCAGCCGCAGGACGGTCTCCTCGTCCGACAGGCCGCCGCCGACGCAGATGGCGTCGGCGCCCGCCGCGATCGCGAGGACGGAGCCGCGCTCGATGCCGTACGTCGCGGCGATGGCCTGCATCTCCATGCCATCGGTGACGATCAGGCCCTCGTAGCCCAGCTCTCCGCGCAGCAGTCCGGTGAGGATCCGCGGGCTCAGGGTGGCGGGGCGTTCGGGGTCGAGCGCGGGCAGAAGGATGTGCGCGCTCATCACCGATCGGGAACCCGCGGCGATGGCCGCGCGGAAAGGCGCCAGCTCACGGGCGCGCAGCGTGTCCAGGTCCACATCGATGCGGGGCATCGCGTGGTGGGAGTCCACATTGGTGTCGCCGTGTCCGGGGAAGTGCTTGGTGCAGACGGCGACACCGGCGGACTGCATGCCCTCGATGTACGCCACGGTGTGGCGGGCGACCAGTTCCGGGTCGGCGCCGAAGGACCGGACGCCGATGACCGGGTTGTCCGGGTTGGAGTTGACGTCGGCGGACGGCGCCCAGTTCAGGTCGACCCCGCACGCGGCGAGCCGGCGGCCCAGCTCGTGGGCGACGGCCCGGGTCAGCCCGGGGTCGTCGACGATGCCGAGCGCGAGGCTGCCGGGGAAGGACGAGCCGCTGCGCACCTCCAGGCGGGTGACGTCGCCGCCCTCCTCGTCGATGGCGACCAGCACGTCGTCGCGTTCGGCGCGCAGCTGGGCGGTGAGCGCGGTCAGCTGCTCGGGGGAGACGATGTTGCGCCCGAACAGGCCCACGGACGACAGCCCTTCACCGATGCGCCGCAGCAGCCATTCGGGCGCGGTGGTTCCGGTGAAGCCGGGCTGGAGGACGGTCAGGGCGTCCCGGGTGAGCGCGCCGGACGAGGCGTCCCGTACGAGAGTCGTCATGAGGGGCGTTATCCCTTCACCGCGCCGGCCGTCAGACCCGCGGCCATCTTGCGCTGGACGAGGAGGAAGAGGATGACGATGGGGACGGCCATCATGGTGGCGCCGGCCATCATCGGGGCGTACTCGGTTCCGTGCTTGGTGGTGAAGTTGCCGAGCCAGACGGTGGCCGTCTGGTTCTGCTGGCTCATCAGCATCAGGGCGTACAGGTACTCGTTCCAGGCCTGGATGAAGCCGTACACGGAGGTGGCCACCATGCCGGGCGCGAGGAGCGGGAAGACCACGCGGACGAAGGCGCCGGTGCGGGTGCAGCCGTCGACCATCGCCGCCTCCTCCAGCTCCTTGGGGATGTTGACGATGAAGCCGCGGAGGGTCCAGACCGTGAAGGGGAGGATGAAGGTCAGGTACGTGATGATCAGGCCGGTGAGCTTGTCGTACTGACCGAGGTCGTTCAGCAGCAGGAAGACCGGGATGATCATGGCGACGAGCGGGACCATCTGGACCGCGAGGATGCCGACGATGACGATCTTCCGCCCCCGGAAGGCGAACCGTGAGATGGCGAGCGCGGCCAGCATGCCCACGACGATGCCGATGAGGACGACGACGAGCGAGACGATCAGGGAGCGGCCGACCGGACCCCAGAAGTCGGCCACCTGGAAGGCGCGTTCGAAGTTCTCCAGGGTGAAGGTCCGCGGGAAGAAGTGCGGATCCGGGTCGATGGCGTCCCGGGCCGGCTTGAACGCCGTGTTGAGCATCCAGTAGACCGGGAATCCGGCGGTGACGAAGACCAGCAGGCCGAGCAGGTTCCAGCCCAGCTTGCCGCCGGGCTTGGTCCTGGAGGTGGTTACGGCGCTCACTCGACTTCTCCGATCTTGAGCATCTGGCGCATGTACACGGCCACGACGCCGAGCAGCAGGATCACGGTGACCAGCGCGATGGCCGAGCCGCCGCCGTAGTCGTTCACGACGAACGCCTTGTCGTACGAGTACGTGGTGAGCAGCTGGAACTCCGCCTCGGGATGGCCGTTGCGCATCACGAAGACCTGCGGGAAGACGCCCATGTCCCAGATGACCGACAGCGTCGTGAGCATCACGATGATCGGCTTGAGGATCGGCAGGGTGACATAGCGGAAGACGCCCCAGGCGCCGGCTCCGTCGAGGCGGGCGGCCTCCTCCAGCTCCTTGGGCACCTGGGTGAGTCCGGCGCTGAGCGTGATGACCACGAACGGCACCGCGCCCCAGACCACCAGCAGCATGATCACGGCGAGGCCCTGGGGACCGCTCGCGAACCAGTTGTGCCCGATCATGTCGACGCCGGGCAGCCTGCTCAGCAGCCAGTTGAGGACGCCGTAATCGGCGTCGAAGAGCCACTTGAAGATCGCGGTGGCGACGATGATGGGCATGCCCCAGCTCGCGATCAGCGCGATGTTGATCAGCGCCTTCACCCAGCCGGAGACCCGCTGGAGCAGCAGGGCGATCAGCATGCCGAAGACCATGGTGAAGCTCACCGCACCGGCGGCGAAGAACACGGTACGGGCCACCACGGCCCAGAACTCGCCGTCCCCGAGGATCTTGGCGAAGTTCGCGAAGCCGACGGACTCCGGCTCCTTGAAGCCCCACAGCTGGGCCTGCTCGAACTTCTGGAAGGAGAGGGTGACCAGCCTCACCAGCGGGTAGCCCAGGACCAGGAGGAGGACGAGCAGGCAGGGCGCCAGCAGCGCCCACGGTGCTCCGGCCCCGCCGGTGGTCTTCTTCCCCGCCGGCTTCCCGGGGCCACCGGGCGCGGTGCGGTCCGGTGGAGACGATGGCCGTATGGACGGCACCTTGGCAGTGGTTGTCTCTGCGGCACTCATCGCGCGCTCTCTCTGTTTCAGGGCTCGGTTCGCCTCCGGGGAGCCCCCGCCTGCCCGCCGGAGCACGACGGGGGCCCGTCGGTCACTTGTTGTTGATGACCTTGTCGATCGCGGCGTCCGCGTCCTTCGCGGCGGCCTCGACCGACTTCTTGCCGGTGCCGATCTCCTGGAGCATGGTCTTGAGCGTCTGGGCCTTCTCGACCTGGCCCCAGCCCGGCGCCATGGGGACGAACCAGTTGGACTCGGCCGCGGTGGCCGGAACGGCCGTCTTCGGGTCGGCCTTCAGCGTGGCCAGGTCCGTCTTGTTGTTGGGCAGGTTGCCCTTGGCGAGCAGACCCTTCTGGCCCTTCGCGCCGGTGAAGGCGTCGATCCACTCGGCCGCGAGGTCCTGCGCCTTGGACTTGACCGGGATGGCCAGGTCCGAACCGCCGAGGAAGACGGGGATGTTCTTGCCGGAGGGGCCGGGCATCACGAAGTTCTCGAGGTTGCCCTTGAGCTTGCCGGTCTTGTCGTTCTTCGGGTCCTCGGCCGTGGCGCCCTCCCAGGCGGCGGCGAAGATCATGCCGGCGTTGCCCTGGCCGAAGACGATGTAACGGTCCGACTCGTCCTTGGTCTTGTCGGCCTTCATGTACGAGTCGAGGACCTTCTTGTACTCGCCCAGGCCCTTGAGGGACTCGGGCGAGGACAGGTTGGCCTTCCACGTGTCGCCGTCCTTCTTGGCGATGGAGCCGCCCGCGTCGTACACGAAGGACATCGCGGCGTACCAGTCCGGCGACGGCTGGTACCAGGCGCTGAACTTGTCGCCCTTCTTCGCCTGGATCCTCTCCAGGGCGGCGGTCAGCTCCGCGTACGTCTTCGGGGGCGTCTTGACGCCGGCCTCGGCGGCGACGTCCTTGCGCCAGGTGGCCACGCGGCCACCGGCGTAGTAGGGGACGCCGTAGGTCCTGCCCTCGTACGTGACGGACTCCTTGAGGCCGTCCAGCCACTGGTCCGACTGCTCGAACTTCTTCGGGTCCACCTCGGCGAAGGCGCCCTTGACCATGTAGCCGAGCATCTCGGTGTTGCCCATCTCGACCACGTCCGGCGCCTTGTCGGTGGCGAGGACGGCGTCCAGCTTGGCGTTCTTGTCGGGCCAGCCGTAGTACTCGTGCTTGATCCTGACGCCGGGGTGCTTCTCGGCGAGCGCGTCGTCGGCCGCCTTGACCAGGTGCGGCCAGTTGTTCTGGGCGTCGACCGTCAGCCACACGGTCAGTTCCTTGGCGCCGCCGCCCGCGGAGTCCCCACCCTCGCCGTCGCCGGAACCACATGCCGCGATGCCGACCATCATGCCCGCGACGCCGATCGCCGCGATGAGCTTGCGCTTCACGCCACCCTCCTCAGGGATGCCTGCAACCCCCCTGCCCACCGCGAAGCCGTACGACGTGCTGATGCCCGTGCTGACCGTGGGACCGGGACCCGGTCTTTAATGGTTTAGACCAGTAACCCGGAGCTTGGCCTAGACCTTTAGGGGTGTCAAGGGTGTATAAGAAGGGCTGTCGCGTCCGTTACCGGACCGACACCTGAGGAGGGGCGACGACCCGTGACCGGTCCGTGCCACCATGTGAGCCGCAAGTGACGGAGGAGCCGGTGACGGCAGCAGCACAGGAGTCGGGAAGGCGGGCCATGACCACGGACGCGGGCGGCACGGAGACCGAGAGCGGGCCGGCGACCCGCACCGCGCGCGTGCCCAAGTACTACCGGCTCAAGCGCCACTTGCTGGACATGACCGAGACCATGCCCCCCGGCACCCCGGTCCCCCCGGAGCGCACGCTCGCCGCCGAGTTCGACACCTCGCGCACGACAGTACGGCAGGCGCTCCAGGAACTGGTCGTCGAGGGGCGCCTGGAGCGCATCCAGGGCAAGGGCACGTTCGTCGCCAAGCCGAAGGTCTCGCAGGCCCTCCAGCTCACCTCCTACACCGAGGACATGCGCGCCCAGGGCCTGGAGCCCACCTCGCAGCTGCTCGACATCGGGTACGTCACGGCCGACGACACGCTCGCCGGGCTGCTCGACATCTCGGCCGGCGGGCGCGTGCTGCGCATCGAGCGGCTGCGGCTGGCGAGCGGCGAGCCGATGGCCATCGAGACGACGCACCTGAGCGCGAAGCGCTTCCCCGCGCTGCGCCGGTCGCTCGTCAAGTACACCTCGCTGTACACGGCGCTGGCGGAGGTGTACGACGTCCGGCTCGCGGAGGCCGAGGAGACCATCGAGACCTCGCTGGCCACACCGCGCGAGGCGGGGCTGCTCGGTACGGACGTGGGCCTGCCGATGCTGATGCTGTCGCGCCACTCCCTGGACGAGAACGGCCGGCCGGTGGAGTGGGTCCGGTCGGTGTACCGGGGCGACCGCTACAAGTTCGTGGCACGGCTCAAGCGGCCGAACGACTGAGGCGTCGACCGGTCCCTCACCGGGCCGGCCCCCGAAAGCGTTGCCGTACCGATATGCGGACGGGGGGTGACGCTGCACGAGGCGCTCGCCTAGATTTCCTGCGCATTACAGGTGATCAGCGAGGGGACGTGCACCATGCAAGAGCCGTCGGCACCACCCAACACCTCACGAGCGGGCCTCACTCCGCGGTCGATCGTCATCTGGTCGCTCGTCGCCCTGGCGGGGGCGGCCGGCTGGGGCGTACTCGCGCTCTCGCGCGGCGAGGAGATCTCGGCCGCCTGGATGCTCGCGGCCGCCCTCGGCTCGTACGCGATCGCCTACCGCTTCTACTCCCGCTTCATCGCGAACCGGGTGCTCAAGGTCGACAAGACCCGCGCCACGCCCGCCGAGCGGCTCGACAACGGTGTCGACTTCCACCCCACCGACCGCCGGGTGCTGTTCGGGCACCACTTCGCGGCGGTCGCGGGCGCGGGCCCGCTCGTGGGGCCCGTGCTCGCCGCGCAGATGGGCTACCTGCCGGGCACGATCTGGATCATCGTCGGCGTGATCTTCGCCGGTGCCGTCCAGGACATGGTGACGCTGTTCTTCTCCACCCGCCGCAACGGCCGTTCGCTCGGCCAGATGGCCCGGGACGAGATCGGCCCGTTCGGTGGAGCCGCCGCGCTGATCGCGGTCTTCGCCATCATGATCATCCTGCTGGCCGTGCTGGCCCTGGTCATCGTCAACGCCCTGGCGCACTCGCCGTGGGGAGTCTTCTCCATCGGCATGACCATCCCGATCGCCCTCTTCATGGGCGTCTACCTGCGGGTGCTGCGGCCCGGCAAGGTCACCGAGGTGTCGGTCATCGGTGTCGCGCTGCTGTTGCTCGCCATCGTCGCGGGCGGCTGGGTCGCGGAGTCCTCCCTCGCCGACACCTTCACGCTGGAGCCGGGCACGCTGGTCATCTGGATGATCGTGTACGGCTTCCTCGCCTCCGTCCTGCCGGTGTGGATGCTGCTCGCGCCGCGCGACTACCTCTCGACCTTCATGAAGGTCGGCACGATCGTGCTGCTCGCCATCGGTGTCTTCGTCGCCCTGCCGACCCTGAAGATGCCGGCCGTCACCGATTTCGCGAGCCGCGGCGACGGCCCGGTCTTCGCCGGCTCGATGTTCCCGTTCGTCTTCATCACCATCGCGTGCGGCGCGCTCTCCGGCTTCCACTCCCTGGTCTCCTCGGGCACCACCCCGAAGATGGTCCAGAAGGAGACGCAGATCCGGATGATCGGGTACGGGGCGATGCTCACCGAGTCCTTCGTCGCCGTCATGGCGATGATCACGGCCTGCATCATCGACCCGGGCCTCTACTTCGCGATCAACTCCCCCGCGGGCGTCGTCGGGACGACCGTGCAGTCCGCGTCCGAAGCGGTGACGAACTTCGGCTTCACCGTCTCGCCCGAGCTGCTGACGAAGGCCGCGGCGGACGTCGAGGAGGCCTCGCTGCTGTCCCGGACCGGCGGCGCGCCGACCTTCGCCCTCGGAATGTCGGAGATCTTCTCCGCGGTCGTCGGCGGTACCGCCATGAAGGCGTTCTGGTACCACTTCGCCATCATGTTCGAGGCGCTGTTCATCCTCACGACGGTGGACGCCGGCACCCGCGTGGGCCGCTTCATGCTCCAGGACATGCTGGGCAACGTCCACAAGCCCTTCAGGCAGGTCAGCTGGAAGCCGGGCGTCTGGTTCGCGAGCGCGGTCGTCGTCGGCGGCTGGGGCTACTTCCTCTGGGTCGGCGTGCACGACCCGCTGGGCGGCATCAACCAGCTGTTCCCGCTGTTCGGCATCGCCAACCAGCTGCTGGCCGCCGTGGCCCTGGCCGTCTGCACCACGCTGCTGGTCAAGTCGGGCCGCCTGAAGTGGGCGTGGGTCACCGCGGTCCCGCTCGCCTGGGACGTGGCGGTGACGCTCACCGCCAGCTGGCAGAAGATCTTCTCGGCGGACCCGCGGGTGGGCTTCTTCGCCCAGCGGGACAAGTACCAGGCGGGCATCGACTCCGGGCAGGTGCTGCCCCCCGCGAAGTCGATGGACGACATGCACACCGTCGTCACCAACTCCACGGTCGACGGCGTCCTTTCCGCCCTCTTCGCCCTCCTCATCATCGTGGTGATCGCGGACGCGGGGCGGGTCTGCTTCAAGGCGGTCACCGACCCGGCCGGCGTGAAGCTCTCCGAGGTTCCGTACACCGAGTCGAAGCTGGTCGCCCCGGCCGGGCTGTTCCCCACGGCGGAGGAGAAGGCCGAGCTGGTGGCGGCCGGGGTCGGCCCCGAGGGCGGCATCCGCAAGGACGGCATCCGCACGGACGGCGGCACCGGTGACGAGGTGCCGGCCGGGACCGGCTCGGCGTGAGGCCGTCCGTGGCCGCGCGGCCGGGGAACCGGCTGCGACGCGCGGTGGCCTGGGTCCGCTGGTACGTGCGCGAGGTGTCCGGCGAGACGGTGTACGACAAGTACGTCGCCCACGCCCGCTCCCGCGACCCCGAGGCCGAGGTCCTGACCCGGCGCGAGTTCGAACGCAGGCGCACCGACGCGCGGGAGGCGGACCCGCGCGACGGGTTCCGCTGCTGCTAGGGAGTGTCTGCAAAGGTGCGTCGTCCGACCGCCAGGCAGACGGAGCTTTGCCGACACGGCTTAGGGACGCCCCTGGGCGAGTGACCGAACGACGGGCCGCCGTAATTCCGGAGACGGAAATACGGCGGCCCGTCGCCGTGCGCGTCCACACTCGGACCATGGACATCACGATCAGAGCGGTACGGCCGGAGGAGCACGGCACGCTGGGCGAGGTCACCGCCCAGGCGTACCTCGGAGACGGGCTGCTGGCCTTCGGCGACAGCGATGAGTACCTGATCGAGCTGCGGGACGTGGCCCGGCGGGCCGCCGAGGCGGAGGTGCTGGTGGCCGTCGGCCAGGCGGAGGGGACGGAACGGGTGCTGGGCGGTGTCACGTTCGCCCGGGCCGGCCGGCCGTGGGCCGAGCTCGCGCGGGACGGCGAGGCGGAGATCCGGATGCTCGCGGTGGCGAGGGAGGCGCGGCGGCGCGGCGCCGGGGAGGCGCTCGTACGGGCGTGCGCGGACCGGGCCCGGGCGACGGAGGGATGCCGGCGGCTGGTGCTCTCCTCGCAGCAGGCGATGCACGCCGCACACCGCGTGTACGAGCGGCTCGGGTTCGTCCGCACGCCGGAGCGGGACTGGCGGCCGATCCCCGGCGTCACGCTCCACACGTACGCGCTCGCGCTCTGACTTGTGTCCGCCGACACAAGATGTGGGGGGTGGTCCACGGGCCGCCCCCCACATGTATGCTCATCTCGCTGTCGCCGCAGGGGAATCCGGTGCGAATCCGGAACTGTCCCGCAACGGTGTATTGGTCTGCCTTTGCGCACCCATGAGTCCGAAGACCTGCCGACGGTGCGTCCGGCCATCCGGCCCGGGCGCCGAGACGTCCGGGCCTCGCGGAATGGGCCGGTGGACGCGGTGCGTGCGCCCCTGTGCCCGGGCGCGTCCCCGCTCCCCCGCCCCGCCCGCCGGTGGCCCCGAGCCGAGCGAGGGAGAGCCCCCACGTGACCATCGCGCCAGCCGATCCGGCCACAGCCAGGGACGCGGAGACCGATGGACCCGGGACCGTGCTGCTGCGGGTCCTGACGGACCTCACCGCCGATCTGCCCGACACCGACCCCGGCCGGGTCGCCGCCGCCGCGCTGCGCGGCCGGCACGCCGGGTCGGACGAGGCGGAGCTGCGGGAGCTCGCCACCGAGGCCGCCGCCGGGCTGATCTCCGAGGACCCGGCGTACTCACGGCTCGCGGCCCGGCTGCTGACCCGGACCATCGCCGAGGAGGCGGCGGGCCAGGGAGCGGTGTCGTTCTCGGCGTCGGTGGCCGTCGGTCACCGGGAGGGCCTGATCGCGGACCGTACGGCCGCGTTCGTACGGCTCCACGCTCCCCGGATGGACGCGCTGATCGACCCCGCCGGTGACGACCGGTTCGGCTACTTCGGGCTGCGGACGCTGTACTCCCGCTACCTGCTGCGGCACCCGATCACCCGCAAGGTCATCGAGACGCCGCAGCACTTCATGCTGCGCGTGGCCGCCGGGCTGGCGGAGGACGACAGCGTGCGGGCACTGGAGGAAGTGGCGGCGCTCTACGGCCTGATGAGCCGGCTCGACTACCTGCCGTCCTCGCCGACGCTGTTCAACTCCGGTACCCGCCACCCGCAGATGTCGTCCTGCTACCTGCTGGACTCGCCGCTGGACGAGCTGGACTCGATCTACGACCGCTACCACCAGGTCGCGCGCCTGTCCAAGCACGCGGGCGGCATCGGCCTGTCGTACTCGCGCGTCCGCGCCCGGGGTTCGCTGATCCGTGGCACCAACGGCCACTCCAACGGCATCGTGCCGTTCCTGAAGACGCTGGACGCCTCGGTGGCGGCCGTGAACCAGGGCGGGCGGCGCAAGGGCGCGGCGGCCGTGTACCTGGAGACGTGGCACGCGGACATCGAGGAGTTCCTGGAGCTGCGCGACAACACGGGCGAGGACGCGCGGCGTACGCACAACCTGAACCTGGCGCACTGGATCCCGGACGAGTTCATGCGCCGGGTCAACGCCGACGCCGAGTGGTCGCTGTTCTCGCCGGCCGACGTGCCGGAGCTGGTCGACCTGTGGGGCGAGGAGTTCGACGCCGCGTACCGCGCCGCCGAGGCCAGGGGCCTGGCCCGCAAGACCATGCCGGCGCGTGACCTGTACGGCCGGATGATGCGGACGCTGGCCCAGACCGGCAACGGCTGGATGACGTTCAAGGACGCCTCCAACCGTACGGCCAACCAGACCGCCGAGCCGGGCCACACGGTCCACTCCTCGAACCTGTGCACCGAGATCCTGGAGGTCACGGACGACGGTGAGACGGCCGTGTGCAACCTGGGTTCGGTGAACCTCGGCGCGTTCGTGGCCGGCGGGGACATCGACTGGGAGCGGCTCGACGAGACGGTCCGTACGGCGGTGACGTTCCTCGACCGGGTCGTCGACATCAACTTCTACCCGACCGAGCAGGCCGGGCGGTCGAACGCCAAGTGGCGCCCGGTGGGCCTGGGCGCGATGGGCCTGCAGGACGTCTTCTTCCAGCTGAAGCTGCCGTTCGACTCCCCCGAGGCGCGTGCCCTGTCGACGCGTATCGCCGAGCGGATCATGCTGGCGGCGTACGAGGCGTCGGCCGACCTCGCCGAGCGCAACGGCCCGCTGCCGGCCTGGGAGAAGACCCGGACGGCGCGCGGGGTGCTCCACCCCGACCACTACGACGTGGAGCTGAACTGGCCGGAGCGGTGGGCGGCCCTGCGCTCCCGCATCGCCGAGGTCGGCATGCGCAACTCCCTGCTCCTCGCCATCGCGCCGACCGCGACGATCGCCTCGATCGCGGGCGTGTACGAGTGCATCGAGCCGCAGGTCTCCAACCTGTTCAAGCGCGAGACGCTGTCGGGCGAGTTCCTCCAGGTCAACTCCTACCTGGTGGCCGAGCTGAAGCGGCTCGGCGTGTGGGACGCGCAGACCCGCGAGGCGCTGCGCGAGTCCAGCGGCTCGGTGCAGGGCTTCACCTGGATCCCGGCCGAGGTGCGCGAGCTGTACCGGACGGCGTGGGAGATCCCGCAGCGCGGCCTGATCGACATGGCGGCGGCGCGGACGCCGTTCCTGGACCAGTCGCAGTCGCTGAACCTGTTCCTGGAGACGCCGACCATCGGCAAGCTGTCGTCGATGTACGCGTACGCCTGGAAGCAGGGGCTGAAGACGACGTACTACCTGCGTTCGCGCCCGGCGACCCGGATCGCCCGCGCCGCCCAGGCGTCCGCCCCCGTACCCGCCCAGCAGGTGTCCGAGCCCGACGCCGTCGCCTGCTCCCTGGAAAACCCCGAGTCCTGCGAGGCCTGCCAGTAATGAGCTCCACCGAGAAGAACCTGCTCGACCCGGGCTTCGAGCTGACCCTGCGTCCGATGCGCTACCCGGACTTCTACGAGCGCTACCGGGACGCCATCAAGAACACCTGGACCGTGGAGGAGGTCGACCTCCACTCCGACGTGGCCGACCTCGCCAGGCTCACCCCGGGTGAGCAGCACCTGATCGGCCGGCTGGTCGCGTTCTTCGCGACGGGCGACTCGATCGTCGCGAACAACCTGGTCCTTACGCTCTACAAGCACATCAACTCGCCCGAGGCGCGGCTGTACCTGTCGCGGCAGCTGTTCGAGGAGGCCGTGCACGTCCAGTTCTATCTGACGCTGCTCGACACCTACCTGCCCGACCCGGAGGACCGCGCGGCGGCGTTCGACGCCGTGGAGAACATCCCGTCCATCCGCGAGAAGGCGCGGTTCTGCTTCCGCTGGATGGACTCGGTGGAGAAGATCGACCGGCTGGAGACGAAGGCCGACCGCCGCCGGTTCCTGCTGAACCTGATCTGCTTCGCCGCCTGCATCGAGGGCCTGTTCTTCTACGGGGCCTTCGCGTACGTGTACTGGTTCCGTTCGCGCGGTCTGCTGCACGGCCTGGCGACCGGCACCAACTGGGTGTTCCGCGACGAGACGATGCACATGAACTTCGCGTTCGAGGTCGTGGACACCGTCCGCAAGGAGGAGCCCGAGCTCTTCGACGACGAGCTCCAGCAGCAGGTGACCGACATGCTGAGGGAGGCCGTGGATGCGGAGCTGCAGTTCGGCCGCGACCTGTGCGGGGACGGCCTGCCGGGCATGAACACCGAGTCGATGCGCCAGTACCTGGAGTGCGTCGCCGACCAGCGCCTGACGCGCCTGGGGTTCGCCCCGGTGTACGGCTCGGAGAACCCGTTCTCGTTCATGGAGCTCCAGGGCGTCCAGGAGCTGACGAACTTCTTCGAGCGCCGCCCGTCCGCCTACCAGGTGGCGGTGGAGGGCTCGGTCGACCTCGACGAGGACTTCTGACCGTGGTCGCCACGCGGTGGGCGGCGTGCGCCGCCGCCGCGGTGACCGCCGCCGCGGGCCTGGGCATCCGGTCCGCGGCGGCGGGCGCCGTCGCGAAGTACGCGGGTGACGCGCTCTACACCGTGCTGGTGGTCGCGCTGGTGGTGCTGGTGGCGCCCCGGCTGCGGCCGTGGGCCGCCGCCGGGATCGCCCTCGGTTTCTCGTGTGCGGTGGAGCTGTTCCAGCTGACGGGTGTCCCGGCCGCACTGGCGGCTCACAGCGTGGCGGCCCGCCTGGTCCTGGGCACGTCGTTCAACGCGCCGGACCTCTTCTGGTACGCGGTGGGCGCGGGGGCGGGCGGGCTGGTGCTGGGTGCCGCCGGGCGCTCGGCGCGGCGCAGCTGACGGTCGATGGCCCGCTCCCGGGCGTGCCCGATGAGCGAGGGAAGCAGAAGAAGGACGAGTATTCCGGTGACGACGAGGTAGTCGAGGATTGCGTTCATGTCCTCCACTGTCGCCGTCCCGCACGAGGAAAGTCAGTGGCAGGACTGTCATCAACCATCGAATTACTGCCACACTCGTCGCATGCTGAAGAACGTGGCCGCCGTCCTGCTCGACGGTGTGCACCCTTTCGAACTCGGCGTCCTCTGCGAGGTCTTCGGACTTGACCGCAGTGACGACGGGCTGCCCGTCCACGACTTCGCCGTGGCGTCCGCCGAGGGCCCCCGGCTCCGTACCCACGCGGGCTTCGTCCTGGAGGTGGAGCACGGTCTCGACCGGCTGGCCGACGCGGACCTCATCGCCGTACCGGCGGGCGGCGGTTACGTGGACCGCCCGTACCCGGAGGCGTTGCTGACCGCCCTGCGCGAGGGTGTCGAGCGCGGGGCGCGCGTGCTGTCCGTCTGCACGGGTGCCTTCGTGCTGGGCGCCGCGGGGCTGCTCGACGGGCGCCGCTGCACCACCCACTGGCGCCACGCCGAGCTGCTGACGCGCCGTCACCCCCGGGCGCTGGTCGACCCCGACGTGCTGTACGTCGACGACGGCCCGGTCATCACGTCGGCGGGCACCGCCGCCGGGATCGACGCCTGCCTCCACCTGGTGCGGCAGGAGCACGGACCGGAGGTCGCCAACACCATCGCCCGCCGCATGGTGGTGCCGCCCCACCGCGATGGCGGGCAGGCGCAGTACATCGACCGGCCGCTGCCGCGCAATCCGGGCGACACCGTCGGGGAGGTACTGGACTGGATGGAGCGGCACCTGGACCAGGAGATGACCGTCGAGCAGCTGGCCGCACGGGCGCACATGTCACCGCGCACCTTCGCCCGCCGCTTCCAGCAGGAGACGGGCACCACGCCCTACCGGTGGCTCCTGCGCCGGCGGGTGCTGCTGGCACAGGAGTTGCTGGAGGCGACGGACGACACCGTGGACACGATCGCGGGCCTGGCCGGCTTCGGCAACGCCGCGGGGCTGCGGCACCATTTCCTCCGCAGCCTGGGGACCACGCCCAACGCCTACCGCCGCACCTTCCGCGGTTCGGGAGGGCGCGGCGGCCCGCTGCGGGCGGCCTCCTGACCCGCCCCGCCTGCCGACCAGCCCCGCCTGCCGACCCGTCAGATGCCGCAGCCGGAGGCGGACCAGAAGCGGCTCGCGCGGTGGTCGAGGTGCGTGTGGTCGCCGTGTCCGGGGTAGCCCGGCCCGAGGATCCCGTTGAACCCGTGGCTGCGGGCCTGCTGGGCCAGCCTGCACAGGGAGTGCGGGCCCGCGCCGAGGTCGGCCGCGTCCCCGTATAGGTGGCGGCTTCCGGAGGCCCCGCCGACCGCGTCGTTGCAGGCGTGCGAGCGGAAGCCGCTGGTGACGGTGATGGGCTGGTCGCCGAGGGCGTGGCGCAGGGCCTCCAGCTTCCACATGGTGCGCAGGGCGTTGGACTTGGCGGTGGCGGCGTCGACCGCGCCGCCCGCCCAGGTGGTGTTGCAGTCGTTGAGCTCGCCGTAGCCGAAGTGGACGGGCGTGCAGTCCTCGTCCTGGAGGGCGTACAGCTTGCTGAAGGTGGCGGGTCCGGCGATGCCGTCGGCGGTGAGGCCGTACGCGGCCTGGAACCGCTTGACGGCCGCCGTGGTCGCCGGCCCGTAGGCGCCGTCGACCGCGAGGACGCCACCGTAGCCGGGGTAGCCGGCGACGCGGATCTGGAGCTGGGTCACGTCGGCGCCGGAGGCACCCTGGGAGAGGGTGCGCGACCAGGTGTAGCAGCCGTCGGCGTGCGCGGGGCCGGCGGTGGCGACCACCCCGGCCAGCGTTGCGGACATGAGCATGACAAGCGAGAGCAGGAGTCGTACGGTCCGTCCGGGCATCGGTCCTCCATCGGTGAAGGGGATGCGGCCGAGCCTGGCGGGTCCGGTCGACGCGCGTCAACGGCCCGTCCGAACCGTCATTCGTCCGCCCAATGGCGGCAACGCCGAGGCCCCGTCCCGGTCACCGGAACGGGGCCCGGCGCAGCCCGGACAGGTCAGTCGTTCGCCACGACCTCGTAGCGCGGCGTCCCCTCGGCCATCTGCTTCAGCGCGTCCTTGCGGTCCCGCTTCGACAGCCGGTCGATGTACAGGTAGCCGTACAGGTGGTCCGTCTCGTGCTGGAGGCAGCGGGCGAAGTACCCGGTGCCGCGCACCTTGATCGGGTTGCCCTTGGGGTCCTGGCCCCGCACCACGGCGTAGTCGGGCCGGGGCAGCGAGGCGTACGCCGTCGGCACCGACAGGCAGCCCTCGTTGGAGTCGTCGAGCACGCGCCGCTCGGCCGGCAGCTCCTCCAGGACCGGGTTGCAGACCACGCCCGTGTGCCGCACGCCCTCGTCGTCCGGGCAGTCGTACACGAAGACCTTCAGGTCCACGCCGATCTGGTTGGCGGCCAGGCCCACGCCCTCCGCCGTCCGCTGGCTGGCGAACATGTCGTCGATCAGCCGCGCGAGCTTGTCGTCGAACTCGGTGACGTCCTCGCACTCCTTGTGCAGCACCGGGTTGCCGACGACCGTGATGGGGCGGGAGGTGCCGCGCTCGCGGTGGGCACGCTCGCGCTCTTCGCAGTTCTCCGTGTCGACGACGAAGCCCTCGTCGTCCACGGGGAGGGCGTCGATGCCCTGCTGGTCCGTCTCCTGCTGCGCCATGTCCGCCTTCGCGCCTTCCCTGAGTGCTACCCGTTGTGATGTGCCCGTACAGCCTACGCGGGCAGCGCTCAGCAGACTTCCTCGAGATCCCGCCACTCACGGCTGTCCGGGCTGTCCGCCACCCAGCCGTCCAGCAGCCCGCGCACCAGCCCGGCGGGCGCCGCGATGCCGCACTCGCGCTCCGGCACCCACAGCTCGCCCGGCGAGCGGTGGCCCAGCGGTCCCGGATGCCCCGGTTCGCTGTGGTCGTGCGGGTCCAGGTGTTCGCCCTCGCCCTCGGCGCTCGGCATCCGCGACTCGGAACAGGTGCGGCACAGCAGCCGCACCGACGAGGACCAGTCCTCGGCGGCGAACCCGGCGTCGGCCGCCAGCTGCTCCAGGGCGTCCCGGTCGGCCTCGGTGGCCGCCTCCAGCAGCACCACCCACGTCGGTACGGGCGACGGCGCCCACAGTTCGATCTCGTCGAACACCGGGAAACTGTGCCCGGCCGCCGTGGTCCGCTCGCCGTTGGGCACCCCGTCGTGCAGGACGACCTCGCCCCAGCGCCGGCCCGACGACGGCAGCGGAACGGAGAGCACCTCCATCCGGGCCGGGTCGAGCCTGCGGCCCCACACCACCTCGGCCTCGCCCTCCGGCGACAGCCGCACGGCCGCGCTGCCCAGCTCCATCCCGGTGGGCTCACCGCTCGCCGCGGCGGCCCCGGGCACCTTCAGGCCGTACGCCTGCCAGGCGCGACGGGCCAGCGGCCAGTCCTGCAGGGCGGTGGCCGCGATGCCGACGTTCCACCAGTCCGGGGCGCCGGTCTCCTTGTCGAGCAGGGCGACGGCCCGCAGGCCCGCGCTGCGCGCCTGCTCCCAGTCGTGCCGGAACTTGTGCAGCAGCGCCAGATTGAACCAGGACTCCGAGAGCCAGGGCTCCAGGTCCGCCGCGCGCGTCAGCAGCGCCCCCGCGTCCTCGTACCGCCCGTCCCCGATCAGCGTGAACGCGCGGTCGGTGGCCTGCCGCCACGAGGCGGAGGGCCGATGCCGTACCTTCCCGAAGATCCTCACGATTCCCGCCTGCCGGTCCGCCGGTCGCTGAAGGTCTCTGCCCCCGGACACCCTCTTGTTCGCATCCAACCATGCCTGGTCGCACGCCCGCTCATTACCCATGGGTTACCCAGCCGCGGGACCGGTGACGCCGCCCCGCGCCAGGACTCTGGCCAGGGACTCCACCACCGCGGGGTGGTAGTCCCGGGCGGTGCCGAGCCTGAGCTGCTCCAGAGCGGTGAGTGCATCCTGGGCGGCTTCCCTGGACAGGTCGTCGTACGCGTTGACCACGCGGACGATCCGGGCGGGCACCGGCTGCTCGCGGTACGGGTCGGCCTGCCGCTCCACGACGACCGCGACGGCCGCCGGGACGCCGGTCCGGCGCACCACGGCGCCTCCGAGGAGCGCGATACGGCGCTGTTCGGCGGCCGGGAGGAGGGCGGTGGCGCCCTCCGGCACCGGGTCGACCAGGGAGAGCTGCCCGATGTCGTGCATCAGCGCGGCGTACTCCAGCACCGTCAGCTCGGGCTCGGGCAGCCCCAGCTCACGCCCCACGGCCCGGCTGAGGGCCGCGACCCGGTGGGCGTGCCCGGGAGAGGTGTACCCGGCGATCTCGGTGGCGCGGGCGAGGGAGGCGATGGTCTGGCGGTAGGTGGCCCGGACGGCGACGTACCGGCGGAAGGACAGCTGCGTCAGCAGCAGCGGTACGCAGAAGAGGGGCAGCGCCCAGAGGCCCGCGACCGCGACGGCCAGGGCGATGACGACGCCGGTGGCGCACACGGCCGACCCGATGCCGAGCAGCGCGCGCAGCTCGTCGCGCAGGAGCGCCCCGTAGGGGTAGCGGGTGCGGGCGTGCAGCGTCAGGGCGGCGAGCACGGCGTCGCACAGGGCGGTCAGGAGCAGCAGCAGCGCGAGGAAGAGGGCGTAGAACGGTCCGTACCCGACGACCGCGTCCAGCCTCCCCGAGTTGTAGAGGGGCTGGAAGCACACGGCGGCGAACGCGGTGGTCAGCACCCGGCGCACCAGGTGGTCGTGGGCGAACCGGCAGCCCCGGGCGACGTGCGGTACGGCCCCGGCCAGGGTGCCCGCGACGACGACGGCGACGATCTGGAGGACGCCGTGGGTGGTGGGCAGCCCGGCGGACTCGCCGAGCAGGGCGTACGCCAGGGCCCCGGCGGCTCCGAGGGGCGCGGGCTCCCTCTCACCGCGACGGGCGCCCCAGCGGGCGAGCTCGCCGACGGCGATGAGCAGCCCGAAGGCGAGCGCGGTCCCGGGCTCGGCCACCCCGTGCCACAGCGTCCACCCGAGCCCGGCGAGGGTGAGGGCCCCCGCCAGGGCCTGTGCCGCCCGGAGCGCCGTCACGGCGCCCCGTCCCGCCCGCCACCGTGCCCGGGGGCGCCGCCCCGCGCGCCACCGTGGGCCCGGTGCCGGGCCGGGTCACGGGGTGGAGGGACGTTTCCGCGCGCCGTCTCGTGCGGGTCGTCGGCGGTGACCGCCGGCTGCCAGCCGTGCCGGTCCAGCGCACGCACCAGGGCCCGGACCATCCGGGGGTCGAACTGCGTGCCCGCACACCGCTCCAGCTCCGCCAGCGCCGTCCCCACCGGCCGCGCCCGCCGGTAGGAGCGGGTCGACGTCATCGCGTCGAAGGCGTCCGCCACGGCGACGACCCGGGCGAACTCCGGGATCTGATGGCCCCTCAGTCCGTAGGGGTAGCCGCTGCCGTCCAACCGCTCGTGGTGGTGCAGGATCGCCGCGCGCGCCTCGCCCAGGAACCCGATGCCGCGCACGATCTCGTGCCCGTACTCCGGGTGCAGCTCGATCACCCGCCGCTCCTCCGGCGTCAGCGGCCCGTCCTTGCGCAGCACCCGCGTCGGCACGCCCAGCTTGCCCACGTCGTGCAGGATCCCGGCGAACCGGATGACCTCCAGCCGCGCCTCGTCCATGCCGAGCTCCCGGGCGATCAGCACCGAGGCGTGTCCGACGCGCTCGCTGTGGCCGCGGGTGTACGCGTCCTTGATGTCGACGGCCTGGACGAGCGCGCGGATCGTCGCCTGGTGCGCCCCGCGCTCGCGGTGGTACTGCGCGAACATCCAGCACGAGATGTACATCGGCAGCAGGACGAACAGCGCGGCGGGCCAGCCGTACGGGCTGCGCCACAGGACCGCCATCATCAGCCCGGCCAGCCCGTGCACGGCGTGCGGCGCGAGCGACCGCGCGAGCAGCCCGCGCCAGGCGCTGCGCACCGGGACCCGTTCGGCGGTGGCGAGGATGCCGCCGTCGAGTGCGGTGAGCACCGCGCAGAAGGCGAGGGTCGACAGGCCGGCGGGCAGCAGCGCGTACGGGAAGTCGGGCGCCATGGACGCGGGGGACACCATGGACGCCGGGGAGGGGGACGCCGGGGACAGGACGTCCCCGCCGCCGACGGCGACCGCCGTCTGGGCGGCGGCCCACGCGGCGAGGGCGAGCCGGGCGGCCCGCCAGACCCGCCGGGGGCCGGCGGGCCGCCGCTCGACCGGGGCGGCGAGGGCTCCGGGAACGGCCACCAGAGCGGCGGCGGCCGGTGGCAGCAGCAGCGCGGCGGCGAGCAGGACGGGGAAGAACGACCCGGAGCTCACCGGCACGGAGCCGCCCAGCAGGCGTCTGCCGACGGGACAGACGTGGGGTAACTCGCAGAAGGCGTACAGCGCGGCGAGCAGCACGACGGCGCCCCAGGGGGTGCGGGCGTCGGGATCGAGCGCCGGCAGCGCGCACGCGGCGGCGCACGCCACGGCGCCCGTGATGTAGGCACGCGCCCCTGCCGGAATGCCCGCCACCGTCTCCGCCTCCCGCCGGCCCCGAATCGAGCGCCAGGTTACGAGCCGGTGGCCGCGCGATGGTGGCGGACGGAATCGATTAGCCCCTTCGGGTGACCGTCGTGACCGTCGTGACCGTCCTGACACCGGCCGCGGCGTGCGCGGCGTGCGCGGCGAACGCGAAGGAAGCGCCGCGGCGATGGCGGCGCGCCCCGTCCGTACGGAAGCAGGAGGTGTCGGGAGGTGCTACTCCTGGGTCTGCGGCTGGGTCCGCGGCGTGGAGGCGGACACGTCGTCGTCCGGCACGGTCTCCCCCGCCCGGATCAGCTCGATCCGCCCCATGACCTTGGCCCGCAGGTCGCTCGGTACGTCGTCATGGCCGCAGCACCGCTTGACCAGCTTCTTCACGGCCTGTTCGAGCCCGTACTTCTCCAGGCACGGGGAGCACTCCTCGAAGTGCACCTCGAACTTGGTGCAGTCACTGTCGGGCATCTCGCGGTCGAGGAACTCGTAGAGATGACCGAGGACCTCTGCGCAATCCGTCTCGTGCGGCTCTCCGCAGCTCATGAGCCCGAGCCTTTCCCGTTGTTCGACGACTCTCCGGCGCCCGCGGGGACCAGGCCGCGTTCGCGGGCGTAATCCTCGAGCATGCCGCGCAGCTGGCGGCGGCCACGGTGCAGTCGGGACATCACCGTACCGATGGGCGTACCCATGATGTCCGCGATCTCCTTGTACGCAAAGCCCTCCACATCGGCCAGATACACGGCGATGCGGAACTCCTCGGGGATAGCCTGGAGCGCTTCCTTCACGTCGGAGTCGGGCAGGCGGTCCATCGCCTGTGACTCGGCGGAGCGCAGACCGGTGGACATGTGCGACTCGGCGCGGGCGAGCTGCCAGTCCTCGATCTCCTCGGCCGCGCTGCGCTGGGGCTCGCGCTGCTTCTTGCGATACGAGTTGATGAAGGTGTTGGTGAGGATCCGGTACAGCCAGGCCTTGAGGTTGGTCCCCTCACGGAACTGGTGGAAGGACCCGTACGCCTTGGCATACGTCTCCTGGACCAGGTCCTCGGCATCGGCGGGATTGCGCGTCATGCGCAGCGCGGCCGAGTACATCTGGTCGAGGTAGCCGAGGGCGTCCCGTTCGAAGCGCGCGTTGCGCTCGGTCTCCGTCTCCTCGGGGCCGTCGTTGGTCCCTGTGTCGGTCCCGGTGACCGGACCCACCTCCTCCAGCGCTGTGGCGAGACCGAGTGCGGACCCGCTCGAATCGGAGAATAGTCGACCTTCCTGCGCCAGTCCCTTCCGATTTCCCGGGTTCGTTGCCCTGGCGGGGGCGGTCCTGGCCGCAGGCAGCACAGTCCAGTCCAGTTCAGTGGCCTCGGACCGGCTGGGGCAAATGATCGAACCCATGCGACGGACTCCCTCTCCTGGCTTCGCCTACTTCACCGACGCACGTGACAACAACCGGCCGCCCGGTCGTCATTCCCGCAGGGAATCCACCCACCTCCCGACGGCCCCGGTGATCACCGCGAGCGCTTCGTCCTGGGTCAGCGGCGCCCGTTTCCCCACGGCGAACCCATGGTCCCCGTGGGGAACCTCCACCAGCCGGTGATCCCCGTCCGGGAACTCCGCGGGCCTCCCGAAGGGGTCGTTCCCGCCCTGGACGACGAGGGTGGGCAGCCCGGTGGAGAGCAGTTCGTCCGCCCGGGAGCTCTCGGGCCTGCCCGGCGGGTGGAGCGGGAAGCCGAGCGCGAGTACGGCGCGGGCGCCGAGCTCCCGGGCGGTACGGCAGGCCACCCGGGCACCGGCGCTGCGCCCGCCGGCCACGATCGGCAGGCCGGGGACGCGCAGCGCGAGCCAGAGGTCCCGCCAGGCGGCGTCGAGGGTCTTGGGGGCGGGGGCCAGCTTCCTGCCGGCCACCCGCCAGGGCTGCTCGACCAGGGCGACGGTCACGCCGGCGGCCGGCAGGGTCGCGGCGAGCGCCTGGAGGTCGCGGGCCTCGATGCCGCCCCCGGCACCGTGCCCGAGGGCCACGACGAGGTGGGCGTCGCCCCGGGCGGGGTACCAGGTGACGCGGGCGTCACCGACCCCGGTCGGCACGGTCTCGGTCTTGCTCGCGGGGGTCTCCGCGGGGGTCTTGGTCACCCGATCATCGTGCCAAGGGCGGGGCGAGGGCGCCTCAGAAGAGGGTGCCCTCCTCCGGTGCGGGGAGTTCCTCCAGCAGTTCGGGGCCGTTGTTGCGGACGTTGCTGACGGCCGTCGTCACCGGGTACGCCCGCATCAGGCCGCCGGGCGGCGGGGCGAGCAGGGAGCGCAGCTCCTCCGCGTCCGTACGGGCCGGGTCCAGCCAGGCGTCCCACCGGTCGGGCGTCAGCATCAGCGGCATGCGCGGGTGGATGTCGGCCAGCGAGCGCGGTCCCTCGGCGGGGGCCACCCCCAGGGGGCCGGTTTCCGCCTCCGTGGTGATCACCGAGCAGGTGGTCCACCAGGCCCGCGGGTGGTCGGCCGGGAGGGTGGGGTCGCGCCAGAACTCGTACAGCCCCGCCATCGCGAAGACCGACCCGTCGGCGGGCGTGACGAAATAGGGCTGCTTACGGGGGCGCTTCTTCTTGCCCTGCTCCTCCAACTGCCGCTCGGCGGTGCCGGTCACCCACTCGTAATAACCGTCGGCGGGCAGGAGGCACCGGCGGGTCGCGAAGGCCTGCCGGAACGACGGCTTCTCATGGACCGTCTCCGCCCGCGCGTTGATCATCCGGGCGGCGCCCTCCGGGGTCTTCGACCAGGACGGTACGAGCCCCCAGGTCAGCGTCCGCAGCTGCCGGACCGGGCGCGGGGAATCCGTCCCCTTGAGGGGGCGTTCGAGGATCGCGTAGACCTCCTTGGTGGGGGCCACGTTCCAGTCGGGCTCCAGGGCCTCCTTGGGCTCCCGCTTCTCCACGCCGAACAGGCCCGTGAGATCCTCGGGCCTTCGACTCGCCGCGTACCGTCCGCACATCAGCTACCACCCCTCCTATGTGTGCGGTACGAGCCTAAGGCGGAGGTGTGCGCAGTTGTCGGGGGCGGCGGGGGATCGGGTCACCTGCCGGCTCAGACGCCGGACGCGCCCGGAGACATGCCAGGAGACAGGCCGCAGCCCCAAGGAGCAGCCCTGACCATGGACAGCACGAGCCTTGCCGACCTCTGGGACCGCGTGTTCGGCACCCAGCCCGCCCCGGACAGGTGGCTCGTCGTCGCGACGGCCGTCGCCGCCCTCGCCGTCACCGTCCCCGGCGCGCTCTGGCGGGTGTCCCGCAACGCCATCACGATCGCCCACGAGGGCGGCCACGCGCTGCTGGCCCTGGTCAGCGGGCGCCGGTTGCAGGGTGTCCGGCTGCACTCGGACACCAGCGGCCTCACCGTCAGCCGCGGCAAGCCGACCGGCCTCGGCATGATCCTCACCGCCGCCGCCGGTTACACCGCACCCTCGCTGCTCGGCCTCGGTGGCGCCTGGCTGCTGGCCGCGCACCACATCACGCTGCTGCTGTGGCTGGCGACCGCGCTCCTTATCGCCATGCTGGTCATGATCCGCAACGCGTACGGGGCCCTCACCGTGCTCGTGACGGGCGCGGCCTTCCTGCTCGTGTCGTGGCTGACGGGACCGGCCGTCCAGTCGGCGTTCGCGTACAGCGCCGTCTGGTTCCTCCTTCTGGGCGGTGTACGTCCCGCCTTCGAGCTCCAGGCCAAGCGGCGACAGGGATACGGCGGCCGTGGAGCGTCGTTCGTGGGTGGTGGCGGGAGAGGGGCGGGCGGGGCCCCGGACTCCGACGCCGACCTGCTCGCCCGGCTCACCCACGTGCCGCCGGCCCTGTGGCTGTTCCTGTTCCACGCGGTGTCGCTGTGCTCGCTGATCGGCGGCGGACGGTGGCTGCTCGGGCTGTGAGCCCCGCCGGTCGCCGCTGTGCGGGTGAGCTCTGGCCATAGGGCCCGTCTAAAGTGAGGGCATGACCGAGAGCCCCGCCCTCCTCGACCTCTGGCCCGCCCCGTACGCCGGCGGAGCCGTCGACGCGACCGTCACCGTGCCCGGGTCAAAATCGGTCACCAACCGTGGCCTGGTGCTCGCCGCACTCGCCTCCGAGCCCGGCTGGCTGCGCCGCCCGCTGCGCTCCCGCGACACCCTGCTGATGGCCGAGGCGTTGCGCACCCTCGGCGTCGGCATCGAGGAGGGCGTGGGCCCCGACGGCACCGGTGAGCGGTGGCGGATCATCCCGGCGGGCCTGCACGGCCCGGCCACCATCGACGTCGGCAACGCCGGTACGGTGATGCGCTTCCTGCCGCCGGTCGCCGCCCTGGCCGACGGCCCGGTCGACTTCGACGGCGACCCGCGCTCCTACGAGCGGCCCCTGCACGGCGTGATCGACGCCCTGCGCGCCCTGGGCGCCCGCATCGACGACGACGGGCGCGGCTCGCTGCCGATGACCGTGCACGGCAGCGGCGCGCTGGACGGCGGCCCGGTCGAGATCGACGCCTCGTCGTCCTCCCAGTTCGTCAGCGCCCTGCTGCTGTCCGCGCCGCGCTTCAACCAGGGCGTGGAGGTGCGCCACACCGGCGCCAAGCTGCCCTCGATGCCGCACATCCGGATGACCGTCGACATGCTCCGCGCGGTCGGCGCGCAGGTCGACGAGCCGGAGACCGGCGGCGAGCCCAACGTGTGGCGGGTCTCCCCCTCCGCGCTGCTCGGCCGCGACCTGACGGTCGAGCCCGACCTGTCCAACGCCCAGCCGTTCCTGGCCGCCGCCCTGGTCACCGGCGGGCGGATCACCATCCCCGACTGGCCGGAGCGCACCACCCAGCCCGGTGACGCGCTGCGCGAGATCTTCACCGAAATGGGCGGTTCCTGCGAGCTGACCGAGCAGGGCCTGACCTTCACCGGCTCGGGCGCGATCCACGGCATCGACGTGGACCTCGGCGAGGTCGGCGAGCTCACGCCGGGCATCGCGGCGGTCGCGGCGCTCGCCGACTCGCCCTCCACGCTGCGCGGCGTCGCGCACCTGCGCCTGCACGAGACGGACCGGCTGGCGGCGCTGACCAAGGAGATCAACGAGCTGGGCGGCGATGTCACCGAAACGGCGGACGGCCTGCACATCCGCCCCCGCCCGCTGCACAAGGGCGTGTTCCACACGTACGACGACCACCGGATGGCGACGGCCGGTTCGGTCATCGGTCTCGCCGTCCCGGGTGTGATGATCGAGAACGTTGGGACGACCGCGAAGACCCTGCCGGAATTCCCGCAGATGTGGACCGGAATGCTCGAGGTCTGACGACATGCGCCGCTACGGCAAGCACACGGACGAGGACGACATCCCCTCCCGCCCCAACCGCAAGGGCACCCGGCCCCGCACCACCATCCGCCCCAAGCACGAGGACGCGGCCGAGGGCATGGTCCTGACCGTGGACCGGGGGCGGCTGACGATCCTCGTCGACGACCGTGTCGTCATGGCGATGAAGGCGCGGGAGCTGGGCCGCAAGGCCGCCGTGGTGGGCGACCGGGTGTCCCTCGTCGGTGACCTGTCGGGCACCAAGGACACCCTGGCGCGGATCGTCCGGATCGAGAAGCGGGCGTCCGTGCTGCGCCGCACGGCCGACGACGACGATCCGTTCGAGCGGGTCGTCGTCGCCAACGCCGACCAGCTCGCCATCGTGACGGCCCTGGCGGACCCCGAGCCCCGGCCCCGGCTGATCGACCGCTGCCTGGTCGCGGCGTTCGACGGCGGACTGGAACCGCTGCTGGTGCTGACCAAGTCGGACCTGGCCCCGCCCGAGAAGCTGCTGGACCTGTACGGGGCGCTCGACATCCCGTACGTCGTGACGAGCCAGGACGAGCTGTACGACGGGCACACCGCCGCCGACCGGGTCCGCGAGCACCTCGCCGGCCGCACCACCGCCTTCGTCGGCCACTCGGGCGTCGGCAAGACCACCCTGGTCAACGCCCTTGTACCGGAGGACCGACGCCGGCTCACCGGTGATGTCAACGCGGTGACGGGCCGTGGCCGGCACACCACCACCTCGGCGCTCGCGCTGCCGCTGGACCGCGCGGAGGGGTGGGTGATCGACACCCCCGGCGTGCGGTCCTTCGGACTGCACCATGTCGACCCGTCCCGGGTGATCAACGCCTTCCCGGACCTGGTGCCCGGGACGGAGAACTGCCCGCGCGCGTGCAGCCACGACGAGCCGGACTGCGCGCTGGACGAGTGGGCGGCGAAGGGACACGCCGATCCGGCACGGCTGTACTCCCTGCGGCGACTGCTCGCGACGCGGGAGCGACGCGAAGGCGACTGACGCGCGCCCGTGTGCGGATCCTCACGCCCCGTAAGGGCATAATCGCACGGAGTCGGACTCTCCAGGGCGGTCAGCCGAAGCGGTCGAAGCAGCCCGGGCGGTCGACGCGGTCACGGACGTGGGAGGCACTGACGATGGCGTGGCTGCTCGTGATGGTCGCCGGGTTGCTGGAGACGGGTTTCGCGGTCTGCCTCAAGCTCTCGCACGGCTTCACCCGGCTGTGGCCGACGGTGGCCTTCGCCTGTTTCGCGCTGGGCAGCTTCGGTCTGCTGACCCTGTCGCTGCGCAAGCTGGACGTCGGTCCGGCGTACGCGGTGTGGACCGGGATCGGGGCGGCGGGCACCGCCATCTACGGAATGGTCTTCCTGGGCGACGTCGTGTCCACGCTGAAGATCGTCTCGATCACGCTGGTCATCGTCGGCGTGATCGGACTCCAGCTGTCGGGCTCCTCGCACTGAGGCGCGACGACGTACGACAGCGCCAGCCGTACCACCAGTTCGCAGACCCACGCCCCGTCGGCCGCCCGGCTCCCGCCACCACCACCGCCACCGCCGCCGCCGTCGAGTCCGGTCAGTAACCGGTCCCGCACCGCCGCGACGAGCTCGCCGGGCCCCGGGGTGCCCAGGCCCCCACGGCCGACGGGGCGGTCGGTGCGGTGGGGGCGCACGGGGTGGGGCGCGGGGAGGCGGTCGCCCCAGCAGTCGGTGAGCAGCGCCCGCAGGATCGGCCTGTCCCGGGCCCGGGCGACGATCCACTCCGCGACGCGCGGGAGGCGGTCACCGGCGTCCCGTGCGTCCAGCAGGCGCTCGACACCGTCGAGGTACGCCTCCGCCTCCCTGCGTATCAGGGCCCGGGCGAGGCCCTGCTTGCTGCCGAACTCGTTGTAGAGGGTCTGCCGGGAGACCCCCGCCGCGGCGGCCACATCGACCATGCGGACCGCCGGCCACGGCAGTTCGGCGAGCGCCGCGAGCGCGGCGTCGAGCAGTGCCTCTCGGGCGGTGGGCATCGTCGCCTCCCAGTCCACGCGGCTGTGCGCTCAGAGTTGACGGGCCGCCACACACTGTCAAGAGGCCCTGCGGAGGCGGCCGGTCCACCGGGATAGAGTGCCGCCCATGGCCGATTACCACGATGATCTGCGTCTTGCCCATGTCCTCGCGGACGCCGCCGACGCCGCCACCATGGACCGGTTCCGGGCTCTGGACCTCAAGGTGGAGACCAAGCCGGACATGACGCCGGTGAGCGAGGCCGACCGCGCCGCCGAGGAGCTGATCCGTGGCCAGTTGCAGCGCGCCAGGCCGCGCGACGCGATCCTGGGCGAGGAGTACGGCGTGGAGGGCACCGGCCCGCGCCGCTGGGTGATCGACCCCATCGACGGCACCAAGAACTACGTGCGCGGGGTCCCCGTCTGGGCGACGCTGATCTCCCTCATGGAGGCGGGCGAAGGGGGCTTCCAGCCCGTGGTGGGCGTCGTGTCGGCGCCGGCGCTGGGCCGCCGCTGGTGGGCCGCGAAGGGGCTGGGCGCGTACACGGGGCGGAGCCTGTCGTCGGCGACGCGGCTGCACGTGTCGAAGGTCGCGGAGCTGTCGGACGCGTCGTTCGCGTACTCGTCGCTGACCGGCTGGGAGGAGCAGGGCCGGCTGGACGGTTTCCTGGACCTCACGCGCGCGTGCTGGCGGACGCGCGGGTACGGCGACTTCTGGCCGTACATGATGGTCGCGGAGGGCTCGGTGGACATCTGCGCCGAGCCGGAGCTGTCGCTGTGGGACATGGCGGCGACCGCGATCGTCGTGCAGGAGGCGGGGGGCGTGTTCACCGGCCTGGACGGGAAGCCCGGTCCGCACAGCGGGAACGCGGCGGCGTCGAACGGTCTGCTCCACGAGGAGCTGCTGGGCTATCTGAACCAGCGGTACTGATCCGGCACTCCCGCCCCACGCCGCTCACGGCCCGTGCTGGCGTGCGTGCGCCAGGTGGCCCGAACCCCTTGTTGAGGCCGCGGTCGGCTGCCACTCTGGAGTCCCCCACTCTTGTGAACTTGTGAATGCGTTCTCGTGGAGCGCTTCACCAAGGAGGTGGCTCCGTCCATGCTCGTCCGTGACGCCATGAGCACGGTGGTCCTCACCATCGGCCCCGCCCACACCCTGCGCCAGGCCGCCGCCCTGATGGCGGCGCGCCGCGTCGGCGCGGCCGTGGTCCTGGACCACGACACCAGCGGCCTCGGCATCCTCACCGAACGCGACATCCTCGTCTCCATCGGCGCCGGGCAGAACCCGGACCTGGAGACGGCCGGCGCGCACACGACGACGGACGTCGTCTTCGCCGCACCGGGCTGGACCCTGGAGGACGCCGCCGACGCCATGTCCCATGGCGGTTTCCGGCATCTGATCGTGCTGGACGGGCACGGGCCCGTCGGCATCGTCTCCGTACGCGACATCATCCGCTGCTGGGCGCCGGTGCGCCGCGAAGCGGTCACGATGGCCTAGGGACCGTGAGCATGCCGGAGGGCCGGCCCCCGCGTGGGAGCCGGCCCTCTTCCTACGACAAGCGATCCAGTGCTGTTCAGCCGCGCAGGGCCTGGACCGCGGCCTCCAGCCGCTTGCCGAAGTCTCCGTCGGCCTGACGGAAGTTGTTGATCGCGCGCTCGACGATGTCGTCGCGCGTCACCTTGGCGATGAACCCGGACAGGTTCTCGATCAGGCGGTTCTTCTCGTCCTCGGACATGAGGCGGTAGAGGTTGCCCGCCTGGACGAAGTCGTTGTCCTCGGCGTGGACGGGCGCCGGCTGCTCGCCGGTCGCGCCGGTGACCGGGATCGGCTGCCACAGCGGACGGTCGATCTGGTGCGGGCCGCCGAAGCTGTTCGGCTCGTAGTTCTTCGCGCCCTTGTGGCGGCCGTCGTACAGGAAGCCGTCACGGCTGTTGGTGCGCGCCTCGGTGGCGTGCGGACGGTTCACCGGCAGGTGGTCGGCGTTGATGCCGACGCGGTACCGGTGGGCGTCGCCGTACGCGAAGAGGCGGCCCTGGAGCATCTTGTCGGGCGACGGGCCGATGCCGGGCACGAAGTGCGCGGGGCTGAAGATGGACTGCTCGACCTCGGCGAAGATGTTCTCCGGGTTGCGGTTGAGCTCCAGCTTGCCGATCTCGATGACCGGGTAGTCCGCGTGCGGCCACACCTTGGTCAGGTCGAACGGGTTGAAACGGTACGTCGCGGCCTCGGCGGCGGGCATGATCTGCACGCCGACGGTCCAGGACGGGTGGTCGCCGCGCTCGATCGCCTCGCGCAGGTCGCGCTGGTGCGAGTCCGGGTCCTCACCGGCGAGCCTGTTGGCCTCGGCCTGGGTGAGGCACTTGATGCCCTGGTCGGTCTTGAAGTGGTACTTGACCCAGAAGACCTCGCCGGCCTCGTTGTTCCACTGGTACGTGTGCGAGCCGAAGCCGTCCATGTGGCGGTAGCTCGCCGGGATGCCGCGGTCACCGAACAGCCAGGTCACCTGGTGCGTCGACTCGGGCGACAGGCTCCAGAAGTCCCAGACGTTGTCCGCCTCCTGCGAGCCGGTGTACGGGTCGCGCTTCTGGGTGTGGATGAAGTCGGGGAACTTGATGGCGTCCTTGATGAAGAACACCGGGGTGTTGTTGCCGACGAGGTCGTAGTTGCCCTCTTCGGTGTAGAACTTCAGTGCGAAGCCGCGCGGGTCGCGCACGGCGTCGGCCGCACCGAGGTTGCCCGCGACCGTCGAGAAGCGCAGGAAGGTCTCGGTCTGCTTGCCGACCTGGGAGAGGAACTTCGCGCGGGTGTACGGGGTGACGTCGGCCGTCACCGTGAAGGTGCCGTACGCGCCGGCACCGCGCGCGTGGACGACGCGCTCCGGGATGCGCTCACGGTTGAAGTGCGCGAGCTTCTCCAGCAGCAGCTGGTCCTGCACCAGAACCGGACCGGCGACGCCCGCGGTCTCGCTGTTCTGGTTGTCGGCGACCGGCGCCCCGGCCTCCGTGGTGAGCGGTCCCTGCGTCACGTGCGCCTCCTGCGTCATTCCTGCAAATCCTGTCCCTTGGCTAATGCCGTCCCTGATCCTACAATGGACATTGTCTAAGTCAAGCCCTCATCCAAAGCCACACCCATTCGGGACTGAGTCCCCTCCCTGTTAGGCTGGTCTCCATGAGTGACCTGTTGGAACGACTGCGCGGACGCGGCTGGCGGATGACCGCACAGCGGCGGGTCGTGGCCGAGGTCCTCGATGGGGACCACGTTCACCTGACCGCTGACGAGGTTCACGCGCGCGCGGTGGAGCGGCTCCCCGAGATCTCCCGCGCGACCGTGTACAACACGCTGGGCGAGCTGGTGTCCCTGGGTGAGGTCCTGGAGGTGTCCACGGACCGGCGCGCCAAGCGCTACGACCCGAACGCCCACCGTCCGCACCAGCACCTGGTGTGCGCCCGGTGCGGCGCGATCCGCGACGTGCACCCGGCCGGCAACCCGCTGGCGGACCTGCCGGACACGGAGCGCTTCGGTTTCACGATCTCGGACGTGGAGGTCACGTACCGGGGCGTGTGCCCCAACTGCGCGACCGCCTGACGTACGGCCGCGAAGGCCCCCGGGCCTTCGGACGGAACGGAGCCCCTGACGCGACGCGTCGGGGGCTCCGCCGCGTCCCGGAGTCATGAAGCAGGGGCATGAAGCGGGAGAGGCGGGGGAAGCGGCGCGGGAACATGACGAAGGCCCGGATCTCGGAAGATCCGGGCCTTCGCCTTCAGTAGCGGGGACAGGATTTGAACCTGCGACCTCTGGGTTATGAGCCCAGCGAGCTACCGAGCTGCTCCACCCCGCGCCGTTGAACACAACCTTACGGGACGGCGTGGACCAGCGCAAATCCATAAGGAAGCCTTACGCCGTGAGCTCCTGGTGCAGCGCCTCGCTGAGCCGCGCGGCCCGCTCCGCCACCTCCGCCGGGCCCAGCTCGACGGCGCGCGAGCACCAGCGGCGGCCCTCGGCCAGCTCGCCCCGGCGGGCGGCCAGCAGCGCCAGGCGCAGGGCGGCCCGCCCGTGGCCGGCCCGGGCCGCGCGGGCCCACCAAAGTGACGCCTCCCGCTCGTTTCCCTCGCGGGCGAGCAGCAGGCCCAGGTTGAAGGCGCCGTTGCGGCTGCCCGCCTCGGCGGCCTCCCGGTACCAGCGGGCGGCCTCCGCGATGTCCCCGCGCGCGGCGGCGAGCATGCCGATCCGCACCTGGGCGCGGCGGTGGCCCTGCTCGGCCGCCCGCTCGTACCACTCCTCGCACTCCGTCTTCGCCGCCTGCGGCTCGCCCAGCGCCGGCGACGAGGTCACCTGCTGGCGCGCGTCCAGGACGGTGGCCAGCCGGAACGCGGCCTCGGCGCTGCCGCCGCCCGCCGCGCACCGCAGATGGCGCTCGGCCTCCTGCTCGTCGCCGTCCCGCAGGCGTGCGATGCCCACCTGGAGGGCCGCCTCGGTGTGGCCCGCCGCGGCGGCGCGCTCGTACCAGGTCAGCGCCGTACGGTCCTCGTCGCGACCCGCGTAGAGGATGCCGAGGTTGAACGCGGCGTCGACGCTGCCCGCCTCGGCGGCCTTGGAGAACCAGGGCTCGGCGCCCTTCGGGTCGCCGCTCTGCAGGAGCAGGATGGCCAGCGCGTTGGCGGCCTCCCGGTGACCCGCGTAGGCGGCGCGGCGGTACCACTGCTCGGCCTGGGCGGTGCGGTCCTGGGAGGCGTACAGCAGTCCGAGGTTGTACGCGCCGTTCACGTCGCCCGCGTCGGTCGCCGCGCGGTACCAGCGCTCGGCCGTCTGGTGCTCACCGCGGGCGGCGTGCAGGGCGCCGAGGGCGTTGGCGGCGTTGCCGTCGCCGTCCTGCGCGGCGCGCAGCCACCAGACGGCCGCGCTCTCCTCGTCCCCCGCGTCGCGCAGCAGGAAGCCGAGCGCGCAGGCGGCGCGCGGCTCACCGTCCTTGGCGGAGGTGAGGTACCAGCGGCCGGCCTCCTTGAGCTCGCCGCGCTTTTCGAGGATGGCGCCGAGGTGCAGCGCGGCGCGGCGGTGCCCGCGGGCGGCGGCCTGCCGGTACCACTGCTCGGCGGTCTCGGTGCTCGTACCGGCGTCGCCGTCGCCGGCGCCCCGGGGGTTCTCCTCGGCCTCGCGGTCCAGCAGGCGGGCCAGGCGGTACGCGGCTTCGCGGTGGCCCTGTTCGGCGGCGGCGCGCAGCCAGCGCTCGGCGCCGACGTCGCTGCGGTGCTCCAGCAGGTCGGCGAGGGCGTACGCGCCGAGGGCGTGGCCCTGCTCGGCGGACTGGCGGAGCCAGTACTCTGCGGCGGGCTCGTCGCCCCGCTCGCGGTGGTGGCGGCCCAGGGCGTGCGCGGCGGCGGCGGAACCGGCCACGGCGGCGATGCGCCACCAGCCGGCGGCCTCGTCCGCGTAGCCGCGCTGGTGCAGCAGGACACCGAGGTTGTTGGCGGCGGCGCGGTCGCCGTCGGCGGTGGCGGCGCGCAGGTACGGCTCGGCGCCGTCGAGGTCGCCGCGGCGCAGCAGCATCGCTCCGAGGATGCTCATCGAAGCGGTCTCACCCCGGTCGGCGGCGCGGCGGTGCCGTGCCTCGGTCTCGACGGCGTCGCCGGTCTCCGCACCGTCCACAAACCGCCCTGTTTCCAAAAGCGTTGCCCTGTCCCCCATGGATTCCATCGTCGCACCACCCGCAACCCGCGTACACCTGGTATATCGCAGCCAGTGAGGTCACTTCAGCGTTTTGTCGACATGCCCACAGGGAGACAAGTCAAACACGTCTCACTCCAACTGCCCCCACCAGGGCGCCGCTTGCCACCCCACGCCGCGCCTTCCCCCGGCAGCACCAAGGGCCCGGATCTCGAAAGATCCGGGCCCTTGACTTCAGTAGCGGGGACAGGATTTGAACCTGCGACCTCTGGGTTATGAGCCCAGCGAGCTACCGAGCTGCTCCACCCCGCGTCGGTAAACCAACCGTACCACGACGCGGGGTGGGCTCCTAACCTGCGGGTTTCGCTTCGGCGGGCTTCTGGTCCGCCGGCTTCTGATCCGCCGGCTTCTGGTCCGCCGGCTTCTGGTCGGCCTTGGCCGCGGCGTCCGCCGCCGCCGCGCGCCGCAGCGCGTCCGCCAGGGCCTCCTGCGCCTTGCCGTACGCCGTCCAGTCGCCCTTCTTCAGCGCCTCCTCGCCGTCCGTGAACGCCCTCTGCGCGTCCGCGATCGCCCGCTCCAGCGCCGCGTCACCCGTGGCGGGCGGCTTGGTCGGGTCGGCCGGCGGCGGCGTGGTGGGCGTCTGGCCCTCCACCCCGAAGACCGCGTTCAGCGACTTGGCGAGGTTGTCCTCGAACACCGTGGTGTCCTTGGTCGTGTCGCCCTCCGGCTGGTCCGCGTCGACGTACGACACGGCCACCTTCTTCAGCAGCGGATAGAGCGCGTTGCGGCCCTGGGCGTACACCGGCTCCACGTACAGGAACCCGCCGTCGAGCGGCACGGTGAGCAGGTTGCCGTACTGGATGTCGGAGTCGGCGCCCTTCATGTCGCGGACGAACTGGGCAACGGAGGGTAGGCCGTTGAGCTTGCTCTGCACCTGCGCCGGGCCCGGCACCTCGGACGTGACGCGCAACAGCCTTATCCGCCCGTAGTCCTTGCTGTTGGCGTCCGCGTCGATCGCCATGAAGCCGCCCAGGTTGGGCCGCCCGTTCGGCGTGAACGTCGTCGTCAGCGAGAACCGCTGTTCCGTGTCACCGGGCATCTTCATGCTCAGGTAGTACGGCGGTACGGCGTTCCCGTCCTTGTTGGTCGGGTCGTCCGGCACCTGCCACGCGTCACTGCCGCTGTAGAACTGCGCGGCGTCCCTGACGTGGTAGCGGGTGAGCAGCTCGCGCTGGACCTTGAACATGTCCTGCGGGTAGCGCAGGTGCTCCTTCAGGCTGGGCTTGATGGCGTCCTTCGGCAGGACGGTGTCGGGGAACGCCTTCATCCAGGTCTTCAGGACCGGGTCCTCGGTGTCCCACTGGTACAGCTTCACCGTGCCGTCGTACGCGTCGACGGTGGCCTTGACCGAGTTGCGGATGTAGTTGACCTGGTTCTGCTGGGCGAGCACCGCGCGCGTCTCGTTGCCGGCGGTCAGCGAGTCCGTGGTCGTGGTCCCGAGCGTCGTACGGGACGCGTACGGATAGCCGTTCGTCGTGGTGTACGCGTCGACGATCCACTGGATGCGGCCGTCGACGACCGCCGGGTAGGCGTCGCCGTCGATGGTCAGCCACGGGGCGACCGCCTCGACGCGCTGCTTCGGCGTGCGGTTGTAGAGGATCCGCGAACCCTCGCCGATGGCTCCCGAGTAGAGGATCTGCGGCTCGCTGAAGGCCACGGCGTACGCGGCCCGGTTGAACGCGGTGGAGAGGTTGACCCCGCTCTTTCCTTCGTAGCTGGTGGTCTTCTCGCCGTTCTCCTCGTAGTCGAGCTCCTTCTGCGGGCCGCCGACGATCGAGTACTGCTCGGTCTTCTCGCCGTAGTAGACCCGCTGCTCGTACTTCTCGGCCTGGCCGCTGGTCGGCAGTCCGGCCTCGGTGAAGATCGGCGAGCCGTTGGCGTCCGTCCCCGTGCCCGTGGCCATGATCGCGCCGTAGCCGTGGGTGTACGTGAAGTGGTCGTTGATCCAGTTCCGCTTCGGGATGCCCTTGATGTTCAGCTCACGCAGGCCGACGACCGTGTCCTTGCCGTCGTAGCGGTCGACGTCGAGCGTGGTGGGGAACTGGTAGTACTTCCGCTTCTGTTCCAGCTGCTGGAAGGTGGGCGAGACGATGTTCGGGTCGAGGAGCCGGTAGCTGGCCGCCGAGTCGGCGTCGCCGCGCAACTGCTCCTTCGCCTTGACGGTGGACTTGCCGGAGTAGTTCTCCGGCCGCGTCTCGTCGATGTCGTACGCCTTGCGCGTCGCCTCGATGTTCTTGGCGATGTACGGCGCTTCCTTGGCCTGCTCGTTCGGCTGCACCTGGAACTTCTGCACGATGGCCGGGTACAGGCCGCCGATGAGGATCGCCGACAGCACCATCAGGCCGAAGCCGATCACCGGCAGCTGCCAGGTGCGGCGCCAGAGCGTCGCGAAGAACAGCACGGCGCAGATGACGGCGATGCAGAACAGGATGGTCTTGGCCGGCAGGTAGGCGTTGGCGTCGACGTACCGCAGGCCCGTCCAGTTACCGGTCGCCTTGAAGTCGCTGGACTTCACGGCGAGGCCGTACCGGTCCAGCCAGTACGCCACGGCCTTCAGCGACACGAAGACGCCGAGCAGCACCGACAGGTGGCCGGTGGCCGCCGCGGTCGCCCGCGCGCCGGGGCTGGTGATGCGCAGCCCGCCGTACAGGTAGTGCGTCAGGGCGGCGGCGATCAGGGAGAGCACGGCGGCGGCGAAGCCGAAGCCGAGCAGGAACCGGTACCAGGGCAGGTCGAAGGCGTAGAACGCCACGTCCATCCGGAACTGCGGGTCCTTCTGGCCGAACGGCACGCCGTTCACCCACATGAGCCAGGTCCGCCACTGCCCGGAGGCGGAGGCACCGGCGATCAGCCCGACCAGGGCGGTGATCGCCAGGAACACCCACTTCTTGTACGGGGCGACGCCCATGCGGTAGCGGTCCAGGCTCTGCTGCTCCAGCGACATCGCGCTCAGCGGCGGCCGGAGCCGGTGGGCGAGCCAGATGTTGAGCCCGACGGCCGCGGCCATGAGCAGGCCGAAGACGGCGAACAGGCCGATCTTGGCCCACAGGGTGGTGGTGAAGACGGACGAGTAGTTCACGGACCGGTACCAGAGCCAGTCCGTCCAGAACCCGGCGAACATGACGAAGAGCATGGCCAGAACGGCCAGCACTCCCAGCGTCATGAGCAGGGTGCGGGCCCGCCGGGACGGCCGGCCGACTCTGATCCGTGGCCCGGTCGGGCCTCCGCCGCGGTCCGGCATCTGGAAAGCCAACGTGCGCCCCTCGAAGTTCGCGGTCGTGTCTGAGAGTCGTATCTGAGCAGTCGTGTCCGAACGTGTCGGAACAGTCGTGCCGGAGCAGCTGAAGAGGCTGCGGTGGGCCCCAGCGATCGTAGGTCCCACTGATGCAACTTACTCAGGCTTTACCTAGTTCCCGTCTCCGGGTCGAAAGGAGGCAGGATATTGCCCATGTCCAACGTTTCTCCCTCCGGCCCCCCGATGGCCGCCAGCCCGCTGACCCGCGCGGTGCTCGAAATCGACGAGTACGCGTCCGGCCTCGGCTGGGACCAGCCGGCCAGGCTCTTCGCCCTCGTCGACACCGCGCAGCTGCGCTCACAGGAGCCGCGGCTGGCCACTCAGCTCGGGCTCGACGCGGCAAAGGCCGCCGCGCCCCTCACCCCGATCGAGCAGGACGAGATCCCCGCCGACCGGCCCCTCGACGAGTTCCTCGCCACCATCGCCTGGCCCGACGCGGTGGCCGGGTGCGCGATGACGGTGGAGCGGCTCATGCTGCCGCCGTCCGCCGAGGCGTCCGTCCCGGAGGGTCTCGACGAGGCGGGGCTGGCGAAGTGGGTCGCCGGCCACCCGGACCGCCAGGAGGTCCGGATGACGGTGGCCGTGCTGCGCGACGGCGCGCGGGAGTCGGCGCTGCGGCTGCGCGAGAAGGACTCGCCGACCGAGGTCCTCACGGGCGCGGACCTGGTCCCGGGCCTGGCGGAGGCGCTGGCGGCGACGTTCGAGGCCTGATCACCCGCGAGGGGGCGCGTCGGGTCGCCGTACGCGCCTCCCGGCCGGGGCGCGTCGTCACGACACCGAGCAGCTCGGCAGGCCCGACGTGTCCCCCTTGCCCACCTTCTCCAGCGCCTTCACCGCGTCGTCGATCGAGTCGACCTTGATCAGGGTGAGGCCCTCCGGTGTGTCCGAGGCCGCCGCCGCGCAGTTGTCGGCGGGGGTCAGGAAGTACCGGGCGCCCGCGTCCCGCGCGCCGACCAGCTTCATGTCGATGCCGCCGATGGGGCCGACCCTGCCCTTGTCGTCGATGGTGCCGGTGCCCGCGACGAACCTGCCGCCGGTCAGGTCTCCGGGCGTCAGCTTGTCGAGGATGCCCAGCGAGAACATGAGGCCGGCGCTGGGGCCGCCCACGTCGGCCAGCTTGATGTCGATGGAGAACGGGAACGTGTGATCGGTTCCGGCCTGGATGCCGACGATCGCGCGGTCGCCCTCCGGGGACTTCTTCGTGGTGACGGTGACCTGCTCGGTCGTGGTGGGCTCCCGGCGGGCCTTCTCCGCCGTGGCCGCGGCCTTGGCGGGGACGATGGTGAACACCACGTCCTCGCCGGGCTTGTGCCGGGTGACCAGCTTCGCCACGTCCTGCGGCTCCTTCACCGGCGTACCGTCCACGGCCTTGATGACGTCGCCCGCGTGGAGGGTGCTCTCGGCGGGGCTGTCCTTCTGGACGGAGGAGACGACGACCCGCGACGCCACGGGGATGCCCAGCTCACCGAGGGCCGCGACCTTGGCGCTCTCCTGGGACTGGCTGAACTCCTCGGCGTTCTCCTGGGTGGACTGCTCCTCGGTCTTGCCGTCCGGGTAGAGCGTCTCGTGCGGCACCACGACGCTGTCATGAGCGAGCCAGCCGTAGACGGCCTCGACGAGGTTCATCCTGTAGTCCGCACCGGTGACCCTGACCGTCGTCATATTGAGATGCCCGGAGGCGGGGTACGTCTCGTGGCCGGAGACCTGCAGCACCGGCTCGCCACCGGAGTCACCGAGCGTGTTGACCGTGGGGCCCGGGCTCATCTCCGCGTAGGGCACCTTGATGAACACTCCTGCGCAGAGCAGCGCGATGAGGATGAGGGTGGAGGCGAGCATCGTCGCGGTGCGGCGTGGCATGGAACGACAGTACGGGACACGTCTGTCAGTGCACCCCTGGGGCCGGTCCGTACGGGGTGGCCCCGGAAGAGGCTCTCGAGGGGTGCCCGGCCCCCTCAGACCACGCCGCCGCCGGGACGGGACTTCTCCATCGCGTCACGGAAGCGCGCGTACCCCGCGAGTTCGGCCACGTCCTCGGTGGTCCGGTCGCGTGAAGCCCAGCCTCCCCATATCGCGGCACCGATGGCCGCGAACAGAGGGATCAACAACCACGCGAGTGCTGCCATCGCCACCTCCCGTCCCCTTGAGCGGATCCCACTGGCTGATCAGCAGATTAACCATCCGCCATCTCAACGCTCGTGCCCGGGGTGCGGTTACGCAAATCGGACGATCGGTCACCGCCGTCGACGGCGGTCAGCAGGCGCCGACCCACTCCTCCGTACCGTCGGAGAACCGCTGGTGCTTCCAGATCGGCACCTCGTGCTTGAGGTCGTCGATCAGCTTCCGGCACGCCTCGAAGGCCTCCCCGCGGTGCGGGCAGGACACGGCCACGACCACGGCCAGGTCACCGACGGTGAGGTCACCCACCCGGTGGACGGCGGCCAGGGCGCGGACCGGGTAGTCGGCGACGACCTTCTCGGCCACCCGGCGCAGCTCGGCCTCGGCCGTGGGGTGGCCGGAGTACCCCAGGGCGTCGACGTCGGCGCCGCCGTCGTGGTTGCGCACGGTGCCCACGAAGAGCGCGGTGCCGCCGGCCGCGTCGTCGCCGACGGCGCGGAAGACCTCGTCGAGGGAGAGCGGGGTGTCGCGGATCGCCAGCAACCGGATCGGGTCCGCCGCCGCGCGCTCGCCGGGGTGGTCGTACGTGGGTGCCATGCCGACCATCGTGCCGTACGGCACTGACATCACGGAATAGCGTTTTCGCCCGGCCCCTCCACGCGCGCGTTGGAGCCTCCTACAGGCCCCGGCACGCGGCGGGGGTCCGGGGCCGGTCCGGCACCCGGAGGCTCCGGACCGGCCCCGGTCCTACGGATTCCGGTCCTACAGGCCCCGGCGCTTGCGGACCCGGCGTACCAGCGCGGCCGTGCCCAGCAGGGCGACCGTCGCACCGGCCGCGCCCGCCGCGGTGGCGTCCTTGCGGCCGAGGCGGCGTCCCGCGACCGTGTGGCGGCCCTGGACCTCCTCCAGGAGCGCGGCGAGCACCTCCTCGTTGGTCCACTTCGGCCGCCAGCCCGCGTCGTGCAGCCGCCCGACGCTGACCACCCAGGGGTGCATGGTGTACGCCAGGTCACCGGCCGGTGACGGGGTGAGACCGATCCGGTGCAGCCGGGCGGCCGCGCCGAGCGCCACCGCGGACGGCAGCTCCATGCGGCGGATGCCGCTGAGCTCCTCGACCTCCTCCTGCTCCAGCCAGCCGTCGCAGGCGACCGCGAACTCCCCCTCGACCTTCTCCAGCGCGGCGTACTCCAGCGCGCTGACCAGGTCTTCCACATGGCAGAACTGCCAGGTCGGGTGCGATCCGGCGACGACCAGCAGGCGGGGCGACTCGAAGTACCGGGTGAGCGCGGTGTCCGTACCGCCCACCAGGACGGCGGGGCGTACCACCGTGACGTTCAGGCCGGGGTGGGCGCGGGGCGCCCGGCGGGCGAGGCGCTCGATCTCCAGCAGGTCGCCGACCCCGGTGGCCTCGGCGGTCGCCCGCAGCTCGGCGTCCTCGGAGAGCGGGACGTCGTTGTCCGGGAGGGCGCCGTAGACCATGGCCGACGTGCACAGCACGACGCGGTGGACGCCGGCGGCCGCGGCCGCCGTCAGGACGGTCTGGGTGCCGCGCACGTTGTACGCCGTCCGGGCGGCCGCGTCGGTCTCCAGGTCGAGGTCGAGCGCCAGGTGCACCACGACGTCCGCGCCGCGCAGCTTCTCGGCGATGGCCGGGTCCCGGACGTCCAGGATGTGCCAGTGCGCCTCCGCCACCTCGCCCCGGCGCTCGTCGATGGCGATGACCTGCTTGATCTCCTCGGACGCGACAAGGCGCCGGGTCAGCAGGTCGCCGACGCCGGACGCGGCGCCGGTGACCGCGACGACGGGGCGGCGGCCGGCGGACGGGGTTGATTGGTTTCGCGCTGCGCGAACCTGCGGATCTGGGGAACTCACCGGGCGTCTCCAGCGGTTGTCTTCAGTACGTACGTGCATCACGCGTACGGACCAGGTGGCGTCCATCCTGCCGCAGGCCGGGAGCCAGTGAAGCACCGAGCCCTTATCCGGCCCGGATGTCTACGCTGGTGGTGTTGTCGGGCAGCCGCCACCGGCAGGACGCCGGTGGCCCTACGAGCCGAGGAAACCCGTGAGTGACACCCCATTCGGATTCGGCCTTCCGCCGGAGGAGCCGGAGAACGGCGACGAGGGCAAGAAGAAGCCGCCCTCCGAAGGTGACAAGGGTGCTGGCAATCCCTTCGGGTTCCCCGGTCTGCCGGGCAGCGGCCCGGGCGGGGCGGACAATCCGTTCGCCGCGATGTTCGGTTCGCTGAACCCGAACGACCTGGGAGCGGCCTTCCAGCAGCTCGGCCAGATGCTGAGCTTCGAGGGCGGTCCGGTGAACTGGGACATGGCCAAGCAGATCGCGCGCCAGACCGTCGCCCAGGGCACGCCGGACGGCACCAAGGACTCCAGCGTGGGCCCGGCCGAGCGGTCCGCGGTCCAGGAGGCCGTGCGCCTGGCGGACCTGTGGCTGGACGGTGTGACGTCCCTGCCGTCCGGCGCGAGCACCTCCGTGGCGTGGAGCCGCGCGGAGTGGGTCGAGGCGACGCTCCCGGCCTGGCAGCAGCTGGTCGACCCGGTCGCCGAGCGTGTCGGCGCGGCCATGGGTGATGTGCTGCCGGAGGAGATGCAGGCCATGGCGGGCCCGCTGATCGGCATGATGCGCTCCATGGGCGGCGCCATGTTCGGCCAGCAGATCGGCCAGGCGGTGGGCGTGCTGGCCGGCGAGGTGGTCGGCTCGACCGACATCGGGCTGCCGCTGGGCCCGGCCGGCAAGGCCGCGCTGCTCCCGCTGAACGTGGAGGCGTTCGGCAAGGACCTGGGCGTGCCGAAGGACGAGGTGCGGTTGTACCTGGCGTTGCGGGAGGCCGCCCACCAGCGGCTCTTCGCCCATGTGCCGTGGCTGCGCTCGCACCTGTTCGGTGCGGTCGAGGGGTACGCGCGCGGGATCAAGGTCGACACCTCGAAGCTGGAGGACGCGGTCAGCGGACTCGACCCGTCCAATCCGGAGCAGCTGCAGGAGGCGCTCCAGCAGGGCATGTTCCAGCCGGAGGACACGCCGGAGCAGAAGGCGGCGCTGGCCCGCCTGGAGACGGCCCTGGCACTGGTCGAGGGCTGGGTGGACGCGGTGGTGCACGAGGCGGCCAAGTCCCGGCTGACCTCCGCCGCCGCGCTGCGGGAGACGCTGCGCCGCCGCCGGGCCTCGGGCGGTCCCGCCGAGCAGACCTTCGCGACGCTGATCGGCCTGGAGCTGCGTCCGCGCCGGCTGCGGGACGCGGCCCGGCTGTGGGCGTCGCTGACGGACGCGCGGGGCGTCGACGGTCGCGACGACCTGTGGGAGCACCCGGACATGCTGCCGACCGCCTCCGACCTGGACGACCCGGACGGCTTCGTCCACCGCGAGCACCTCGACTTCTCGGAGCTCGACAAGATGCTCGGCGAGGCGGCGGGCAACCAGGACGAGCGCGACCAGGGCAAGGACGACACCGACCGGTGACCCTGCACGACGACGCCGTCCTCGTACTGAAGGCGTACGAGGCGCACGGGGACCAGGCCGAGCTGCGCCAGGTCTATCTGGATCACCTCGCGGCGCGCCCCGACGGCATGTGGAAGGCGTGTGGGGCCGGGCACCTGACGGCCAGCGCGCTGGTGGTCGATCCGGAGCGCGGCCGGGTGCTGCTGACCCTGCACAAGAAGCTGGGCATGTGGCTGCAGATGGGCGGCCACTGTGAGCCGGGGGACGGCACGGTGGCCGGGGCGGCGCTGCGGGAGGCCACGGAGGAGTCCGGCGTCCCGGGGCTGACGCTGCTGCCGGGCGGGCCCGCGCGGCTGGACCGGCATCCGATCCCGGCGCCCTGCCACTGGCACCTCGATGTGCAGTACGTGGCGGTAGCGCCGTCCGGCGCGGTGGAGGCGATCAGCGACGAGTCGCTGGACCTGCGCTGGTTCGGTTACGACGAGGTGGCGGCCGTGGCCGACACCTCGGTGGTCCGGCTGGTGGAAGCGGCCCGCGCGGCTCTGGAGCGGTGACGTCGGGGGTAAGGGGCGCTCGCCCATGGCGACCGCCCCTTACCGCCCCCGGTGGCGCGGCTCAGTTCCAGGCGTTGTTCTGGTTCTGGGCGTGCGCGCCGTGCTGGCCGACGCCGAACTGGGCGCGCATCCCCTGACCGATCTCCGCGTTCTGCGGCGGCATGACCTCACTGGGCTGGACGAGCGCGAAACCCTGCCCCAGGAAGCTGAGTTCCCAGCCCTCCCCGGTGCTGCCACGACGGCGGCGCACGTTCGAGGAGTGGGTCTGCGCCTGCATCTGGACGCGCAGCGCGGAGGACCAGGCGACGACCGCGTCGGAGTCGACGCTGACGTACTTGTCCGGCGTCACCTCCATCATCAGCGGCTGGCCGGAGGTCATCAGGGCGACCTTGCCCCGGCCGGAGATGTTCAGCTGGTACTTGCCGGAGCCGGAGATGCCGTACTGGCTGTCCACCGCGATGACCTCGGTGTGGAGCGTGGAGTCGAGCGCCAGCACATAGGAGCTGTCCACGGTCATGCCCTCGTGGTCGACGTCCACGACATGGATGTACTGGGCGAGGTTGGCGAAGTAGACGGTTCCCTGCCCGGAGCAGCGCATCAGGTCCAGCCCTTCGCCGGTGTGGGCGCGGGCGCGCTGCCGGCTCTGGTTCTGGTACTCGCCGTCGAAGTCGATCAGGCCCTGGTAGGCGACCATGGCGCCCTTGCGGGCGAGGACGTCGTCGTGGCCGGTGAGCGCCACCCGCAGCAGCTGCGGGTTCTGGACGGCGTACCGGTCCTGGCTCTGCTGTTCCGTGTGGCTGAAAAGCGGGCTCTGCATGGTGTGTTCTCGCTCCCCCTCAGCCCCGGACCCGCAGGCGGTCGGTGCTGTCCTCGCTCGGCTGTACGACGACGATGCCCTGCCCGGAGAAGGCCATCTGGTACGCCTCTCCGCTGCCCCGCCCGATCAGGGAGGAGGCCTTGAAGCTGCGCTTGCCCTTGACCTTGAGCGACGGCGACCAGGCGACGAGGGCGTCGGGGTCGACGTACGTCTCGTCCTCGCCGCGGCCGCAGTCGACGACGAGGGGCGTCCCGCGCGAGGTCAGAGCGACCCATCCGGTGCCCGTGATCTGCACGTTCCACAGGCCCTGCCCGGCCAACTTGGCCAGGCCCTTGACCTTTTCCACACCCCATTGGAGGTGCGCGTCGAAGGCCAGCAGGTTGGTGCCGTTGACGGAGAGCGCGTCGTTGTCGAGGTTGATGACGACGACGTCGGCGCCGTAGTCGGCGAGGTAGAGCAGCCCGTCACCGGAGCACTTCATGACGGGCGCGCCCTCGCCGGTGACCCACTGGGAGGCGATCTGGCGGACGGCGGGCGGGTTGGGCTCGTACTGGACGAAGCCCTCGTACGACACCACCGAGCCGGTGCGTGCGTACAGGTCCTGGCCGGTGGCCATCGCCACCTTGAGCATGTGGCGGCCGTGGTTCTCCATCCGGGCCACGACGGGGGTCGGGGCGAAGCCCGCGAGCTGCTGGTTCATTGTCCGGGCTCCCTCAGACCTCGTACGGCTGGACGACGATGAAGTTGCCGGGGGCTCCCCGGAACTGCAGGTTGACGGTCTCCCCGCTGTGGCCGGGGTACGCGTTGCGGCGCAGCCGGACCTGGCTGGAGATGATCACCTGGGAGGCCGCCGACCAGGCGACGACGGCGTTGCAGTCGGCGAAGGTGGTCGGGGTGACGGGCAGGACGACCGGGACACCCTGGGTCTTGACGACGACCGTGCCGGTGCCCTGGAACAGCATGGTGAACAGCGCGCCGCCGGGGATGCCGTGGCCCTCGATCCGGCGGACCTCGTGGTGCAGCGTCTCGTCGAAGGCGAGGACGTTCTCGGCGGAGACGCAGATGGCGTCGCCCTGGAGCTCGATGGGGTGCAGGTGGGAGCCGTTCTCGGCGAGGAAGACCTGACCGCGGCCGGTGCAGCGCATGAGCTGCATCTCCTGACCGGTGGCGTTGCCGACGATACGTCCGGTGAAACCGGCGCCCTTGTAACCGAAGTCGACCTTGCCCTGGTACATGACCATGCTGCCCTGGCGGGCGAGGACGGGCGTCCCGCCCATGGCCAGGTCGACCCGCATGAGCTGCTGGTTCTGCGGCGTCCAGCGCTGCCCGGTGGCCGTCTCGCGGTACTTCTGAAGCGCGGCCTGGAGTCCGCCGCCGGCCTGTGGCGCGGCGCCGTGGGGCATGCCCTGCGGGGCGCCCGGCGGCATCCCGCCGTACGGCTGCTGTCCGTACTGCTGCTGTCCGTACAGCGACGGGGCGGGGGCCGGCTGCCCGTAGGGGGACGGCGTCCCCGGCGGCGGGGTCTGTCCGGGCACCTGGCCCGGTACCTGGCCGAACTGCGGCTGCTGGGGCGGCTGCCCGTACGGTGACGGCGGGGCGGGCTGGGCGGGCGGCGCCATGGGGGCGGCCATCGTGGGCGCGGCGTGCATGGGCTGCGGCGCGGGGGCCGGGGGGTGCGGTGCGGGGGCGGGTGCCGGAGGCTGCGGCGCCGGGGCGATCGGGGCGCCGAAGGACGGTGCGGGCTGCGGCGCTTGGGGCGGTACGGGAGCGGCGGGAGCCGCGAACGGGGGCGGGGCGAAACCGGGCGCCGCGGCCTGCGGTTGCTGCGGCGCGGCCGGCTCTTCCTCGGCGACCTCACCGCCGAAGTTCCTGAGCAGCGCCTCCAGACCGCCGTCGAAGCCCTGGCCGACCGCGGCGAACCGCCATACGTCCTTCAGGTAGAAGTCGCCGAGCATCACCGCGCGCTCGGTGCTGAACTCGGAGCCGTCGAAGGCGTACCGGGCCACCTCCTCGCCACCCGCGACGATACGGAGATGCCCCGGACCGATCTGGGACATCTGTCCCGCGCCGTCGACCGTCGCGGTGAAGGAGAGTTTGTGGATGTGCGGGGGGACGCGGTCGAGCGTGACGCGGAAGGACTCCGTGTCACCGGCCTGCGGGCCCAGCATCTGAATGGACTCCTCGGGCGACTTCGGCTGGTTGAAGAAGACGAAATACCGGTCGTCGGAGAGCTGCTCGTTGGCGTCCAGGCCGAAACAGCTGATGTCGAAGGTGAGACCGGGGGCCGTGATCTGCACTCCTACGTACAGATCGGTTCCCGGTGTCAGGTCACTGATCTTGGCCTTGTGGCCGCGCTGGAATTCCCTGGCCATGCGTAACGACCGTCCCCCATCCCGAAATGTGAATCCGTCGCGCCAGGCTAACGGCTCGCGACGACATCGAGCCAAGTCGGTACACGTTCGGTACAGGATCGGTGGATGTCACTCTCCGCGACCGGCCGGGAGGTGGGGCAGGCGGTCCGCGGCGACCACTCCCTCCAGGTAGCCGCGGGCGCGTTCGGTGCGGGGGTACGCCTCCAGCAGCCGCCAGAAGTCGGCTCCGTGCCCCGGGACGAGCAGATGGGCCAGTTCGTGCACGAGGACGTAGTCGATGACGTACTCCGGCATGCCCTGCAGCCGGTGCGAGAGGCGGATGCTGCCCTCGCCGGGGGTGCAGGAGCCCCAGCGGGTGTTCTGGTTGGTGACCCACCGCACCGACCTGGGGCGCGCGCGGCCGTCGAAGTACTGGGCGGACAGTCGCTCGGCGCGCTCGTGCAGCTGGCTGTCGCCCAGGACGCGCTTGCTCTCCTGGGCGGCGAGTTTGTCGAGCATCACGTTCACCCAGCGGCGCTCCTCCGCCTCCGACATGCGGGCGGGGATGAGCACGATGGTCCGGTCGCCCTCGCGGTAGGCGGAGACCGTTCTCCTGCGCCGTGAGCTCCTTCGGACCTCGACCGCGCTCGTCCCCGATCGTCGGGGCGCGTCGCTCGTCGGGCTGCGGTGTGGGTCGGCTGGCACGCCCCGACGTTACCCGCTGTCAGCGGGGGGTGTCCCGTCTCGGGGAGGGTTCACGCACGATCCATCCACAGGCTGCGCCATTTGAACGATTGAAAGACCAATACACCGCCGCTGTGGACAACTTTCCGTGGGGATCGGCGGGGCCGGGCATTCTGACAGCGCGGATCGACGGCGATCACGAAAGATCACGGGGGCGGATATGCATCCGATGGTGAAGCCCGCGCTGCGGCGGGCATGGCGGAATCTCCAGTACGTGCAGTTCGGGGCGACGCCGGCACACGCGGTGGTGCTCGGCCCGGTGGACACGACGACGGGCAGTCTGCTGGGGATGTTCGACGGGACCCGGGGGCTCGCGCTGCTGCGCGAGGAGGCGCGGGCGCTGGGGTTGCCCGACGGCCGGATGGAGGCCTTGGTGGACCGGCTGGCCGACGCCGGACTGCTGGACGACGCGGCGGTGGGCGACCCCGCTGCGGACGCGCTGCGCAAGGAGGACGGCGCACTCGACCGGCTGCGCGCCGATCTGGCGTCCCTCTCCGTGGTCCACCGGGAACCGGGCGGTGCGATACGGCGGCTGGCGGCGCGGCGCTCGATGCGGGTTCAGGTGCGCGGCGCCGGGCGGGTGGGCGCGAGCGTGGCGGCGCTGCTGTCCGCGTCGGGTGTCGGCCGGGTGGAGGTGCTGGACGGTGAATGTGTGGAGCCGTGGGACGTGGCGCCGGGCGGGCTCGCGGCGGAGGCGGTGGGTGAGCGGCGGGACGCGGCGGCCCGGCGCCTGGTGAGCAGGGCGGCGCCCGGAGGCCGCGCGCCTCGGGGCGCGCCGCGTGGGGGCAGGGGGCTCGGCCAGACGGTCGGCAGGGCGGCCGGGTCGGAGCCGGGGCTGTCGCTGGTCGTGGTCGCTCCGCGGGACGGGCTCGCCGCGTACGCGCCGGACCCCCGGCCGGCCGACGACTGGGTCGCCACGGGCACTCCCCATCTGTACGCGGGGGTGGTGGAGGCCACGGGCGTGGTGGGTCCGCTGGTACTCCCCGGTGGCACGGCGTGCGCGCGCTGCCTCGACTTCGAACGGGCGGATCGCGATCCGGCCTGGCCGCGAATGCTGGCGCAGTGGCGTTCGGGTCGGCAGAGCCGGGTCCCGGCCTGCGATCTGGGGCTGGCGACGGCGGTCGCGGGGCTGACGGCGGCACACGCGCTGGCGTTCCTGGACGGGGATCTGCCGGCGAGCACGGGGGCTCGCTGGGAGACATCGCTGCCCCTGCTGGACTGGCGATCCGAGCGGATCGCCCCGCACGCCGACTGTACCTGCGGGGCGGCCGGCGGAAGAGAGGGGGTGCGCACCTCGGACGACGGCCCGGAGCAGGCCACAATGGCGGGGTAAGACGTCGACACGTCATGCCGGAGGCAACGCGGCACGGCGATCTGGGATGTGGAGGGGCGTATGTCTGATCTTCCCCGGAAGGCGGTCACCCGTACTGCCAAGTTGGCCGCGTTGCCGCTGGGATTCGCCGGTCGGGTCACATGGGGCCTGGGCAAGCGGATCGGCGGCAAGTCCGCGGAGATAGTGGCCCGTGAGCTGCAACAGCGCACGGCGGAACAGCTGTTCAAGGTGCTCGGTGAGCTCAAGGGCGGCGCGATGAAGTTCGGGCAGGCGCTGTCCGTCTTCGAGTCGGCTCTTCCGGAGGAGGTCGCCGGGCCCTACCGGGCGGCGCTGACCAAGCTCCAGGAGGCGGCCCCGCCGATGCCGACCCGTACGGTCCACTCGGTGCTGGAGGAGCGGCTGGGCGCCGAATGGCGCGAGCTGTTCCTGGAGTTCGAGGACAAGCCGTCGGCGGCGGCGTCGATCGGCCAGGTGCACCGGGCCGTGTGGCACGACGGCCGCAAGGTCGCGGTGAAGGTGCAGTATCCGGGGGCGGGTGACGCGCTGTTGTCGGACCTGGCGCAGCTGAGCCGGTTCGCCCGGCTGCTCGGGCCGCTGATCCCGGGCATGGACATCAAGCCGCTGATCACCGAGTTGCGCGACCGGGTGGCCGAGGAGCTGGACTACGGCCTGGAGGCCGAGGCGCAGCGGCAGCACGCCGCGGAGTTCGCCGACGATCCGGACGTGGTGGTGCCGGACGTGGTGCACCAGTCCGACCAGGTGCTGGTGACGGAGTGGATCGACGGCATACCGCTCGCCGACGTCATCACGGACGGTACGCCCGAACAGCGCGACCGCGCGGGCCAGTTGCTGGCGCGCTTCCTGTTCTCGGGGCCGGCGCGCACGGGTCTGCTGCACGCCGATCCGCACCCGGGCAACTTCCGTCTGCTGCCCGCGGTCGAGGGGGACGAGGACGGCGAGGAGAGCGGCTGGCGGCTGGGCGTGCTGGACTTCGGCACGGTGGACCGGCTGCCGGGCGGCCTGCCGGACCCGATCGGTGCCTGTCTGCGGCTGACCCTGGAGGGCGATGCGGAGACGGTGTACGAACTCCTGTGCGCGGAGGGGTTCGTCAAGGAGACCATCGAGCTCGACCCGGACGCGGTGCTGGAGTATCTGCTGCCGATCATCGAGCCGGCTGAGGTGGAGGCGTTCACCTTCACCCGTGGCTGGCTGCGGGCGCAGGCGGCCCGGATAGCCGATATCCGGTCCCCGGCGCACCAGTTGGGCAAGCAGCTCAATCTGCCGCCCGCCTATCTGCTGATCCACCGGGTGACGCTGAGCACCATTGGGGTGCTGTGCCAGCTGAACGCCACGGTGCGGCTGCGGGATGAGCTGGAGTCGTGGCTGCCGGGCTTCCTGCCGGAGGACGACGAGGACGTGGTGCCGGTGGAGGCGCGGGCCTGACCGGGTGGTTCGGCTCCGCCCGGTGCACGATCACCACCAGGCGGAGTCGAGTCTGCTCTCGATGGCTCTGAGGTGGGTGCGGGCGCAGTCGTCGCAGAAGTAGTGACGGGTGCCGTTCTCCACGGAACACATCCAGGTCACCGGGGGGCTGTCCGCGGACCTGCCGCAGCGGGAGCACACCAGGGTGTGAGGGTCCGGCTGCGCGGGGGGAGGAGTCCGGTCGTTCACCACGGGACGATAACTCCACTCGGTGCCCGGGCGGTGCGCAACGCACCGCGGGGGCCGGTCGGTTCGGACCGGCCCCCGCGAGGGTTCGGCGCTCAGTGCGCTGGGCGCTCAGTGCATGACGGCCATGGCCAGCGCGCGGCGGGCGCGCAGCGAGACGCGCTCGGCGCGGCGCTGCATGCGCCGGGCGGCGACCAGGCGCAGGGCCTGGCGTTCCGCGTCGGCTTCCCGCATGCGCTCGTGCATATGGGCACGAGCCAGCGCTTCTTGGATGAGTTGCATCTCACGGTTCCTGTTCTGGCGCGAGTCATTCGCGCCGATGGTGGTGACGGCTGGGGTGGCGGAGCCGTGGGGCTCGCTCGCGGAAGAGGTCATCGGGGCCTGCTTCTGGGGATCGTGCGTCAGGGGGCGGTCGATGGTTCCGGTGACGTTCATGCCGTGACCGGGTTCTTGCGCGGGCGGCCACGGGGCCGCTTGCGGGCGACGACCACGCCCTGGACGAAGAGCTCACCGCCCCAGACGCCCCACGGCTCGCGCCGTTCCTTGGCCCCCGCGAGGCAGGCGGCCATGAGCGGGCAGGTCCGGCAGAGGGACTTGGCGTACTCGACGTCGGCCGGCGACTCGGCGAAGAAGACCTCCGGGTCGTAGGCGCGGCAGGGGACGGGTACGCCGAGGTTCTCGATGGCGTCGTCGAGCGCGGTGAGCGCGGTCAGGGGGGTCAAAGCGGGGTCCTCCGTGAGGCCGGGCGGGGGAATCGTTTGCGAAGGCGGTACGGACGGGGCGTGCGCTTCGAGTTGCACGGTTCTGTTTTCCTCGTCTGGTCGGTCCGGCCTGTTGGCCGGTGGGCTGGTACCGGGTTCTGCCTTGTCCCGAGGCCCCTTCGCTCCGCTTCGCCCGTTCGGGCAAAACAGAAGGGCCGCGGATCCCGGGTGGGGTTCCGCGGCCCTGAAGGCGCCGGCCTGATCGTCGATCAGGCTGGATCACTCCAGGGTTCGAGCCCACGGAAGGCCCACATCGTGTGGTGCTGCGTCTGCTGCTTGGTTTCGGCACCGGTCGCCGCAAAGGCATAGGCCTGGGCCTTGCCTGCTGCTACTCCTGCTTCCAGTGCCTTGGTCGGTCGCTCATTGCGCTCCAGGACGGGGAGAGCCGTCAGGAGCATGGCGGGGCGCTCGGCCGCGAAGCCGGACATACCGCTGCCCATGAACGCCGAGCCGGAGAGGCCGAGCGAGCAGGTGGAGACGACGGAGCGATCGGTCATTTTGGCGGTCGGGCTGATAGAGCTGACGTTGATGCTGATCACTGAAATCGCCTCCTCTCGGCGTCTCGGGGGGATCGGTCGGAGCCGGTCCCGCGCGTATTCGGATAAGTACAGCACAAGGACAGGGCTTCGGAGAAGCCGCTGTTCTCGTGGTTAAGAACCTATGGGGATCACTGGGGCGGGCGCAAACTATTTTTCCGACGAGTTTGCGTCAGTCCTCCTCGGCGCCTCCGCCAACGTCCTGGCCTGCGCAGATGGCCAGAACATCGGTGCCGAAGCGGTCCAGTTTGCGCGCGCCGACCCCGGAGATGGAGGCGAGCTCGCCGTCGGTGGACGGGACGGCCTCGGCGATCGCCATCAGGGTCTTGTCGGTGAAGACGCAGTACGCGGGCTGGCCGAGCTGCTTCGCCTGATCCGAGCGCCACTCGCGCAGCCGTTCGTACAGCCCCTCGTCCATGTCGGACGGGCAGCCCTCACAGCGCATCAGCTTCATCTCGCCGGCGTCGGTGAGGGTCGTGCCGCACACGCGGCACTGCACCGTTCCCCGGCGCTTCCGGCGGCTGCCGCCACCGCGCTCGATGCCGCCGCCTCCGCCGGCCGTGCGGGCGCCGGGGAGCGAGGAGCCGGGACGCAGGCCTGCCAGGAACCGGGTGGGGCGGCGGGAGGCCCGCCCGCCGGGCGAGCGGGAGAGGGCCCAGGAGAGCGAGAGGTGCAGCCGGGCGCGGGTGACGCCGACGTACAGCAGGCGGCGCTCCTCCTCGATCTGCTCATCGGTCTTGGCGTAGGTGATCGGCATCATGCCCTCGGTCAGGCCGACCAGGAACACCGCGTCCCATTCGAGGCCCTTGGCCGCGTGCAGCGAGGCGAGGGTGACGCCCTGCACGGTGGGGGCGTGCTGGGCGGCGGCCCGCTCGTCGAGCTCGGCGACCAGGTCGCCGAGGGTGGCCCCGGCGCGGGCGCGGGCGAAGTCCTCGGCGAGCCGGACCAGCGCGGCCAGGGACTCCCAGCGGTCGCGGACAGCGCCGGAGCCGGCCGGGGGCTCGGTGGTCCAGCCCTTGGTGGACAGCACGGCCCGCACCTGGGAGGGCAGGTCGCCGGCGTCGTCCAGCAGCGGGTCGTTGCCCCCGGCGCGAGCCGCGCCGCGCAGGGCGACGCCCGCCTCGCGCACCTCGGCGCGCTCGAAGAAGCGCTCGGCGCCGCGCAGCTGGTAGGGCACTCCGGCGTCGGCGAGGGCCTGCTCGTAGATCTCGGACTGGGCGTTGATCCGGTACAGCACGGCGATCTCCCCGGCCGGGACACCGGCGGCGATCAGGTCGCGGATGCGGCGGGCGGTGCCCTCGGCCTCGGCGGGTTCGTCGGCGTACTCCGTGTAGGCGGGCTCCGGGCCCGGGTCGCGCTGGGAGATCAGCTCCAGGCGGTGCTCGGCGGCCCGGCCGACGGCCTGGCTGAGCAGCCCGTTGGCCAGGTGGACGACCTGTGGGGTGGAGCGGTAGTCGCGGACCAGCTTCACCACGGTGGCGTTGGGGTGACGGGTGCGGAAGTTCAGCAGGTGGTCGGGGGTGGCGCCGGTGAACGAGTAGATCGTCTGGCTGGCGTCACCGACGACGCAGAGGTTGTCGCGGTCGCCCAGCCACAGGTCGAGGAGACGCTGCTGGAGCGGGGACACGTCCTGGTACTCGTCCACCACGAAGTGCTGGTACTGGCGGCGGATCTGGTCGGCGATGTCGTGCCGGTCCTGGAGGATGCCGACGGTCAGCAGCAGGACGTCCTCGAAGTCGATGACTCCGCGGTCTCGCTTGAGCTGCTCGTACATCGCATAGATCTGGCCAATTTCGGCAACGTCCCGTGGGGCGTCACGCTGGGCCTTGGCGACCGCCGCCGGGTAATCGGCGGGGACGGTCTGCGTGACCTTGGCCCACTCGATCTCGCTCGTGGTGTCGCGCAGCTCGTTGCGGTCGAGGCGGATGCGGCAGCGGGCGGCGGCCTCGGCCACCAGCTGGATCTTCCGCTCCAGCAGACGCGGCAGTTCACCACCGACGACTTTCGGCCAGAAGTACTGCAGCTGACGAAGGGCGGCCGAGTGGAAGGTGCGGGCCTGGACGCCGCCCGCGCCGAGCTGGCGGAGCCGGCCGCGCATCTCGCCCGCGGCGCGGTTGGTGAAGGTGACGGCGAGCACACTGGCCGGCGCGAGTATGCCCGCGCGGACGCCGTAGGCGATCCGGTGGGTGATCGCGCGCGTCTTGCCCGTGCCGGCGCCCGCCAGCACGCACACCGGACCGTGCAGGGCCGTCGCCACCTCGCGCTGCTCGGGGTCGAGCCCGTCGAGCACCGCGTCGGCGGTCTCGGGGACCTGCGGGAAGGGAGTGGAGTCCGTTGCTGCTGTCACCCTGCCATGCTGCCAGGTCGCCGGTGGCGGATGTGACCGTTGTCCACAGGGCAGAGATTGCGGTCGTACTGTCGTACCGGTTCCGGGCGCGGTGTGGGAATGGTCCCGTGGGCGCGTACGTTTTGCCTCTCGGTGCCGCAATCGGCACCCGCCCCCACCGACCCGACCCGAGGAGCGCAGAGACGATGCAGGGCACCCTGACGATGTACAGCACGACGTGGTGCGGCTACTGCCGCCGGCTGAAGAGCCAGCTGGACCGCGAGGGCATCGCGTACACCGAGATCAACATCGAGCTGGACCCTGAGTCGGCCGCCTTCGTGGAGAAGGCCAACGGAGGAAACCAGACCGTGCCGACCGTCCTCTTCGCGGACGGCACGACGCTGACCAACCCTTCGCTGGCCCAGGTCAAGCAGAAGATCGGCGCCTGACGCGCGCGCCTGCCGGCGCTAGGCGACGTTTCCGGGCCTGGGTAGCGGCTTGCCGTACCAGAGCTCGATCAGACGGGCCGCGATCGAGATGCCGTACGGGGGAAGGACCTCGCCGGACTCGAACGCGGCCCGCAGGTCTTCCCGGGAGAACCAGCGGGCCTCCTCGATCTCGTCGCCGTCCACATTGATCTCGGAGGACGTGGCGCGCGCCATGAAGCCCAGCATCAGGCTCGACGGGAACGGCCACGGCTGGCTGGCGACGTACCGCACCTCGCCGACCGTCACCCCGGCCTCCTCGAAGACCTCACGTGCGACCGACTGCTCGATCGACTCGCCCGGCTCCACGAACCCAGCCAGCGTCGAGAAACGACCCTCCGGCCAGTGGACCTGGCGGCCCAGCAGCGCCCGGTCCTCCTCGTCCGTCACCAGCATGATCACCGCCGGGTCGGTGCGCGGGTAGTGCTCGGCGCCGCAGGCCGGGCAGCGGCGGATGTGCCCCGCCGCAGCGATCACCGTGCGCTCGCCGCAGCGTGAGCAGAAGCGGTGCAGCCGCTGCCAGTTCTCCAGCGCCACCGCGTGCACCATCAGACCGGCGTCCCGCGGCGACAGCAGCAGCCCGGCCTCCCGCAGCCCGGCCGGGCGGGCCGACTGGTCCATCCGGCCCGGGAGCGCGTCCTTCTGGAGCGCGAAGTAGCTGACGCCGTCCGCGTCCGTCCCCAGGAAGTACCGGTGGGTCTCGGTGACGGGCGCTTCGAACGCCGGGGTCATGACCAGTTCGGTGCGCCCGTCGGGGGTGTCGTCGATCAGGACCTGGCCGCCGGAGACCACGAAGACCCGGGTGGTCGGGTGGCTCCACGCGGCGGCGAGCCACGCCTCGTCGAGACGGTGGTGTGCCGCGCGGTCGATGCCGCTCGGGGCCGTCAGACTGATCGGCCGGTGGGCTTCGTTGCTGATGGTGCTCACTGGTGGTTCCAACTCCCCCGGGTGCATGGCGGTCTCTTCATCTTCAGCGGAGTGCGGCGGACAGGTCGCCCCACAGGTGGGCCGTCGTCTCCGCGCCCTTCAGCAGCAGGTCCAGCTCGACCTTCTCGTTCGGCGCGTGCCAGCCGTCGGAGGGTACGGAGATGCCGAGGAACAGCACCGGTGCCGCCAGGACGTCCTGGAGGTCGGCGGCCGGCCCCGAGCCGCCCTCACGGGTGAAGCGGACCTTGGCACCGTCGAAGGCCCGGCTCATCGACCGGGCGACGGACCGGAGGGCCGGGTGGTCGAGCGGCGTCAGGCACGGGCGCGTGGGGGCGCCGAAGGTGATCTCGTGGCGGATCCCGGCCGGGAGGCCCGCGGCGACCCAGTCCCGTACCGCCAGTTCGATCTTGTCCGGGTCCTGGCCCGCGACCAGGCGGAACGACAGCTTCAGATGGGCCGTGGACGGAATGATCGTCTTGCCCCCTGGCCCCTGGTAGCCGCTGCCGATGCCGTTGACCTCGGCTGTCGGGCGCGCCCAGAGGCGTTCCAGGGTGGAGTAGCCCGCCTCGCCGAGGGTGCCGTAGGACTTGGCGGTGGCCAGCCAGGCCGCCTCGTCGAAGGGCAGCTCGGCGATCAGCTCGCGCTCGGCGTCGCCGAGCGCGGGGATGTTGTCGTAGAAGCCGGGGATCGTGACGTGCTCGTCCTCGTCGTGGAGCGCGGCGACCAGACGGGCGGCGATCGTGGCCGGGTTCGGTACGGCGCCGCCGAAGGAACCGGAGTGGATGTCCTGGTCCGGGCCGTACAGCGTGATCTCGCAGTCGGCGACGCCGCGCATGCCGGTGCAGACGGTGGGGGTCGTCTCCGACCACATGCCGGTGTCGGAGACGATCACGGCATCGGCGGCGAGACGGGCGCGGTGCCGCTCGACGAGTGCTCGGAAGTGCGGGGAGCCGGACTCCTCCTCGCCCTCGATCAGCATCTTCAGGTTGACGGCCGGGGCGGTGCGGCCGGTCAGCGCGAGATGGGCGCGCACGCCCAGCGTGTGGAAGAACACCTGCCCCTTGTCATCGGCGGCACCGCGCGCGTGGAGGCGGTTTCCGCGGATCACCGGCTCGAAGGGGTCCGTGTCCCAGCCGTCCTCGCGGGCGGCGGGCTGCACGTCGTGGTGGCCGTAGACCAGGACGGTGGGCGCGTCCTCCTCGCCCGAGGGCCACTCGGCGAAGACCGCGGGGGCGCCCTCCGTCTCCCAGACCTCGGCGACCGGGAAGCCGGTCTCCGTCAGCTTCGCCGCGAGCCACTCCGCACTGCGCCGTACGTCCGTGGCGTGCGCCGGCTGCGCCGACACGGACGGGATGCGCAGCCACTCGGCGAGGTCGTCGAGGAAGGCCGCGCGGTGCTGCGCCATGTACGTACGTACGGTGTGGACGGCGCTGTCCGGGGTGTCGCTCATGCCCTTGAGCCTATCCGGCGTCCGGGGCCGGGCCGTCTGCCGTCCCACGGAGCAGGATGCTCTCGATCCCGGGGCGCCCGGGGAGGTCGTCCGGGCGGATGACCTCGCCCGTTCGTACGTAGACGAAGGCCGCCGTGACCCGGTCGAGCGGCAGGCCGTGCTGCTCGGCCCAGGCGAGGCGGTAGACCGCGAGCTGGAGGGGGTCGGCGGTGCGGAAGCGGCTGGTCTTCCAGTCGACGATTTCGTACGCGCCGGTGTCCGGGTCGCGGTAGACGGCGTCGATACGGCCCCGGATGACGCGACCGGCCAGGGTCAGCTGGAACGGCGCCTCGACGCGGTGGGGGGTGCGATGGGCGTACGGGGTGTCCTCGAACGCCTCCTTGAGCGCGGCGAGGTCCCGCTCGTCGGCGATCTCCGGCTCGTCGGCGTACGCCTCCCCGCCGGGCAGTTCGTCGGGCCCGAGCATCGGCAGCGGCAGCGGCTCGAAGCGGCTTTCCACCCATGCGTGGAACCGGGTGCCGCGCCGGGCCGCGGGCTGCGGCGGGCGCGGCATGGGCCGGGCGAGCTCCTGGGCGAAGCCGTCGGGGTCGGCGGCGAGGCGCAGCAGCTGGGACGCGGTCAGGGACGCGGGCAGGGGGACGTCGCGGGTGGTGGCGCGGGAGCGGAGCAGTTCGGTGGTGAGGGCGTCGAGGTCGCGGTCCCAGGAGGCGATGGTGCGGGCGTCTTCGAGGGTGATCCGTCCGGGCCCGGGACGCCGGGTGGGGGCGGTTTCCCCGTGCCGGGGGGCGGGCACGTCGGCGCGCGTGGTGGCCGCGGCGGGGGTTTCGCCGGGGCCGGCGGTGGTTTCGCCGCGAGCGCCGGTCGAGGGCCCGTCCGGCAGCCCGGCGGGCCGGTCCTCCCAGTCGTCCCAGCCGTCCCAGTCGGTCAGCGGGGCGAGATCGTCGTCGGGGCCGTCGAGGTCGTCGAGTGGCGGCTCGTCCGGGTCCGGGTGTTCCTGGAACAGGTCGTCCGGGCCCTGGAACAGGTCATCTGGGCCCGGATGGTCGGCCGCCTGATGGTCCGGGTGGTCCGGGTGCTCGGGGAACAGGTCGTCCGAGGGGCCCCGTGGGGGGACGGGGGTGGCGTCCAGCGTGGACAGGTGGTGGAGAACCCTGTCGGCAGCCGCGCGGCGGCGGGCGAGGGACGCCGGGTCCAGAGGCAGGGGCCAGGGCCGGTCCGCCGAGGACTCCGCGAGGGCGGGGTTCTCCGCGCCCTCGGGCGGTTCATCCGCCCACGCCTCGATGTCGCCGAAGCCGGCCACGCAGTGGTCGTACAGCTCGTGCAGGAACGGGGACGGGCCGCGCGGGCGCTTCTGGGAGGGACCCCACCAGTGGGCCGAGGCGAGCAGGAGGGAACGGGGCCGGGTGAAGGTCACGTACCCCAGGCGCAGCTCCTCGGTGTGCTGGTGGTCCTTCATGGCCTCCTTGAAGGACTTCAGGGACTTCGCGTCCCACGCGTCGATCGCCGGGAGGGTCGGCGCGTCACCGCGCAGCGCGTGCGGCAGGACCTGCGGCTGGGCGGTCCAGGACTCACGGGACCTGGTGCTGGGGAACTGGGACGCGACCAGGCCCGGGACGGCGACGACGTCCCACTCCAGGCCCTTGGACTTGTGCGCGGTGAGCACCTTGACGGTGTTCTCGCCACCCGGGAGGGCGTTGTCCAGACCCTTCTCGTACTGGGCGGCCGTGCGCAGGAACCCCAGGAAGGCCAGGAGGGTGGCCTCGCCGTCCAGGGAGGCGAAGCCGGCCGCTATGTCGAGGAAGTGCGAGAGGGTTTCGCGGCGGCGGGCCGCCAGGGCGTGCGGCGAGGCGGACAGCTCCACCTCCAGGCCGGTGGTGGCGAGGACCCGGTGGAGGACGTCCATCAGGGGATCGGCGAGGGAGCGGCGCAGGTCGCGCAGTTCGGCGGCGAGCCGGGCGAAGCGGACCCGGGCGTCGGCGGAGAAGGGCAGGCCGTCGTCCTCGCCGGCCGGTTCGAGGAAGGTGTCCAGGGCGTCGGCGAGCGAGACCACCTCGGCCGGGTCCACCCCTTCGACCGCTGCCGCCAGCCGCTCGTCGGGGTCCGTGTCCTCGTCACGCGCGCGGTGGACCAGCAACCGGGCGCGGCGGCCCAGCAGCGCCAGGTCGCGGGCGCCGATCCGCCAGCGCGGCCCGGTGAGCAGCCGGACGAGCGAGGCGTTGGCGCCCGGGTCCTGGAGGACCTCGCAGACCGCGACCAGGTCGGCGACCTCGGGAAGGTGCAGGAGCCCGGACAGGCCCACCACCTCGACGGGGATGTCACGGGCCACCAGGGCGGCCTGGATCTCGGGGAAGTCCGTCGCCGTACGGCACAGGACGGCGATCTCACCCGGCTCCTTGCCGGTGCGGACCAGGTGGGCGATGGAGTCCGCGAGCCACGCGATCTCCTCCGCCTGGGTGGGCATGAGGGCGATCCGGACGGTGCCGTCGCGCTCGGCGCCGGGCGCCGGGCGCAGCGCCTCGACGCCCTCGTGCATGGCGCGCAGAGGCTCGGCCAGCCCGTTGGCGAGGTCCAGGAGGCGACCGCCGCTGCGGCGGTTCTCGCTCAGCGAGAAGCGGGTGGCGGGGGTTCGATCCGCGTAAGGGAAGTGCTCGGGGAAGTCGTCCAGGTTGGCGACGGACGCGCCGCGCCAGCCGTAGATCGCCTGGCAGGGGTCGCCCACGGCCGTGACCGGATGGCCGGTGCCCCCGCCGAAGAGCCCGGACAGCAGCAGGCGCTGCGCGACGGACGTGTCCTGGTACTCGTCCAGGAGGACGACCCGGAACTCGTCCCGCAGGATCGCGCCCACCTCGGGCCGGGTGAGGGCCAGCTCGGCGGAGAGAGCGATCTGGTCGCCGAAGTCGAGCAGGTCGCGCTCTTTCTTGGCCGCGCGGTAGCGGACGACGAGGTCGGTCAGCTCGCGGCGGGCCGCGGCGGCCTCCGGGACCTTGCGCAGGTCGGCGTTGGTCAGCCGGGCGCCTTCGAGGGCGGTGAGCAGCTCGGAGTCGTACAGGAGGAGGTCGCGGGGGCGTACGAGGTGCTCGGCGAGCTCCGCGTCGAGGGCGAGCAGGTCGCTGACGAGGGTGGGGAACGACTTGGTGAGGGCGGGGTACGGTCCGGGCGCCTCGCGCAGCACGCGCGCGGCGAGCTGGTAGCGGGTGGCGTCGGCGAGGAGCCGGGAGGTGGGCTCCAGGCCGATGCGCAGGCCGTGGTCGGTGAGCAGCTGCCCGGCGAAGGCGTGGTACGTGGAGATGCGCGGCTCGCCCGGGGGGTTGTCCGGGTCGATGACGTCCGGGTCGGTGACCCCGGCGCGGACCAGCGCCTTGCGGACGCGTTCGGCGAGCTCGCCGGCCGCCTTGTTGGTGAACGTCAGGCCGAGGACCTGCTCCGGCGCGACCTGGCCCGTGCCGACCAGCCAGACCACCCGGGCCGCCATCACCGTCGTCTTGCCGGAGCCGGCTCCGGCCACGATGACCTGCGGGGCGGGCGGCGCGGTGATGCAGGCCGTCTGCTCCGGGGTGAACGGGATGCCGAGAAGCTCCTTGAGCTGCTCGGGGTCGGTCAGGCGAGGGGTCACGGTCAACGAGGCTAACCGGCCGCACTGACAGTCCTCACTCGACGATGTGCCGGCCCTCGGGGCGGGCGCTGCACGAGGCGCGGAACGCGCAGTGCGCGCAGTGCTGTCCGGCGGCCGGGGTGAAACGTTCGTCCAGGACCCGTCCGGCGGCCGTGGCCAGGAGGTCGCCGACCCACTCGCCGGTCAGGGGCTCCTGGGCCTGCACCTTGGGGAGCTCGTCGCCGCCCTCCTTCTTGGGGGCGGGCTGGCGCAGGTGGACGAGTTCGGCGCCCCCGGGCTCGGGGCGACGGCCGTCGAAGACGTCGTCGACGGCACCCTCGCGCACGGCGAGCTGGTACACGGCGAGCTGGGGGTGGTGGGCGACCTCGTCCCTGGTGGGGGCCTGCTTGCCGGTCTTGAAATCGACGACGTACGCGCGGCCGTGCTCGTCGGCCTCGACCCGGTCCATGGAGCCCCGGATCCGCACCTCGTACTCCCCCGCTTCGAGGGTGACGTCGAAGTCGTGCTCGGTGGCGGCGGGGGTACGGCCGCCGCGGTCCATGACGTGCCAGCGCAGGAACCTTTCCAGCGCCACGCGCGCGTGCTCCTTCTCCTGGGCCGACTTCCACGGCGCGTCGAAGGCGAGCGCGTCCCAGACGGAGTCGAGGCGCTCCATGAGCACGGCGAGGTCGGCGGGGGTACGTCCGGAGGCGACCTCGTCGGCGAGGACGTGGACGACGTTGCCGAAACCCTGGGCTGCCGTGGCCGGGGCGTCCGCCTTCACCTCACGGCCCAGGAACCACTGGAGGGCGCAGGTGTTGGCGAGCTGCTCCAGGGCGCTGCCGGACAGCGCGACGGGGCGATCGCGGTCGCGCAGGGGAACGGTCGAGTGGGTCGGCTCGTACAGGCCCCACCAGCGGTAGGGGTGCGCGGCGGGTACGAGCGGCTGGCCCTCGTCGTCGGTCAGCGCGGCGAGCTTGGCCAGGCGCCGCGCGGCCTCGTCGCGGAGCTCCTCCGAGGCCTGCGGGTCGACGGTGGTTGCCCGGAGTTCGGCGACGAGGGCGGGGACGGCGAGGGGGCGGCGGGGGCGGCTCGTGACGTCCTTGGGCTCGACCCCGAGTTCGGTGAGGAAGCGGGAGGGCTGGTCGCCGTCGTCGGCGGGCGCCTTGACGGCGGTGACGACGAGACGGTCGCGGGCGCGGGTGGCCGCGACGTAGAAGAGCCGGCGCTCCTCGGCGAGGAGGGCGCCGGGGGTGAGCGGTTCCGCGAGCCCGTCGCGGCCGATGCGGTCCGCCTCGAGCAGGGAGCCGCGGCGGCGCAGGTCGGGCCAGAGGCCCTCCTGGACACCGGCGACGACGACCAGGCCCCACTCCAGGCCCTTGGAGCGATGGGCGGTCATCAGCCGTACGGCGTCGGGGCGCACGGGCCTCTTGGCGAGGGTGTCGGCGGCGATGTCCTGGGCGTCGAGCTCTTCGAGGAAGTTCAGCGCGCCGCGCCCGCCGGTGCGCTCCTCGGCGCGGGCGGCCGTGTCGAACAGCGCGCACACGGCGTCGAGGTCGCGGTCGGCGTTGCGGCCGGCCGCGCCGCCGCGGAGCGCGGCGCGCTGCAGGCGGGCGGGCCACGGGGTGCCGTCCCAGAGGAGCCACAGGGCCTCTTCGGCTGTGCCGCCGTTCGCGAGGAGCTCGCGGGTACGGCGGAGGAGCTCGCCGAGCCGCTGGGCGCCGCGGGCATACGCGGGGTCGTGGGCGACGAGCCGCTCGGGCTCGGCGAGGGCGCGGGCGATGAGCGCGTCGGAGGGCGGCGGGACCCTGTTCCCGCCGGCCCGCTCCTCGTCGCGCAGCGCCCGCCCGAGCCTGCGCAGATCGGCGGCGTCCATTCCGCCGAGGGGCGAGGTGAGGAGGGTGATCGCGGTCTCGGCGTCCAGCCACGCCTGGCCGGCACCCCCGGTCTCGGTCACCGTCTCGGCGGTCTCGGTGCCGGTCTCGGTCTCCGTGCCGGTGCCGGTGCCGGTGCCGGTGCCGGTGCCGGTCTCGGCGTCGGCCTCGGCCCCGGCGGCGCAGGCGGTGTCGGTCGCGGAGTCAGCCTCGGTTCCGGCGCCCCCGGCGGTCCCGGTGTCCGTCCCGCTCTCGGCCTCGGCCTCGGCCCCGGTGCCGGTGCTGGTCTCGGTGTCGGCGCTGGTCTCGGTGCCGGTGCTGGTCTCGGTGCCGGTGCTGGTCTCGGTCGCGGTCTCAGCCCCGATGCCGGCCTCGGTCCCGGCCTCGGTCCCGGTGCCGGTTTCAGCCCCGGTGCCGGTCCCGGCCTCGGTCCCGGTCCCGGCGCGGGCGCCGGGGAGCCCGGCTTCCCGGGTGGCCTCTCCGTCCGCGCCCCCGTCCGGGCGGGTCTCCGCATCGGCCCCGGCGCCCGCCTCGCGGCGCTCGGGTGCCGCCCGGTCGGCCGGAGACGCCGGAGACGCCGAGGGCGGCGCGGACGCCGGGGAGGCGCCCGGTGCGGGCTCCTCGGGGGGCGCGCCCACCGCCCCCGGGGCGACCGCAGTGCGCCGCGTGGCCGCCGCCGGGCCGAGGGCGGCGGTGGCCGTCGCGCGGAGCGCCGTGAGGAGGGGGGTGACCGCGGGCTCGTGGCGCAGGGGGATGTCGGGGGCGTCGACCTCGACGGGGACGCCCGCCGAGGTCAGGGCGCGGCGGAGGGTCGGGATCGTTCGGGAGCCGGCGCGGACCAGGACCGCCATGTCGTGCCAGGGCACGCCCTCCTCCAGGTGGGCGCGCCGCAGGATGTCCGCGATGTTGTCGACCTCCGTGGAGGCGGTCGGGAAGGTGTACGTCTCGACCCGGCCGCCGTCCCGGACCGCCGCCAGGTCCCGGTGGGCGCGGACCTTGTCGGCGGGGAGCCGCGGCAGGGGCATCCGCGCGGTGAGCAGCCGGGTGGCGGACAGCAGGGCCGCGCCCGAGCGGCGCGAGGTGGTCAGGACGGCGACCGGCGCCGGGGTGCCGTCGGGGCGGCGGAAGGTGCCCGGGAAGTCGAGGATGCCGTTCACATCGGCGCCCCGGAAGGCGTAGATCGACTGGTCGGGGTCGCCGAAGGCGTACAGCGTGCGACCGCCTCCCGCCAGGGCTCCGAGCAGCCGGACCTGCGCCGGGTCGGTGTCCTGGTACTCGTCGACGAACACGGCGTCGTAGCCGGGCAGCGTCACCGAGCCCGCCAGCAGCACCGCGCGGTGCACGAGCTCCGCGTAGTCGAGTACGCCCTGCATGTCGAGCACGTCCAGGTACTCCGCGAGGAACGCCGCCGCCGCCGACCAGTCCGGCCGCCCCGTGCGCGCCGCGAAGGCCGCCAGGGCGCGCGGGCCCAGGCCCAGCTCGCGGGAGCGCGCCAGTACCGCCCGTACCTCGTCGGCGAAACCGCGCGTCGTCAGGCAGGCGCGCAGCTCGTCGGGCCAGTGGACACGGGCCAGGCCTTCCCGCTCCAGATCCAGCTGGCCGGCCAGGAGCTCACGCACGGCGAGGTCCTGTTCCGGACCGGACAGCAGTCGCAGGGGTTCGGAGAACAGGGCGGCGTCCTGATGGGCGCGGATCAGCGCGTAGCAGAAGGAGTGGAAGGTGGTGGCCTGCGGCGCCCGTGCGCCGGGGATGCGCGCCGCCATCCGGTCGCGCAGTTCCACCGCCGCCTTGCGGCTGAAGGTGAGCACCAGGATGCGTTCGGGGTCGGCGCCCTTGGCGATGCGGGCGGCGACCGTCTCGACCAGCGTCGTCGTCTTGCCGGTGCCCGGTCCGGCCAGCACCAGGAGGGGACCGCCGGGGTGGTCAACCACCGCGCGCTGCGATGCGTCCAGGAGAGGGGGGCTCACAGGAGTCGGCGGGGTGCGCACCAGCCGGTACGCGCCGGGGGTGCGCCCCCGGTGTGACGTACGCCCGGTGGTGGTGGAGGAGGAGCTCACGTGGATCGCCGGTCCTGGTGGGTGTGCTGGTGGTGAAGGGCAACGTTACGCGGGCTGTGGGGCCGTCACGCGCGGTCCGCCGCATCACCGCCGTCCCAGCGCGCCGCCTTCAGGTCGAGGCGCGGCAGGTGTCCCTCGTCGTCGCGCGCGGCGGCGGCCGTGGCCGCGCGCAGCGGGGTGCCCTCCTCGCGGTAGTGCCCGAGCGCCCGCACTTCGTGGCCGGGCAGCAGCCGCCCGTCGGCGCGCACCACGCGCCACCACGGCACTCCAGCGCCGTACAGCGCCATGACGCGGCCCACCTGCCGGGGGCCGCCCTCGCCCAGCCACTCGGCGATGTCCCCGTACGTCATCACCCGGCCGGGCGGGATCACCTCGGCGACGTCCAGCACCCGTTCCGCGTACTCGGGGAGCGCGGATCCGGGGTGCCCGGAAGGCTCCTGGGGCTCCTGCGTACTCACCCGGACCATCCTGCACCACGGCACCGACAACGCGGGCAACGCACCCTGATGCCTCCCCGTACCGTCCGGTCGTGCCACCATCTTCCGGGCGGTGACCGGTGAGACGGGATCAACGAGATCAACCAGATCGACCAGACGGAGAGACCATGGAGGGGCAGTGTGTACGGCCTCTCGGGGAGATGCAGAAGGAGACGGTATGCGTGACCGCGGAGAGTCCCATCGACCGCGTCTCCGGTGACGAGCCGCTTCTCGCCGCCCGCGTCCACCGCCCGTCCGATCTGCTGCGGCTGCTCATCGGCATCCTCGCGATCGCCGTCGTCGTCGGCATCGCCGCCTTCGCCCACGCCACCACGTCCGGCCTGGAGAAGGACATCAGCAAGGGCACCGGCCAGGCGCCCGACGTCTTCGTGCAGCTCGCCGGACTCGCCTCCAGCATCGCCGTCCTCCTGGTCCCGGTCGCCTTCGCCATCGAGCGGCTGATCAAGCGGGACGGTCTGCGCATCGCGGACGGTGTCCTCGCCGCCGTACTGGCCCACGGGGTCACCCTGGCGACCGACCTGTGGGTCGCCAGGGGCGCCCCGGGCGGCATCCAGGACGCGCTGACCCAGCCGCAGGCCGGGGGTGGGCTGACCGACCCCGTGCACGGCTATCTGGCGCCGGTCATCGCCTATATGTCGGCCGTCGGAATGGCCCGGAGGCCACGCTGGCGCGTGGCGCTGTGGGTGGTGCTGCTGCTCGACGCGTTCACGATGCTGGTGGCGGGCTACACCACCCCGCTGTCGATCATCCTGACCATCCTGATCGGCTGGACCGTCGCGTACGGCACGCTGTACGCGGTCGGTTCCCCGAACGTCCGCCCCACCGGCCAGACACTCCTGGCCGGGCTCCGTCACGTCGGTTTCCGCCCGGTCACCGCGATGCGCGCGGAGGACGTGCCGGACTCCGCCGAGCAGGGCGACCGGGGCCGCCGGTATCTGGTCACCCTGGAGGAGGGCCCGCCGCTCGACGTCACCGTCGTCGACCGTGAGCAGCAGGCGCAGGGGTTCTTCTACCGGGTGTGGCGCCGGATGACGCTGCGCGGCATCACCACCCGTCGCTCCATCCAGTCGCTGCGCCAGGCGCTGGAGCAGGAGGCGCTGCTGGCGTACGCGGCGATCGCCGCCGGTGCCAACGCCCCGAAGCTGATCGCGACCTCCGAGCTCGGCCCGGACGCCGTGATGCTGGTGTACGAGCACCTGGGCGGGCGTTCCCTGGACTCGCTCGCGGACGACGAGATCACCGACCAGGTGGTGCGGGGCGCCTGGGAGCAGGTGAAGGCGCTCCAGTCACGGCGTATCGCGCACCGCAGGCTCACCGGCGACGCGATTCTGGTGGATCGTTCCAGCAGAGTGATCATCACAGATTTGCGGGGCGGTGAGATCGCCGCCGGGGACCTGGTCCTGCGGATGGACATCGCCCAGCTGCTGACCACGCTGGGCCTGCGGGTCGGCGCGGAGCGCGCGGTCGCCGCCGCCGTCGAGGTGCTGGGCCCGGACACGGTCGCCGACTGCCTGCCGCTGCTCCAGCCCATCGCCCTGAGCCGCTCCACGCGCGCGACGCTGCGCAGGCTCGCCCGGGAGCGGGCGCAGCGGGAGCGCGAGGCGGTACTGGCGGCGTCCGAGGCGGCCCGGCAGGCCCGCCTGGAGGGGGAACCGGACGGGGACCGCGCGGAGAAGAAGGACGAGAAGGCCGAGCGCAAGGCGGTACGGGCCGAGAAGCAGGCCGAGAAGCGGGCGCTTGACGAGGCGCTGGAGGAGGCCCGCGAGGAGGACCTGCTCGCCCAGATCCGGCGCCAGGTGCTGCTGATCAGGCCGCAGGCGCCGGTCGAGCCGGTCCGCCTGGAGCGCATCCGGCCGCGTACGCTCATCAGCCTCATCGCCGGTGCCATCGCCGCGTACTTCCTGCTGTCGCAGATCGCCAGTACACCGCTGTCGACGGTCGCCGACGCGAACTGGGCGTGGGTCGCGGTGGCCGTGCTCTTCTCGGCGCTGAGCTATGTGGCGGCGGCGATGAGCCTGCTCGGGTTCGTGCCGGAGCGCGTGTCGTTCCTGCGGACGGTGGTGGCGCAGGTCGCCGGCTCGTTCGTCAAGATCGTGGCACCGGCGGCGGTGGGTGGTGTGGCGCTGAACACCCGGTTCCTGCAGCGCTCCGGCGTACGGCCGGGGCTGGCCGTGGCGAGTGTGGGCGCCTCGCAGCTCTTCGGTCTGGGCGCGCACATCATGCTGCTGCTCGCGTTCGGCTATCTGACGGGTACGGAGAAGACACAGGACTTCACCCCCTCCAGGACGGTCATCGCGGGCCTGCTGACGGTCGCCGTGCTGGTCCTGGTGGTCACGGCCATCCCGGCGATGCGGAAGTTCGTGTCGACGCGGCTGCGCTCGCTGTTCGCGGGCGTGGTGCCGCGCATGCTGGACGTGCTGCAGCGGCCGATGAAGCTGCTCACCGGCATCGGCGGCATGCTGCTGCTGACGGGTACGTTCGTGCTGTGCCTGGACGCGTGCATCCGGGCGTTCGACCAGGGCGACCAGCAGCTGAGTTACGCCAGCCTCGCCGTCGTCTTCCTGGCGGGCAACGCGCTGGGGTCGGCGGCGCCGACGCCGGGCGGTGTCGGGGCGGTGGAGGGCGCGCTGACGTTCGGTCTGGTGGGTGTGGGCGGGCTGCCCCTGGAGGTGGCCACACCCGCCGTGCTGCTGTACCGGCTGCTGACTCTCTGGCTGCCGGTGCTTCCGGGGTGGCTGTCGTTCAACTTCCTGACCCGGAAGGGCGCGCTGTAGCGGACCGCTCGCCCTGGCGGCGCCCCTGGCCGGGCCCCTGGCCCCGGCCACCCGCATGGACCGCTGTCACGGGCGGCCGGGCGGCAGCGGGCGCACCATGAAGGCATGCCGACGCTCACCCGCGCCCACCGGCGTCCCCTCCCGCACCGGCGTAGCCCCCGGCGTACTCCCCCGCACCGGCCCTCCCGGCGTACCGCCGCGCTCGCCGGCCGCCTCCTC